>CACYGB010000075.1 GCA_902773895.1 uncultured Eubacteriales bacterium
GCTGATATGGCGCACCACGTTCAGGTCATGGGAAATGAATATCAGGGACAATTCCATATCCTGCTGCAGTTCCATCATCAGGTTCAGGATCTGCGCCTGAATGGATACGTCCAGGGCGGACACCGGCTCATCCGCCACCACGAAGCTGGGATGCGTGATCAGCGCCCGGGCAATGGAAATGCGCTGCTTCTGCCCGCCGGAAAACTGATGGGGATAGCGTTCCAGCTGATCCGGCGTCATGCCGATGCGGTCCAGCATCTCCTCCACCCGCCGGCGCAATTCCTGGGGCGGCAAATCAAAATGCACCTTCAAAGGCTCGCTGAGCAGCTTCCACACGTTCATGCGCGGATTCAGCGACGCGTAGGGGTTCTGGAAAATAAACTGCATGTCCCGGCGTTTCAGGCGCAGCTGTTCGTCCGTCAGTTTGCTCAGGTTTTCCCCTTCAAAGAACACCTGGCCGCCGGTAGGCTCGATCAGGCGCAGGATGGCGCTGCCCGTGGTGCTTTTGCCGCAGCCCGATTCGCCCACCAGGGCGAATACCTCCCTGCGGCGCACGGAAAAGCTCACGTCCTCCACCGCGTGCACGTGGCCCACCACTTTTTTCATCAATCCGCGCCGGATGGGAAAATACACCTGCAGATGCTGTACGTCCAGCAGCACGTCCTTTTTCGTTTCGCTCATGCTTCTGCCTCCTCGCTGTGCAGGAAGCAGCGGCACACGTGCCCCGGCGCTACCTCGGTCAGCGCCGGCATCTGGCCGCGGCATTTTTCCATGCACCGGCTGCACCGGTCCGCAAAGCGGCAGCCCTGGTTCCACTGGCCGCCGGGTGGAACGATGCCCGGAATGGTGTACAGCTTCCTGGTTTCGCTGCCCAGGGACGTGACCGCCTGCAGCAGCCCCTGGGTATAGGGATGCGCCGTTTGGGTGAACAGATCCACCACGTTGGCCTGCTCCACGATCTGCCCGGCGTAAAACACCGCCACCTCCTCGCAGGTTTCGGCGATGACCCCCAGGTCATGGGTGATCATGATGATGGAGGTGTCGTTCTGCTCCTTCAGGTCGTTCATCAGTTTCAGGATCTGGGCCTGGATGGTCACGTCCAGCGCCGTGGTGGGTTCATCCGCCAGCAGCAGCCTGGGATCGTTGATCAGCGCGATGGCGATCATGATGCGCTGCAATTGGCCGCCGGACAGCTGATGCGGATAGGAAGAAAGCGTCTGCTCCGGCCGGGGGATATTCACCCTGCGCAGCATTTCCAGCGCTCGGTCCCGCATCTCGCCCTTGCTCATCCGGGGATGATGGAAGGAGAGCGCTTCGTTCATCTGCATTTCCACATTGAAAATCGGGTCCAGCGACGTCATGGGTTCCTGAAAGATCATGGAAATTTCCTGGCCCCGCACGCTGCGCATTTCCTTCTTGCTCAGCTTCAGCAATTCCTTTTCCCCGTCCTTGCTGTCATAGCGGATGGAGCCTTCACTGACCTGCAGCGGATAGGGCAGCAGGCCCAGAATGGCGTTGGCGGTAATGGATTTTCCGCAGCCGGACTCCCCCACGATGCCGAACGAGCACTTTTTCCGGATGTTCAGATCCACCCGGTCCAGCAGCCGGACGGTGTTTTTCCCCCGGAGGGTGGTGATTTTCAAATTCCTGATTTCAAGCAAATTGTCCATCGTCCGTCCTCCTTACAGCTTCAGCTTGGGATCCAGCACGTCCCGCAGGGCATCCCCCAGAACGTTGAAGGACAGGATGGTCATGATGATGAACAGCGCCGGGAAAATTACCAGCCAGGGCGCCCGTTCCATGAATTTGCGGGCGTCGGACAGCATGCTGCCCCAGGAGGGATTGGGCGGCTGGATGCCCAGGCCCAGGAAGCTCATGGAGGCCTCCGTCAAAATGGCGCCGGACAGGGCCAGGGTGGCCTGCACGGTAAAAGGCGCCATCACGTTGGGCGTCACGTGCTTGAACAGGATGCTCATTTTTTTCAGGCCGATGGACCGGGCGTTGGCAATATAATCGGTGGATTTCACCGTTTTTACCGAGGCGCGCACGGTTCGGCAGAACACCGGGATATTCACGATGCCGATGGCGATCATGGTGTTCACGATGCTGGTGCCCAGAGCGGAGACGATAAACAGCGCCAGCAGAATGGAGGGAAACGCGAAAATCACGTCCATCACCATCATGATCACGCTTTCCACCCGGCCTTCGAAGAAGCCGGCGATCATCCCGAACAGATAGCCGAAACCCGCCGCGATGCCCACGGCCACGATGCCCACCACCAGGGACACCTGCGCGCCGTACACGATGCGGCTGAACACGTCGCGGCCGAAATTGTCGGTTCCGAACCAGTATTTGGCGCAGGGCGCCATCAGCTTATCCCTGGCGTGCATTTTTGCCACGTCGTACTGGGCGATCCACGGCGCAAACACAGCCAGCAGGATCACGATGGTCACGCCGATCATGCCGGCGCGGCCCATGGGATCGTTCCACAGCTGGCGAAGCAGGCTTTCATTGCCGGGAAGAGCGCGGTTTTTCACGGCTTTTTTCATTCCACTCACGCTCCTTCCTCAGGTATAGGTGATCCGCGGGTCGATATATGTATACAGGATATCCACCAGCAGATTCACGATCACGTAAACAAAGGCAATGAACAGCACGCATCCCTGCACCACCGGGAAATCCCGCTGGGTGATGCCGGTCAGCGTCAGCTGCCCCAGGCCGGGAATAGAGAAAATCTGCTCGATCACCACCGTGCCGCCCATCAGGCTGCCGATCTGCATACCGATCAAAGTGACGATGGGAATGGAGCTGTTTTTGAACGCATGCCGGAAAATGGTCACCTTTTCCGGCGCGCCCTTGGCCCGAACGGCCTTGATGTAGTCCTGCCGGAGCACCTCCAGCATGGAGGAGCGCGTCATGCGCATCACGGAACCGGCCATGACCGAGCCCAGGATGAATGCCGGCAGCAGCATGATTTCCATGTTGGTGCCGAAATTCTCCAGCAGGCCCACGTACTTCACCGGCGTATGATAATTGAACCCTTTGGCCAGGAACAGGATGATCAGCGTGGCCGAAGCGAAATTGGGAATGGATACGCCCATCAGGGCCACCACGCGCACGATCCGGTCAATGACGCTGTTGCGCTTCAGCGCGGAAATGATGCCCAGCGGCAGCGCGATGATCCAGGCGATGATGCAGCCCAGAATTGCCAGCTCGGCGGAGATTTTGAAGCGGCTGATGATTTCCGGGAATACCGGCGCACCGGTCCGGAACGACTCCCCGAAATCCCCGGTGACCGCCTTGCCGATCCAGTTGAAATACTGCTCCACCAGCGGTTTGTCCAGGCCCAGTTTCCTTTCCCACATTTCCCGCAGCTCGGGGGTTTGCTCAATGCCCAGGATGCCGGATACCACGTCGCCCGGGATCAGCTGCATGATCACAAAAATGGCGACGCTGATCCCGATCAGGATCGGAATCAGCCCCAGCAGTCGGCGGATGATATAGTCACGCATGATTTTCTCCTCTTGGGGAAATTCAATCGGAAAAGGCAAGGTGCGGGAACACCGCCCCGCACCTGCCGCAATTCAGTTTCTGTTACTTGTTCAGCGTCACACCGGAGAAGTCGCTGGTGTTGGAAGCGCTGGGCGCATAGCCCTGCAGCGCGGGAGACGCCAGGAAGTATGCCATGGGGCAGGAAACGATGGCCGTGGCGCATTCATCCAGGATGATGTTGATGGCTTCCTTGTAGTACGCTTCCCGCTGCGCGTCGTCGGTGGTGCTGGCGCCCAGCACGCACAGTTCGTCCACCCGGGCATTGGAATAATCCTGGATGTTGGCGGAACCGGTGCTGGAGAAGAAGAACGCCACGCCGCGGTTGGGGTCGGAGCCGGCGCCGTTGTGGCAGATCATGATGTCGAAGTTATGGGCCTTCCAGTCGTCGATGTACTGGGCGTTTTCTTCGTTCTTCACTTCCGCCTTGATGCCGATTTCGGCCAGCTGCTGCTGGGCCACCATGCCCATATCCCGGATGCCGTCTTCCAGGCCCACAGTGATCACGGTTTCAAAGCCGTTGGGATAGCCGGCTTCCGCCATCAGGGCCTTGGCCTTTTCGATATTCTGGGTGTAGTAGTCCTTTTCATTCACGTCCACAGCCCAGTGGCCCATGGAAGCGGGAATGAAGCCGGAGATGGCGGCGGTGCCGTTATAAGCGAAGTCGTTGATTTCTTCGCGGTTCAGGGCGTAGTTCACCGCCTGGCGCACCAGGGGATTGCTGAAGGGCTCGCGGCCGCAGTTCATGAACAGGCCCACATAGTCCCGGGTCTGGTAGGAAATCACCTGGATGGGATCGTTTTCGCCCACCAGGTCCAGCATGGCGGTGTCCGCCACGATCAGGTCCACAGCGCCGGTACGCAGCGCGTTCAGGCGGGAGGAGGCGTCGGTCATGACGTAGAATTCGATGGCGTCAAAGGAGGCCTTGCCTGCTTCGTTAAAGTACTTGTCGTAAGCGTTCACGGTCACATGGTTGTCGGCCACCCATTCGCCCAGGGTGTAGGGACCGGTGCCGGCGTCGGCGCGCAGCAGGCTGCCTTCGTTGGCTTCCACCACGTCCTTGTCCACGATGGAGCAGTAGGAGGAGGACTGGCTGCTCAGGAACGCCACGTTCACGGCCTTCAGGGTCATTTTCACGGTAGCTTCGTCCACCACTTCAATGGTGTCCACGCCGCCGGCATAGCTGGCGGAATTGCCCAGAGCGCCCAGATCGGGGTTCAGGATCCGCTCGTAGGAGTACTTCACGTCCTCAGCGGTCATTTTCCGGCCGGAATGGAAATACACGTTGTCGGCCAGATGGAAGGTGTAGGTCAGGTTATCGTCGGAAATTTCCCAGGAGGTGGCCAGCTCGGGCACCACTTCCAGGTTTTCATTCACATCCACCAGCTGGTTGTACACCTGGTTCATCACCCGGATGGACGCATGGGAGGAAATGGTGTGGGGGTCAAAGCCGGCCGGTTCAGTTTCCGCGCCGTAACGCAGCACGTTGCCTTCCGCCATGGCGGGAACCAGGGTCAGCACCATGGCCAGAGCCAGTACCAGAGCAAACAGTTTCTTCATGGTAGCACCTCTTTCTTTATTTTCAAAACGCATCCGCGCTTTGGTTCCACAATGTGCAGTTGTTCATTTTTTTTATTCTACCATATTTTGTTGTTCCACACAAGCCCATACGCCAAAAAGAATCAAAAAAGCGCTTCCCACTCGGGAAGCACTTTCTTATCCGGAAATAAAAGATTCTTACGCGATGGCAAGCTCCATCAGGAACACCACAGCGCACGCGCAGACGGACACCAGGATCAGCCCCTTCTTTTTCCAGGACAGGACCAGCGCCGTGACAAACCCCGCCAGGCCGGACCAGGGCGACGCCGTAGCGGACAGGATGGCCGGAAAGGTCATCACGGAAAGCGTGGCATAAGGCACATAATACAGGAAGGAACGGAGAAACTGGTTTTTGATCGTCCTTCGGATCAGCGTCAGCGGCAGCATGCGGATCAGGTAGGTCACCGCGGCCATGACCAGGATGGCAAGATACACGTTCACGGCATTTCCTCCTTCACCGGCGCGGCCCATGCCGCCACGGCGGCCACAGCCACCGTCAGGATGATCACCCGGATGCCGCCGGAAATATCCCGCAGCAGCGGGGCGAAGGTGAACACCGTGCTGACGGCCATGGCGGCCAGGATCAGCACCCGAAGCACCTTGCTTTCCCGGGACGGAGGAACAATGATGGCAATAAACATGGCGTACAGTGCCACACCCAGGGCGCTGAGCACCCGCGCGGGCAAAATGCTGCCCGCCACGGCGCCCAGGAACGTGCCGGCCGTCCATCCGGCCACCGCCACCAGGATCGCGCCGTAGGAATAGAAAGGCGACAGCGGCCCCTTCACCGCCGAGGACAGGGCAAACACCTCGTCCGTATTGCCGTACGCCACCAGAAAGCGGTGGAAAAACGGCGCCTGGGGGTCGATTTTCTGGCTCAGGCTGCAGCTCATCAGGCAGTAACGCAGGTTAATGATCATTTGGCTCAGCGCCAATTCCGCATAGCCGCCCAGGCCGGCGATCACGGACAGGGAGGCAAACTGGCCGGCGCTCGTCAGGTTCAGCAGCGACATCAGCACCGCCTGAAAGGTGGTCAGCCCCGCTTTCAGCGCCATGATGCCAAAGGAAAAGGAAACGGCCAGATACCCCAGCATAATGGGAATCCCGTCCCGCATCCCCTTCCGGAAAACTGCGCCTCTGCTTTCCAACGCTTTTCACCCCGCTGCAAAAAAGTTCAGGGGGTATTATAGGCTTTTTTGCATTTTCTGTCAATTGCCGGGGAATCCTCCCGGTTCCCGCTTTTCGCTTCGCCCGGAGCGGCCGTTTTTTCGTGTTTTTTCGGGTTGGCCGGCTTTTTCCCCGATCCAACATGGTTTTTCGATAAGTTGTACAAAAAGGCGAACGTTTCCTTCGTCAATTTGCAGAAAAAAGGCAGAATTTCGGTTTTTTCTTGACGAATTTTGAGAAAACGTGTTAAAATATACGTGTTTCCCGAACGATCCTTTCGGAAAACATCCATTCCATCCGTGGATCTGCATTCCGGACATGCGTTTTTCCGCACAGCCCGGAATGATTTCCAACGGGGCGGGAAGGTGATTCGCTCCCTTTTCGTCCTGCTCCTGATACACAGGAAGCCGGCTGCGTCAGCCGGCTCCTTTTTATGTTTGATTCGGACGGCCCGCGCCGCAGCCTTGAAGAAACGCTTCGCGCTCTCATCCGTCCGTCTGTTGGCGGCTTTGGGGATCACTCCCCGTTTCCCCGATTTCCCGGATGATGGCTTCCAGCGCCCGGACGATGGCGGAAAGCGGCAGGCTGGGCTCCCCCTGGCCGTCCATGTACGGCACATGCACAAAGCCGCAGCGCACTGCCGTTCCGTTAAAGGCATGCAGCAGGCTGTACAGCACGTCGTTGCACACATACGTGCCGGCCGAGCAGGAAACCTGGCACGGGATTCCCTCCGCGGCGACGGCCTCCGCCATCCTTTTCACCGGCAGCGTGGCAAAGTATGCCGCCGGACCCTCCGGCACGACGGGCTCGTCCCGGGGCGTTTGGCCCTCCTGATCCGGCAGCCGGGCGTCCCGCAGGTTGATGCCGATCCTTTCCGGCGTCACCGCTTTCCGTCCGCCCGCCTGGCCCACGCTGAGCACCGCGCCGGCCCGTATTTCCCGCGCTTTTTGGATGGCCTCCCGCGCCGCCCGGCCAAACGTCACCGGCAGCAGCAGCTTTTTGATCCGCCAGGGGCCGATGGTATCCGGCAGCGCCTGCACCGCCTCCCAGGAGGGGTTCACATTTTGCCCGCCGAAGGGCGCAAAGCCCGTTACCAGCATCGTCCGCGGCCTGGCGATCCAGTACCGCTGGATCGTGCGGCTCCTTTCGCCCCGTTTTTCCACCACGGTCCTTTCGTAAACCCCGCCGTTTTTCAGGATGGTGCGGCGGCTGGCTTCGTTTTCCTCCAGGCAGTTGACCATAACCCGGTCCAGCCCCAGCTGATCCCAGCAGTAATCCAGGCCCAGGGCCAGCATCCGGCCGGCATAGCCCTTCCGCCGCTCGCCGGGCCGCACGGAGTAACCGATGTGGCCGCCGTATTCCGCCAGATAGTCGTTAAGATCATGGCGCACGTCCATCATCCCCACGATTTTTCCGTCCGCTTCCCGGACGTACAGGAATTGGGTGTCCGCCACCCAGTCCTCCGCTTCGCCGCGCATCAGCCTTTGGCAAAAAGCGATCCATTCCAGCGGATCCTCCATGCGGCGCAGCGGACCGGCGCCGTCCATGGAGCCGCCCTGCTGCAAAAACTCCCGGCGGTATGCCGCGATTTCCCCGGCGTATTCCGGGGAAGGAAGCACCAGCTTCATACGTTCTTCTCCTTTGCCTGAAACGACCTGTGCTCCGCCAGCAATTCGCCGGCCAGCTTCTGCGCCGTCCATAGCCGGTTGTAAGGCGTCAGCACGGCTTTCAGCGCCACGGTGTCCCCCGTGTTCCGCATGGCCTTCAGCCACGCATCCATCAGCGGTTCCGGGAAGAAGGCCATCACCATCATTTCCCGGGAAAGGACGCCTGCCCGGGCCTGCAGGGGATCCAGGCCGCACAGCATCCCCAGCGTGCATCCCGCTTCCCCGGGCGCGATCTCCCGCACGCGGATCCCCATGGAGGACGCCAGGAAGGACAGCCGCATGGCCTTTCCCTTCTCCATTTGCCCAATCAGCACCAAGGGCTGCACGCGCGCCACCTCCTTTTTCCCCAGTATAGCGCAGAAAAAACCGGAAATCAACGAAAAAAACAGGCAAAAAGGACGCAAAAGCCCTTGACAAGTCTGTTATAATACAAGTTGGCGGATCATCCGCCGCATACTGAAAACCAGCCCCTGTATATAGAAGTTCAAAGGAGTGATTCACCATGGTCAAAGTCAACATTATTTCCGGTTTTTTGGGTGCCGGCAAAACCACGCTGATCAAAAAACTGCTGGGCGGCAGCATCGCCAAGGAAAAAGTGATCCTGCTGGAAAACGAATACGGCGAAATCGGCATTGACGGCAGCTTCATGAAGGACAGCGGCATCACCGTGACCGAATTGAATTCCGGCTGCATCTGCTGCACCCTGGCCGGCGATTTCCAAAAGAGCATCGACGAACTGATCGAAACCTACCATCCGGACCGCATCCTGGTGGAGCCCACGGGCGTGGGCAAGCTGAGCGAAATCATCGCCGCCGTGGAAAAGGCCAAAACCCGCCACAGCGACCTGACCATCGCCGGCTGCGCCACCGTGGTGGACGCCAGCAAGTGCCGCATGTATATGAAGAACTTCGGCGAATTCTTCATCGACCAGGTGAAGTCCGCCGCCACCATCATTTTCAGCCGCACCCAGCTGCTGAACGAAGACCGCATCGAAAAGAGCCGCGCCCTGATCCTGGAGCAGCATCCCGACGCCCGCATCATCACCACCCCCTGGGACGACCTGGACGCCGACACCGTGCTGGACGTGATCGAAAGCGGAAAGCCCATCGAAATCCACGTGGAGCTGCATGAGCATCATCACGACGACGATGACGATGAGGACGAGGATGAGCACGAACATCATCATGACCATGATCATGAACATGAACATGAGCATGAGCATCATCATGACCATGACGATCATGACGAGGATGAGCACAAACACCATCATGACCATGATCATGACCACGAACACGATCATGAGCAT
>CACYGB010000076.1 GCA_902773895.1 uncultured Eubacteriales bacterium
GCCGGGGCGGCGCGGATTGGACGGGTGGCCCGGCAGCTGTTGGGAGAAAAGCCCGTGAAGGCGGTGGTTTCCTTTCACGGCTCTTTTGAAAAAACCTACCGGGGTCACGGCACGGACCGGGCGGTGACCGGCGGCCTGATGGACATGGCGGTGGACGACGAACGGCTGCGCCGCAGCCTGCGTCTGGCCCGGGAGGAGGGGCTGGACGTCACCTTTCAGCCGGTGCGGCTGCGGGATGCCCATCCCAACACGGTGCTGCTGGAGGTGACCGGGGAAACGGGCCGGCACATCACGGTGCAGGCGGCGTCCGTCGGCGGCGGACGGATCCGGGTTCAATACATCGACGGCATCGAGGTGGGCTTTTCGGGCGACAAAACCACCCTGGTGATCCGTCATACGGACGCGCCAGGGGCCATTGCCACGGTGACGCAGCTGCTGTCCAACGCCCGGATCAACATCGCCACCATGCGGGTGTTCCGCAAGGAGGCGGGCGGCATGGCCATCATGGCCATTACCCTGGACGCCCTGCCGGACGAAAAACTGCTGGACGCCCTGCGCCATCTGCCCAACGTCGGCGACGTGACGCTGCTTAGGCAAATCTGACGGGGAAGGAGAAGAGCAAGGATGAACGATTCCCTGAGCAGCCTGGTTGCCGCCGCGGAAGGCATCGGCCTGGCGGAGGCGGCCAAGCGCAGCGAAGAAAAATACAACGGTCTTTCCCGGGAAGAAATCCACGGGCGTATGCGGGAAGCCCTGGCCGTGATGCGGCAAAGCGCGGAAAAGGGGTTTGATCCCAAGCTGCATTCCATGAGCGGCATGACAGGGGGTCAGGCCGCCCGGCTGCAGGCTGCCGTAACGGAAAACCGCACCGCGGGCGGCACGCTGCTGGGCCGCGCCGCGGCCCGGGCCCTGGCCATTGCCGAGTGCAACGCCGCCATGGGCAAGATCGTGGCGGCCCCCACGGCCGGGGCCTGCGGCATCCTGCCTGCCGCGCTGCTGACGGCCCAGGAGGAATACGGCCTGACCGATGAGCAGCTGATCGACGCCCTGGTGGTGGCCGGGGCGGTGGGCGAAGTGATCGCGGTCCGGGCCAGCATTTCCGGGGCCCAGGGCGGCTGCCAGGCGGAGTGCGGCAGCGCGGCGGCCATGGCGGCGGCGGCCCTGACGTTCCTGCGGGGCGGCAGCGCCCGGCAAAGCGCCGATGCCTGCGCCTTTGCGCTGATGAACGTGATGGGCCTGGTGTGCGACCCGGTGCACGGGCTGGTGGAGGTGCCCTGCGTGTACCGCAACGCCTCCGGCGTGGCCGGCGCCCTGGTGGCGGCCGATCTGGCCCTGGCGGGCATCGCGTCGCCCCTGCCGCCGGACGAAGTGATCGACGCCATGAAGGCGGTAGGCGAGCAGCTGCCCCCGGCGCTGCGGGAAACGGGGGAGGGCGGCTGCGCCGCGTGCCCCTCGGCAGGCTGCATGAAAAAGGAAAGCACCGGCTGCGCCGGGCGCGGCGGCTGAAAGATTTGCCGCCGGCATTGACAAGCGCTGGGAAAAAAGGCATAATGAAGCAAAAGAACGAATTGGCCGCGGACCCCTGCGGAAAACAGCGGAAAGGATGAAAGTGCGATGGATTTGAAGCATACGGCGCTGGGCATTGAACTGGGCTCCACCCGCATCAAAGCGGTACTGATCGACGGGCAGCATATGCCCATCGCTTCCGGCAGCCATGTATGGGAAAATCAATGGGTGGACGGCGTATGGACGTATTCCATGGAGGCGATCCACAGCGGCGTGCAGGCGTGCTTTGCCGACCTGAAACGGGATGTCCGGGAAAAATACGGCGCTGTGCTGACGGAAGTGGGCGCGATCGGCATTTCCGGCATGATGCACGGCTATTTGCCCTTTGACGCGGAGGGAAAGCCGCTGACCGAATTCCGCACCTGGCGCAACACCATGACCGGGGAAGCCGCGGCGCAGCTGACGGAACTGTTCGGGTTCAACATTCCCCAGCGCTGGAGCATCGCCCACCTGTATCAGGCCATGCTGAACGGGGAGGAGCACCTGCATAAGCTGCACCACATCACCACCGTGGCCGGATACCTGCATGAAAAGCTCACGGGGGAAAATGTGCTGGGCATCGGCGAAGCCAGCGGCGTGTTCCCCATCGACAGCGGGAAAATGGATTACGACGGCGCGATGATGGAGAAATTTGACGCGCTGATTGGGAAAATGGGCTACCCGTGGCGGCTGAAGGACGTGCTGCCGGCCCACAAAATGGCCGGGGAAAACGCCGGCTTCCTGACGGAGGCGGGCGCCGCGTTCCTGGATCCCCAGGGGGATCTGCGCAGCGGCATCCCCTTTGCGCCGCCGGAAGGCGACGCCGGCACCGGCATGACGGCCACCAATTCCGTGGCGGTCCGCACCGGCAACGTATCCGCCGGCACCAGCGATTTCGCCATGGTGGTGGTGGAAAAAATGCCCCGGGTGCACCGGGAAATCGACATGGTCACCACGCCGGACGGCAAGCCTGTGGCCATGGTGCACTGCAACAACTGCACCAGCGACATCAACGCCTGGGTGAACCTGCTGGACGAGTTCGCGGCGGCCATCGGCGCGCCGGTGGATAAAAACACCCTGTACACACTGCTGTTCAACAAGGCGCTGGAAGGGGATAAGGACTGCGGCGGCCTGCTGAGTTATAATTACCTGTCCGGGGAAGGCGTTACCGACCTGGACGCCGGCCGGCCGGTGTTCGCCCGGATGCCGGACGCGAAAATGACCCTGGCCAACTTCATGCGCACCCATCTGCTGTCTGCCCTGGCCACCCTGAAAATCGGCCTGGACATCCTGACGAAGGAAGAAAAGGTGCCCATTGAAAAGCTGTACGGCCATGGCGGCTATTTCAAAACCCCCGGCGTGGGCCAGCGGATGCTGAGCGCCGCCGTGGGCGCGCCGGTATCCGTGATGGAAACCGCCGGGGAAGGCGGCCCCTACGGCATGGCGTTGTTGGCGGGCTACATGCTGTGGAAGCAGAACGGCCAGCCGCTGGACCAGTATCTGGAGAAAGAGGTGTTCGCGGGCGCCAAATCCTCCACCCTGACGGCGGACGAGGAGGATATCGCCGGCTTTGCCGATTTCCTTGAGCGGTATCAAAAGGCGCTGCCGGTGGAAAAGGCGGCCATTGCATGGATGGGAGGCAAGGAATGATGCTGGAGCAATTGAAAGAACAAGTGTGGCAGGCCAACCTGCTGCTGCCCAAGCATAACCTGGTGACCTTTACCTGGGGCAACGTTTCGGGCATCGACCGGGAAAAGGGGCTGTTTGTCATCAAGCCCTCCGGCGTGGAATATGACGCCATGCAGGCGGAGGATATGGTGGTGGTGGATCTGGAAGGCCGCGTGGTGGAAGGAAAATGGCGGCCCAGCAGCGACACGCCCACGCACCTGGAACTGTACAAAGCCTTTCCGGAATGCGGCGGCATCGTGCACACCCATTCCCGCTGGGCCACGTCCTTTGCCCAGGCCGGCATGGATATTCCCGCGATGGGCACCACCCAGGGCGACTATTTCTACGGCCCCATTCCCTGCACCCGGCCCATGACCGACGCGGAAATCAACGGGGAATATGAAAAGGAAACGGGCACGGTGATCATCGAGGCGTTCCGCAGCCGGGGAATCGACCCGGCGCAGGTGCCCGGCGTAACGGTGTTCAGCCACGGCCCCTTTGCCTGGGGCAAGGACGCCTTTGAAGCGGTGCACAACGCCGTGGTGATGGAAGAATGCGCGTTCATGGACTGGCACGCCATGATGATCAACCCCCGGCTGGGGCCCATGCAGCAGACGCTGCTGGACAAGCATTATCTGCGCAAGCACGGGAAAAACGCCTATTACGGGCAAAAATAACCGGCTGAAAACCAACAAAACCGGCGGGAAGCCTTGTTCTTCCCGCCGGCTTTGTTTTATGATGGATTTTTACGCCACGTGGCTGCTGGCGCGCATGGCCAGAATGGTTTTTTCAATCAGGGTATCCAGATCCCACCCCAGCATGTCCGCGCCGCGCTGGATCACGTCCCGGGAGCAGCCGGCCGCGAAACGCTTGTCCTTGAACTTCTTTTTGACGGACTTCACTTCCAGATCCTGCACGCTGCCCGAGGGCCGCATCACCGCCGCGGCGCCGATCAGGCCCGTCAGTTCGTCCACGGCATAGAGCACCTTTTCCATGGGATGCTCCGGTGCGATGTCCACCGTAATGCCGTAGCCGTGGCTGGCCGTGGCCCGGATGATGCGCGGGTCCAGGCCCTTCTCCCGCATGATCTCCTGGCTTTTGATGCAGTGCTCTTCCGGGTACAGTTCAAAATCCAGGTCGTGCAGGATGCCCACCGCCTGCCAGAAATCCGCTTCGCCGGCAAAGCCCTGATCGGCGGCGAACCAGCGCATGCAGTCGCCCACGATCTGGCCGTGGTTCAGGTGAAATTCGCCCTGGTTGTATTCCTTCAGCAGCGCCAGGGCCTCGTCGGGAGTGGGAATCATGGTGCGCTCCTTCTGCTTAGTCTGCAAACAACGGGGTGGACAGATACCGGTCGCCGGTATCGGGCAGCAGGGCCACGATGGTTTTGCCCTTGTTCTCCGGGCGCTTGGCCAGTTGGATGGCGGCGAACAGCGCGGCGCCGGAGGAAATGCCCACCAGTACGCCCTCTTTTTTGCCCATCAGCTTGCCGGTGGCAAAGGCGTCCTCGTTGGCCACGGGGATCACTTCGTCATAGATGCCGGTATCCAGCACCTGGGGCACGAAGCCCGCGCCGATGCCCTGGATCTTGTGGGGGCCGGCATGGCCTTCGCTGAGCACGGGGGAGTCCTTGGGCTCCACCGCCACCACCTGCACCTGGGGCTTTTTCTCCTTCAGGTATTTGCCAACGCCCGTGACGGTGCCGCCGGTGCCCACGCCGGCCACGAAAATATCCACCTGGCCGTCGGTATCTTCCCAGATTTCCGGGCCGGTGGCGGCGTAATGGGCCGCGGGGTTGGCCGGGTTGACAAACTGGCCGGGAATGAAGCTGCCCGGGATCTGGGCGGCCAGCTCATCCGCCTTGGCGATGGCGCCCTTCATGCCCTTGGCGCCTTCGGTGAGCACCAGCTCGGCGCCGTAAGCCTTCATCAGCTGGCGGCGTTCCACGCTCATGGTGTCGGGCATCACGATGATGATGCGGTAGCCCCGGGCGGCGGCCACGGCGGCCAGGCCGATGCCGGTGTTGCCGGAGGTGGGCTCAATGATGGTGGCGCCTTTTTTCAGCAGGCCCTTGGCCTCAGCGTCGTCGATCATGGCTTTGCCGATGCGGTCCTTCACCGAGCCGGCGGGGTTGAAATATTCCAGCTTCACCAGCACGCTGGCTTCCAGCTTTTCCTGCTCCTCAATGTGGGTCACCTGCAGCAAGGGGGTATGGCCGATCAGCTGGTCGGCGGATGTGAAAATACGGCTCATGGAAAAATCCTCCTTCATTCTGTTGGTTTATTCTGCTCCGGAAACGAATAATCCTGCTGACAGCGGGCAGTCAACAGCGCCAGCAGTGGCCGGGGCGAAGGGGAGCAAAAATCATCATCAACCCACCTTTCAAATAGGTTTAACGGGATTATAAGACGCTTTCCCCCTCTTGTCAAGGGAAATACAGGAAAGATACAGGAAAAGAATCAGGATTGATTTCCTACTAACCTTGCGGTATAATGGGTTGAAAATGGAGGGACCGGCGATGATCATGATTTCGACCAAAGGGCGCTACGCCCTGCGCGTGATGGCGGACCTGGCCGCGCACCAGCAGGAACAGGGATATCTGCCCCTGAAGGAAATTGCCTGCCGCCAGGATATATCCGAAAAATACCTGGAAAGCATCCTCAAGGGCCTGGTGCAGGCAGGGATGCTGGCCGGGGTGCGGGGCAAGGGCGGCGGCTACCGCCTGACGAAGAAGCCGCAGGAATACACCGTGGGCAGCATCCTGCGCCTGACGGAAGGGGAATTGGCGCCGGTGGCCTGCCTGGAAGCGGGGGCGGCGCCGTGCCCCCGGGCGCAGCAGTGCGTGACGCTGCCCATGTGGAGCAGGCTGGGGGAGATGATCCAGGCTTTTCTTGAGGGCGTCACCCTGGCGGACCTGATCGAAACGAAAAACAAAGACTGAAAACGGTGAATGCCGGGCTGGAGGAGTACGGAATGGACGAAATCCGGTTGGCGGAGCCCACGCAGGCGGATGCGGAGAGGATCGCGGAGTACCGGGCGGAGTTTCCCCGGAACCAGGTGACCTGCGACCCGGACCGGATCCCCGGCCTGGACGGCCTGGAGGATTTTGACAGCGTGGCGGACTGGCTGCGATACTGCGAAAGCATGCGGGGAAAAATCACCTGGTACATGGCGGTGCGAAACAGCGACGACAGAATCGTGGGCTTCTGCTGCCTGCGGCACCGGCTGGAATATGACGACGACGATCCGGAATTTGCCTCCCACATCGGTTATTCCATCCGTCCCAGCCAGCGGCGCAGGGGCTACGCCAAGGCGCAGCTGCGCCTGGCGCTGCAAAAGGCCCGGGAAGCGGGCATCATAACGGCGCGCGTCATCTGCCTGGACAGCAACGAAGGCAGCAACCGCACCATCCTTGCCTGCGGCGGCCGCCGGGTGGACGCCCTGTACGGCCCGGAATCGGGGCTTACCGTCAACCGCTATGACGTTCCCACGGGGAAGGAATAAAAAAACGCCTGCAGCCTGTTCACAGAGCCGCAGACGTTTTTTGCTTTGCGTGTCAGAACACATCCAGCAGCGCCAGCAGGGAAGACCCCGCCATCAGCACCACCAGAAAAAGGCAAATGACGCGCACCCAGAATTTTTTGCGTTCCTGCTGTTTTTTCGTGGACATGGCTTTCTCTTTCCTTTCTTCAGGCCTGCTGCTGGTAGGCTTCAATGGCTTTGGACAGTTGGTCGGGGCAGGAGGTGCCGCCGCGGCACTGCACGCCGCGCAGCAGGTCCTTTACCTCGTCCGCTTTCCGGCCGATCACCATTCTGGCCAGGCCCTGGGTGTTGCCCCGGCAGCCGTTGGTGAAGGCACAGGACGTGATGACGCCGTTTCCGTCGATTTCCAGATCGATCTGGGTGGAGCAGGTGCCCCGGGTTTTGTAGTGAAACATCGGTTCATTTCCTCCTGATTGGTTATTTCCTGGGGTCGGAGCGCAGGATGGCGTACTGCCGCACATCCACATACCGCCCCTTGTTCATCAGCCGCTGGCGCATGGTGCCCTCGTACTGCATGCCGGTGTGGATCATGACCCGGCCGGACGCGGGGTTATCGGTTTCGTGCTGGGCTTCGATGCGGTTCAGGCACAATTCGTCGAAGCCGAAGGCGATCACCGCCCGCAGCGCCTCCGTCATCAGGCCCTGGTTCCAGAAATCCCGGTTCAGGCTGTAGCCCACTTCGGCGCTTTTGTGGTCGATATTCACCCACATGAAGCCGATGGTGCCGATCATGCGGCCCGAGGGCTTCAGGGTGATGGCGAAGGAGCCGGGCAGGCCCCGGCGGTACTGCCGGATAGCGGCCTTCAGAAACTGCCTGGAATCCCGCAGGGTTTTGTGCGTGTCCCACAGCACGTGGCGGCTGACCTCCGGATCCCGGGCGTAGGCGTACAGATCCGCGGCATCCTGCATGCGCAAAGGGCGCAGGATCAGCCGGTGGGTTTCGATGGTGGGCAGATGGGAAAAAACGCCTTCAAAAAAATGCATGTTTTCTTCCCTTTCAAATGTGGACGCTGCTGTCCCAGAAATACGGGCCCGGCCCCATCCGGATGCCCGCAATCAGCAGGACGACCCCCAGGGCCAGCAGCATAAGCAGCAGGGCGATCAGCCCCCAATACAGATAGGGTTTCTTCATGGCTTTATTTTTGGCCGCACAGGGAAGAAGCGGCGCCGTTGATCCGTTGTATGGATGCGGTGGAGGCCAGGCGGCTGCCCGCCTGCTCCTGCAAAACGCGCTGGGCCATCAGCAGGCCCACCAGCGTTTTGGAATCGTTGATGGAGCCGTTCATGCATTGGGCCACGGCGTCATCCAGCGGGATCCTGGTCAGCTGCAGGAATTCGTCGGCGTCCGGATGGGACGGATGCTGGCTCAGCCCGGTGGCCAGGTAAATGGCGATGCGCTCGTTGCAAAAGCCCGGCGTCGTGTCGATCCGGTTGAGCAGCTGCCAGTGCTCCGCCTGCAGGCCCGTTTCTTCTTCCAGCTCACGCCGGGCGGCGTGGAAGGGGTCCTCCGTGGGGGAATCCAGCTTGCCGGCGGGAATTTCCCAGGTAAATTTGTTCACGGCGATGCGGTGCTGGCGAACCAGCGTCACGTACCCCCGGTCGTCCACCGGCACGATGGCCGCGGCGCCGTTGTGCCGCACGATTTCCCGGGGCGCCGTTTTTCCGTTGGGCAGCGACACCTGCCATTTTTCCACCTTGATGATGGCGCCCTGGTAAATATCTTCGCTGGAAAGGAAGGTTTCCTTTAATGCATCGTCCCTCATGGCGCGGTTCCTCCCAAGAAAGATCAATTCTGTGTCCTATTCAACACAGCAGGGCGGAATTCCTGCCGGGCTGGTGGAATATCCCGGAATTCCGGGGAGAAGTGATTGACAACGTTAACAATTTGTAATAAAATTGAAACAAACACGATTGTACCGATGGATCCAGAAGGAGGCATCGTTTGGATGAAAAGGGTTTTGAGCAGATGGATCAAGGGAGCCGTTCTGGCACTGCTGGTGCTGCTGGTACCGCTGGCCGGCCTGGCTGCCGTGGATGGCGACCTGGATATCCAGGTGGTCTGGGGCGACGGGGAAACCGCCGCTGCGGAACGCGTTTGGTATGAAGGCTTTCAGGACTGCTATTGGGTGCAGGTGCCGCAGGAAGCCTTTGAGGGCATGTCGCTGCAGATCAGCGATCCCAACGGCGTTTATGCTGCCTTTGACCCGGCGGACGGGGACGCGCTCAGCGCGTCGGACGCGGGCGCCAGCCTGAACGGCGATTCCGTGGAAATCCAGGTCTATGACGTGTCCGGCGATTTTGCCGGCACGGTGTATCTGTTTGTGTCCGCGGAGGCGGCGGCCCCCGAAGAACCGGGTGAAGCGCCTGTGGAAGAGCCGCCTGTGGAACCGGTGGAAGTGACGATCCATTATGTGGACGAAAGCGGCAATCCGCTGACGGACGACAGCTACCAGACGGTGGAAGAAGGCACCCACGCGGTGACGGC
>CACYGB010000077.1:0-8902 GCA_902773895.1 uncultured Eubacteriales bacterium
GGTAATCGGGTATTTTTGAAACATTTGTGTAAACGGGAAGCAAAGCGTCAAATACCGTAGAGCCGAAGCAAATCCATTCAATACCTTTAATTTCGTCGGGCACATTGCTTCTTATCTGACAAACCGCAGTAACGCCTGTGCGGTTAATACCTATTGAACGGTAAATGCCTTTTTTGCCCGTGTCCTGATTTGAATACGGGTTGTACGCAGTACCCTGATAATGTGAGGACAGCATATATTTAACATCCTCAACAGCTATTTTTCTGTCGGGTACAAGACACCACGGAATAAAGTCGCATTCGGGTGTGAATTCGGCGTTTTCGCCCTCCCATTTATGAGAGTAGGGGGTGAGGTATCTGCCTAAAAACCATGCTCTCGGGGTGTTGTAAATGTGGTCCATATCGGTATGGGAGCCGAACACGTCCCGGGGATTGAAAGCGCCGTGCTGGTTCAGATCCAGGAAATTATCGGCAATGAAGGCTTTCAGGTCGGCGGAGCACAGATGCGCTTCCTGGGGGCCGAAGGCATCCTCCAGGTCGAAAGCGTCCATGCCGAACTGATTGGGCATGATGACGCACTGATCGTCCGGCACCTTGCGGGCCATCCAGTGATGGCCGCCGATGGTTTCCAGCCACCAAATTTCGTTTTCGTCGTTAAAGGCGATGCCGTTGCTTTCGTAGGTGCCGTACTGCTCCAGCAGCTGGCCCAGGCGCAGCACGCCTTCCCGGGCGGAGCGGATGTAGGGCAGCACCAGTACCACGATGTCCTCTTCGCCGATGCCGCCGGGGACGTCCTTTTCCTTTTTGTTCTTGGCCTTCTGGTAGACCACCAGCGGGTCGGCAGCCAGCACCCGGGGGTTGGATGTGATGGTTTCCGTGGCGGTCATGCCCACGTTGGCGGCGTTGATGCCGGTGGCGGCCCAGATGCCGTTTTTCGGATCCACGCTGGGGCAGGCGGTGTAGCGCAGGGGATGCTCCGGCAGTTCAATTTCCAGATGGCTGATCTTGCTTACGTATTTCCGGGGCTGGTTTTCCACAACGACCAGCTTCTTTACGTCAAAAAAGCCGTCGTCCGTCCGGGCAATCATGGTGGAGTGATCATTGCTGGCCTGTTTGCCGACCAGCACGGTGGTGCAGGGCATCGTATATTCCTCCTGAAAACAGATGATGAATGAAACGGCCAAACGGCCGCATCGGGCGTTTCCAACCCATCGGATAGGAATTCTGCGGCAGCGCCGAAAATCCTGCCGGATGGCAAAACAGGCGGATAAAAAGCAAAAACAAAGCTCTCCGCAGAAAAAAGCGCGGCGGATTGCGCGTGGAATCATTGAAAAAAACCGCAAGCGATAGGCCTGCGGTTTGGTGCCGGCGGTGGGACTCGAACCCACACGAGTGATTAGCTCAACGGATTTTGAGTCCGTCACGTCTGCCAATTCCATCACGCCGGCAAGCTTGATTATTCTATCAGTTTTTTTGACCTGTGTCAAGGGAAAAAGCGTCCGGCTGGGAAAAATGCGGAAAAGAAAGCGGCTGTTCCGGGAAAGGAACAGCCGGTGAGGAAGAATCCGGATGAAGCGTCAGGCCGCTTTCAAGGAACGGACGGCCATAGAATCGGAATGATACAAGAATGTGGTCTGTTTTCAATGGATTTGCAAAAAATCCGGTTTGCTCCGGCGCTTTTCGGATCGCCGGATCAGGCTTTCGCCAGCATTGCCCGGGCCAGATCATCCATACTGTATTCGCCGGGCTGCTGCTGCGCGATAAAGGCGGCGGCCCGCAGGGCACCCCGGGCGAAAATGGAGCGGTCCTGGGCGCTGTGGGTCAGCAGCACGGTTTCCCCGGGGCCGTAGAACCCCACTTCGTGCTCCCCGGCCACGGTGCCGCCGCGGACGGCGTGCAGGCCGATTTCGTCCTTTTCCCGCTTCTGCGTGCGGCCGTTGCGCCCGAATACGGGCACCGACTGGGGATTGCTGACGGCGTCGTACAGCATCAGCGCCGTGCCGCTGGGCGCGTCGATTTTCTGGTTGTGGTGCTTTTCCACGATTTCGATGTCGAAATCCGGCAGCAGCTGGGCGGCCTGGGCAGCCAGGGCGCGCAGCACATACACGCCGATGGACAGGTTGGCGCTGCGGAACACGGCAATCTCCCGGGCGGCGTCCCGGATGGCGGCCAGGTCGGCTTCGTTGTACCCGGTGGCGGCCAGCATCACCGGCAGACGGCGGGCTTTCGCATAGGCCAAAAGGGCGCTCAGGTTTTCCGGCCGGGTGAAATCCACGATCACGTCGGCACCGGTATCCTCCGGCACCAGGGAAAAGGAGGGATACACGGGGAAGGCGCCGTCCTGCCGGGCCAGCACGTCCACACCGGCCGAAATCTGCGCGCCGCTTTCCTGGGCCAGGGCAGCCACCTGGCGGCCCATGCGGCCGCAGGCGCCGGATAAAAGAATCTTCAGCATATCAGATAATTCCTGCCTTTTGCATTTCTGTTTTCAGCAATTTCATGTGTTCCTTCGAAAGGGGAGCCAGGGGCAGGCGCACTTCGTTTTTGCAAAAGCCCATCAGCGATGCGGCTGCCTTGACGGGAATGGGGTTCACCTCGCAAAACAGCGCGTTCATCAGCGGCAGCAATTGCAGGTTCAGCGCGGCGGCCCATTCCATCCGGGCGTGGGCCATATCCACCATCAGCTTGGGCAATATGTTGGCAGTGACGGAGATGACGCCCTTGCCGCCCACGGCCCGCATGGGGGCCGTCAGCTCATCCGAGCCGGAATAGAAGGCGATACGGTCCTCGCACAGCCGGATCATTTCCATGATCTGCGCCATATTGGCGGAGGCTTCCTTCATGCCGATGATGTTTTCCTCGTCGGCCAGCACATTCAGCGTTTGGGGCAGCATGTTCAGCCCGGTGCGGGAAGGCACGTTGTAAACGATCACCGGCAGGGCGCCGTCCCGGGCGATGGCCCGGTAATGCAGGATCAGCCCGTCCTGGGTGGTCTTGTTGTAATACGGCGTCACGCACAGCTGGGCGGAGGCGCCCAGATCCTTGGCCAAATGCGCCTTGCGGATGACCTCGGCGGTGTTGTTGCCGCCGGTGCCGGCGATGACGGGAACGCGGCCCCGGGCGCAGCGCACCACAAAGGCCAGGTTTTCCTTCCATTCTTCTTCCGTCATGGTGGCAGGCTCCGCCGTGGTGCCGCAGGCCACCAGCGCGTCAATCCCGTTTTCCAGCTGGAAGTCAATCAGCTTTTCCAGCGCGGGATAGTCGATTTTCCCGTTGCGGAAGGGGGTCAGCAGCGCCGTGGCGCAGCCTTCAAACAGCGTCATGGCTTACTCCTTTCTCTGGATATACCCTTGCGCGCACAGCAATTCGGCCGACAGCACGCCGCCGCCTGCCGCGCCGCGCAGGGTATTGTGGGAAAGACAGACGAATTTGTAATCGAAAATGGGATCGGGCCGCAGACGGCCCACGGTGACGCCCATACCGTTCTCAAAATCCCGGTCCAGGCGGGTTTGGGGCCGGTCCGGCTCGGTCATGTACTGGATGAAGGGCGTGGGGGCGCTGGGCAGGGCCAGCTGCTGGGCCAGGGTGCGGTAGTTGGCCCAGCGGTCCAGGATCTCTTCCATGGAGGGCTTGCGCTCAAAGGACACGCCCACGGCGGCCATGTGGCCGTCCGCCACCGGCACCCGCAGGCACTGGGCACTGATGATCGGGGCCTTCGCCGGCACGATGGCGGAGCCGTCCGCGCTCAGTTCGCCCCAGATTTTCAGGGGTTCCTGCTCGCTCTTTTCTTCTTCGCCGCCGATGTAGGGAATCACGTTGTCCAGGATTTCCGGCCAGCGGTCAAAGGTTTTGCCGGCGCCGCTGATGGCCTGGTAGGTGCACACGTTCACGGCCTTCAGCCCGAAATCCCTGAGCGGCGTCAGGGCCGGCACGTAGCTTTGGATGGAGCAGTTGGGCTTCACGGCGATAAAGCCCCGCTTTGTGCCCAGGCGCTTGCGCTGGGCGGCGATTACCGGCGCGTGGCCCGCGTTGATTTCGGGAATCATCATGGGCACGTCCGGCAGCATGCGGCAGGCGCTGTTGTTGCTCACCACCGGCGTTTCCGCTTTGGCGTAGCTTTCTTCCAGCTCCCGGGTGGCCTTTTTATCCATGGCCACGGCACAGAAAACGAAATCGCATTGTTCCGAAACGGCCTTCACGTCCGCGGCGTCCATCACCGTCATGGACGCTGCCTTTTCCGGAATGGGCCAGGGGAAAGCCCAGCGGCCTTCCACGGCTTCCCGGTAGGGCTTACCGGCGCTGCGTCCGCTGGCCGCCAGGGCAGTGATGCGGAACCAGGGGTGATCGCTCAGCAGGGTGATAAAACGCTGGCCTACCATGCCCGTCGCACCGATAATGCCTACTCGATACTGATTCATGTTCGTCATCCTTTCTTCCGTCCATTCTATGTGGAGATTCCGTTAAAAGTGAACCCGGCGGCGAACTTCTTCCCGCACGGAACGGTTGGCGTTGATGAAAAAGAGCACCAGGGAAATGAACACACAGGGGGCCAGCACGTAGGGGGACCACACCAGGTGAACACCGCTGCCCTTGGCGAGGGCCTGCAGCCCTTCAATGCCCAGGCACTGCGCCGCCACGGCGGCCAGCAGGGCGGCCAGCAGCGTCAGCTTGTTCAGGTGATCCCGCCGGTACAGCACGATCACGGCCAGCAGCATCACCGTGCCCAAGGTGATGGAGGGCAGCACGATGGGGAAAAACCACCCGCCGCTGGCGCTGACCCGCTCCGCCAGGAACAGGTAGCCGTTCAGGCTCAGGAACGAGGCCAGCAGGCTCCAGTAAACCCGGTGCCGGGACACCAGCAGGGGAACAGCCACGGAAATGAACAGCAGGATCAGGGCGCCGGCGGCATAAATGCTCCAGCTGATGCCTTCGCCCGTCAGGAAATCCAGCACAAGGCACAGCAGCGCCGGCAGCAAAAGCAGCAGGACGGCCCAGTTGAGCAGGTACAGCTTGTTTTTTTTCAGCGCCTGCTCCGGCGTATGCACGGGATACGCGCGCTCCGCCGGCTTTTCCTGCGGCCCGGCGGAGGGGTCGTGCACCGGGGTCTGGCACAGGGGACAGCGCCGGGCCCCTTCTTCCAGCCTGACGCCGCAATGAACACAGTAAGCCATTAAAATCAATCCTCCAGATTGCTTTCCACCGACACCGGAATGCCCTGCTCCACCAGCAGGCGGAGCGCTTCGCGCTGCAGCGTGGTTTCCCGGATGTTGCTGGAAAAAATCAGCCGCAGTTCCTCGTTGGTGGTGGCCGACGCGCAGTTGCACATCGGGGAGGAAGGGGAACCCAGATGGAACTCAAACCGTCGCACCAGCTTTTCCGCGCCGGTGGGCACGGCGCACTTTCCCAGGTTGGACAGCGTGGTGGTGACCAGCTTGTCGCCGGCCTGGCGGAAAATGCTGCCGATCACCCAGTTTTTGACCACCAGGGGCACCAGGCGGATCAGCAGGTTCTTTTCGTCTGCCACGTTGGTGGCGATGGTGGCGCACAGCAGTTTGGGGTTGACCTGGTAGCGCATGTAGGCATGCACTTCCCGGGCAATTTCCTCAAACGTGTAGTCGCCCAGCCGGGGATCGATGCCGGGATTGACGAAGGTGGAAAAATTGCGCATGGTGCTGCTGGCGTAAAACGCGCGCATGTTCACCGGCACGGATACGCGCAGCGGCAATTGACGCCGGGGGCTGCGCTGCCGCTGGTCGGCATAGGCGGCGGCCAGCAGCACGCTGACCAGGTATTCCGTCACGGAGACGCCCAGGGCCTTGGCCTTTTGCGCCACCTGGGCGCAGGGCATGGACGCGGCGATGATGTGCAGGGTGTGGGGCATTTCCGGCGTGGCGGGGAAGTGGTACGCTTTGCTCTCCTTGCGGGAAATGCGGACCCTGGGCAGCGGCATGCGCAGGAACGCGTCCTCCGTTTCCTGGGCGGACGGCGGGATGCGCACGTCCAGCGCGCCGTTGTCAAACGCCACGCGCTTTCCGCCCAGCCGCAGATACTCCACCGTCAGGGTTTTGAGAAATGTCATGCCGCCGCTTCCGTCCGTCAGGGAATGGAAAAACTCGGCGGAGATCCGCTTCCCGTAATAAAATACCCGCAGCAGATAGCCGTTATCCTGGCGGAAATGAAACGGCATGCAGGGATGCCCGCTGTCCGGCCGCACCGCCAGCGGCTCCCGGATCTCCTCCAGGTAATACCAGAACAGGCCTGCGCGCATCCGGACTTTCAGGGAAGGGAAACGGTTCATCACCCGGTTCAGGGCCTTTTGCAGCCGTTCCGGGTCCACGTCCTCCGTCAGTACGGAAGACACGCGGAAGGAGCTGCTCCACCGGGCGGTGGAGACGGCGGGATACAGCTTGGCCGCGTTATCCAGCTTGAACCAGCGCTTTGCCATGCTTCACCCCCTCCGTTGAGCCCATATTATAGCATGATTTTTCGGCCGGAACAAGCGCGGAATGCCCGGAATGTGCATGAAAACTGTTTTTCTCCCTGCAAATATTGCGGAAATGCTTTTCCGCCGCGGGTCGGCGCGCGGCTGTATCGCGCCTGTTTCCGCTATCCGTTTCTGTGCCGCCGCATGTATTCGATGGTTCTGTACAGGGTGTCGGCGCGGAAGATCCTGTCCAGGTTGCCGGCAAAATCCAGGCCGTAGTGCTGCCCCAGCGCTGCCAGGGCGCCGGAAACGTCTTCCTCTTCCGCGGGCTTGTCCTCCATATCCTCAAAGCGCAGCTGACGGCTGGCCATGGGGGACAGGCGCCCCAGGCTGACGCCGATCAGGCGGACGGGTTTTTCCGGCGTCAGGCTGAGCAGATACGCCGCTTCCCGGTACAGCGCGGCGGCGGAGCGGGAAGGGGACATGGGCTTGGAGCGGGTGATGCTTTTCATGTCGGCATAGGTGATTTTCAGCGTGACGCCTTCCCCGTACAGGCCTACGCGCTGCGCCCGTCTTTCCACGGAAAGGGAAAGCAGCAGCAGCACCTCCCGCAGGAAAGGCCGGTCGTCCACATCCTCCTGAAAGGTGATTTCCCGGCCGATGGATTTGGCCTCCCGGGGGTCGTAAGGCGTTACCCGGCGGTCATCCTCCCCGGCGGCCACCCGGGTGATCCAGTCGCCCTGTTTGCCCAGCATCCGTTTCACTTCGCCGGAACGCTCCCGGATGTCCCGCACGGTGCGGATGCCGGCCCGGTTCAACCTTTCGGCGGTTTTTTCACCCACTGTGTAAAGCACCCGCACGTCCCGGTCGGCGATCAGGTCCACGAAGGCCGCAGGCGTGGGGATTTCAAAATAGCCGTCCGGCTTTTTTTCTTCGCTGGCCGTCTTGGCCGCCGTTTTGGAATAGGCCAGGCCCACCGAGCAGGTCAGCCCCAGCTCCTGCCTGGTGCGGCGTTTGATTTCCCAGGCGAACTGCCGCGCCGTCTCCCAGTTTCCGGCGGTCTGCGTCACGTCCAGGTACGCTTCGTCCAGGGCGATGGTTTCCGCGGCGGAGGCGTAGGCGTTCCAGAGTTCGTGCAGCTGATGGGATACGGCGCGGTACTTTTCAAAGTTGGGGTGCATATATACGCCGTTGGGGCAAAGACGGTAGGCCTCCTTGATGTTCATGGCGGAGTGGACGCCGTATTTCCGGGCTTCATAGCTGGCGGTGGCTACCACGCCGCGCTCGTTTGGCAGGGAGCCGATGATCAGCGGCTTTCCCCGGAGAGCGGGGTTGTCCCGGATCTCCACGGAGGCGTAGAACGCGTCCATGTCCACGTGCAGAATGATCTGATCCAAGCCCGTTTTCTCTCCTTTCGTGTGCCGGCCGCCCGAAAACGGCACCCTGCTCTATTCGGCCCGGATGCGCCGTTTCCTTCCGGGCGAACGGAAAATATGCCGCTTTGGAAAAGAAATTGCAACATCTATGGAATTGTTTACAACAAAAAGATGAAGAAAATGAAAATTTGTTGGATGTTGGTTGGATAAACAGTGGTATAATTACAATTCAGTACGGCAGACGCCGGTACTGACACAGGATCGAACCGTAAAGGGGGAGGAAAAATGTCCAAACGAATCATTGCCTTGGCGCTGGCGGCGCTGCTGCTTTTGGCGGAAATTCCCGCCGCGCTGGCCAAAACCACCAAAAAGCCCACGAAGAAACCCACCAAAGCGCCCAAGACGCTGGAAGAAATCATGGGCATTGATAAGGAATATCCCAAAACGATGTATGTGTACACCGACAACGGCGGCACCCTGAACGTGCGCAGCGAGCCTTTTGGCAACCGGAACAACGTGATCGGCCAGCTGGAGTACGGCGACAAGGTGACCGTGATCAGCCCGGTGATCATCAATACTGACTGGTCCGTGATCAAGTATAAGAAGGGCAAGGACGGCGTCGGCTACGTGATGACCCGCTACCTGGTCAACAAGCGGCCCAAAGACGTGGAAAAGCGCGCCAAGGAACGCCAGGAGAAAAAGGACAAGGAAGAACTGAACCGTCAGCTCAAGAGCTACAAGCAGGTGAAGAACGCGATCTATATCGCCGTGCGCGCGCCCCGCGTTTCCAGCTGGGTCAATTTCCGGGTAGGCCCCGGCGTGGCGGCGGACCGTATTGCCTCCCTGCCGGACGGCCGGAAGCTGAAGGTCATCGGCGAAACCACCAGCTGGTACCAGGCGGAGGATCTGGAAACCGGGAAAACCGGCTATGTCAGCAAGAATTTTGTGACGGTGATCGCCGTGCCCAAGCCCACCGCGACGCCCAAGAAAAAGACCGCTACCCCCAAGCCCAAGAAAAAGGCCACCGCCGTGCCCAAGACGGTGAAGAAGGCGACGGCCAAGCCCGCGGCGAAAAAGGCGACGGCCAAGCCCACCGTGAAACC
>CACYGB010000077.1:8914-13207 GCA_902773895.1 uncultured Eubacteriales bacterium
ACCGTGGTGCCCACCCCGATGCCCACCCTGGCGCCGGAAGCCGTGGTGCTTTCCAAGGAACAGATGGGCAAGCTGAACGTGAACGGCGAATTCGCCCTGCAGTGCCAGCTGCCGGAAGGCTACACCATGCAGCTGATCAACGCCATGGGCACCAAGATCACCGCCTTCATCACCAGTGAAGACAAGGAAAAGCCCGTGATGCAATTGTCCGTGGCCTTCGATGATCTGTACGCCAATGTGAAGCGCATGAACGACCTGAGCGACGCGGACCTGAAGGTGCTGGAGGAATCCTTCACCGATATGAACGAAGTGCAGATCAGCTACACCGAGACCAGCCACGGCACCAAGCTGCTGGTGGCCAGGGAAACGGGCGCTGATAAGGACTTTGTGGACATCCTGTCTGTGTACGAGGGCTATTTCATCGAGTTCGTCATGAGCCCCAACCCCGAAGCGCAGGACCAGACCCTGACGGACACGCAGATCCAGATGTGCGTCGACTTCCTGAGCGAGCTGGATTTCGTGGCGGCGGAGTAAAGACACTTTTTGCGGCTTTCACCCGCTGGCGACGGAGCAAAACGCGCTGTCTTTTACCGCCTCGTTGGTAAAAGACAGCCTTTTTGTTCCGTTGGTTTCGCGGGATGACGGCGGCACGGGACCAGGCGCCCATTGATCGCGCGGTCCGTCAGAAAAAGACGGAAAGAACGCTGTTCCGGGCAGCGAATAAAGAGGGGAAAGGGAACGCCATGAGACGAGCGGCGAAGCAAATTGTGATCTGCGCAGCGGCGCTGATCCTGTTTTGCGTGGTGTGCCGCCTGCTCTTTTTCCACTCCTATACCGCCCATATCAACGTTCATTATCCCCAATCGGAGGAATTCCGGCAGCCGCGGATCGAAGCGGAGCAGGACATCGTGCGGTTGGAGAAAAGCGTCTGGCACGATCCGGTGCTGAGCGTACGGGTGCAGCCCGGGAAAACCGGGGAAGCCGACCTGCGCATCCTGAATGAGCGCGGGGAGGAAATCGGCTTCCACACGCTGAAAGTGGGGCCGCTGGGCACCGTGTACGACCTGCAGAACGGCGGGTTTACCGGCGATACGGCGGTGCTGGTGGCTGCGACGGCGTTCTGGATGGCCGTCTGCGCCATCATGGTGTGGCATTACTTCCAGGCGAAGGGATCGGCATATTACGCCTATTCCACTATTTACTTCGCGGGCTTTTCCCTGTTCGCCCTGTCCACAGCGCTGCTGATGCTGCGCGTCACGGTGGCGCACCTGGCCCGGCCGGCGGATTACAGCATGTTTGCGGCCTACAGCATGATCAACGGGGCCAGCAGGGAATTCATGACGCTGACCATGCCGGCGATGGTGGCTTTTGCCGCCGCCATGGCGGCCAGCAACATCGCCCTGCTGCGGCATCAAAAAGTGCGGCTTCAAAATGTGCTGGGCCTCCTGATCAGCGGCATGCTGGTAGCCGGGGAAGCGCTGGGGTACCTTCTGTTCTCCCGGAATTTCATGGGCTCGGAATGGGAAGGGCGCATCCAAAGCACCCTGGAGAACGTGTATGCCACCGTGTTTGTTTATTTTGAGTGCATGCTGGTGGGCTCTGCCATCTGCGGGCTCCATGCCGCCAGGCATCAGCCCGCGCCGGACAAGGACTTCATCGTGATCCTGGGCTGCTGGTTCCGCAGGGACGGCACGCTGCCGCCGCTGCTGCGCGGCCGGGTGGACCGGGCGCTGGATTTCTGGCGGCATCAGCGGGAAACCACGGGCAAGGAAGCCGTCCTGATCCCCTCCGGCGGCCAGGGAAAGGATGAATCCATGCCGGAGGCCGAGGCGATCCGGCGTTACCTGGTATCCAAGGGGGTGCCGGAGGAGAAGATCTATCCGGAAACCCAGTCCGGGAACACCTACCAGAACATGGCCTTTTCCCGGAAAATCATGCAGGAGATCAATCCCGCGGGGAAAACGGTCTACGCCACCACCAATTATCACGTGTTCCGCAGCGGATTGTGGGCCAATCTGGCTGGGCTCCGGGCCGAGGGAATCGGCGGGAAAACCAAGTGGTGGTTCTGGCCCAACGCCTTCATGCGGGAGTGCGTGGGCCTGCTGCTAAACCGCTGGAAGCAGGAAATCCTGCTGATGATCCTGCTGATCCTGTTTTTCGGCATCCTGTCCATGGTGCTGTGAAACGCTGTTATACCTGCGCGGAGGAAAACATGGAAACTGTCATTTTGAATGATTCGCTGCGTTTTTCGTTTCCCGACGGGTTCCGGAAAATGAGCGAAGAGGAATTGAAGCAGGTGCGCACATACAAATCCGGCCCCGGTGTGTGCCTGCGGGACGATGACCGGCACATCATCGTAAGCCTGGGGCATCGGCGCGCCGGATTGCTGGCCGCCCTGCTGAACAGCAAGGACCTGATCAAAAGCGCCCAAAGCCGCATCGCCGGCGTCATGAAGCCCTTCGGCTACCGCCTCACCGGCTATCAGGACCGCGTGCTGGCCGGAAAAACCGCTCCCTCCTTCCAATACACCTACACGGCCCAGGGGGTCCGGATGGTGGGGGAATGCTGCGCCCTGAAAATGAACAAAACGCTTTACTACCTGCACTGCTATGTGCGGCAGTCCTGCCTGGAAGAGGGAAGCCAAACCTGGAAGGAGATCCTGGAAACGGCCAGCTTTTCCTGACGGCCCGTTCTCATGTGAATTTGGCGTTTGCGCCCTGCGCGGAGGCTGAGAATAAAAGGAGGAATAACCAATGACCAAACGACTTGTTTCCCTGGCTCTGGCCGTCCTGATGCTGACGGCTGTTGCGCTTCCCGCCGCTGTGGCAGGGGATGAGGATTACATCGACCCCCGCGCGGGCTACTACTACGTGAAAACCGAAAACGGCAAGGGTCTGAACGTGCGCAACCATCCCGGCGGCGGCCAAGTTGTCGGCTCCCTGAAATACGGCACCCGGATCTACGTGGACACCTTCACCACGCCCGAATGGGCGCTGATCACCTACAAGTACGACAACGGCTACGGCGTGGGCGAATACGTTGCCTGGGTGTCCACCCGGTATCTGACCAGGAAGAACCCCGGCAAGTTTGTGCCCTCCGCCACCGCGGCTCCCGCTTCCAAAACCGCCGGCACCCCCGTCACGCTGGACGCTGTCAACGCCATTTTCCGCACTGCCAAGAAGGTGGATGCCCCCTACACCGTGGTGGCGCGTCCTTCCCGCGCCTCCGGCTGGGTCAACCTGGTTGTGATCATCGTGGTAGCCATCATCATGACTGTCCTGGTGACCTTTGTGGAACTGGGCGAGCGCAGAATTCCTCTGCAGATCGCCAAGCAGACCAAGGGCCGCCGCGTCTATGGCGGACAGAACACCAGACTGACCCTGAAGGTCGTTTCCGTGGGCGTTATGCCTCTGATCTTCGCCTACTCTTTCCTGGCGTTCCCCTCCACCATTATCCAGCTGGTTGATCCCCAGGCAAACGGCGGATTCACCCAGTGGTGGCTGAGAAACATGAGCAACGGCAGCTGGCTGTATCTGCTGCTCTCCGCTCTGCTCATTATCGGCTTTACCTATTTCTACTCCTCCATCTCCTTCGATCCTCAGAAGCAGGCTGATCAGCTGATCATGCAGGGTGCAACCATCCCCGGTCAGCGCGGCAGGAACATGAAGAACTATCTGCAGACCATCGTCGGAAGACTGAATCTGTTTGCAGCCCTGTATCTGGCAGTTCTGTCCGCTGTGCCTTCTCTGATCACCAGAGGCCTGAATGCAAGCGTGCCCTTCGCGGCATCTTCCATTCTGATCGCTGTGAGCGTGGCACTGGAATCCATCCGCACCATCCAGGGCGAGATGAGTGTCCGCGGTATCGAGATGGACGTGGAAAAAGGCGGTTTCATGTAAGCATTGTAACCGTGCGCTGTGCCGAGAGGCACAGCGCACGCCTTGCTGATGATGGTAAGGCATGCCTTCCATATCAGTCACTGCATTCTTGTGCATAAGCAGGAAAGGAGCTTCAGAATGAATATGATCTTTCTGGGACCTCCCGGCGCAGGCAAAGGCACTCAGGCTGTGCAGATCTGTGAGGCCCTGAATATCCCCCAGATTTCCACCGGTGACATTCTGCGCAATGCCATCAAGAACGGAACGGAAACCGGCATGAAAGCCAAGTCCTACATGGACGCCGGCCAGCTGGTGCCCGATGAGATTCTTGTGGCGATCATCCGGGAGCGCCTTGCTCAGGACGACTGTGCCAACGGTTATATTCTCGACGGGTTCCCGCGTACCATTCCTCAGG
>CACYGB010000078.1 GCA_902773895.1 uncultured Eubacteriales bacterium
GGGGAAAAACGCCCTGCACCTGCGGCTGCTGGCCGAGGAAATGATGGGCATGATGCGGTCCATCACAGGGGAAACGGAAGGAAAATTCTGGATCGAGGATGAAGGGGATGAATACCGTCTGCATCTGTTGGCGGAAACCAGCATGGACAGCGAAAAGCGGGATCAGCTGCTGGCTGCGTCCAGCACCGGGAAAAACGAGTCCGCCAGGGGTTTGATGGGCCGCCTTCGGGATTTCTTTGAGCGGGGTGAGGACGACGATTATCGTTCTTTTCCCAGCCCGCTGCTGTATTCCGGGATGTACGAGCATTCCTCCACGCCCACGCTGGACTGGGAATGGTCCATGATGCGGTACGAGGATTTCCTGTCCTCCCGGGTGAAGAATAACGACGCAGCCGCCAGGGAAGCTTGGGACGAGCTGGAGAAATCCGTAGTGGCGAAGGTGGCGGACGACGTGAAGGTGTCTATCCGCGGCCGCAGCGTGGAAATGATCCTGGTCAAAAAAATGGCGTAAAAAAATGAAAAAGAATATGGAATTCAAGTATGTCCGTATTCAGGGTCTGGAACTGGCGGAGAACACCATGTACGCCAAGGGCGTTTTCAGCATGTGCATGCAGCTGGTGCAGAACGACGCCATGGAAGAAGAGGATGCCGAATTGTACCGGGCCATTGATAAATGGTTTTCCGAAATTCTCCCCTGGCCGCCGCAGTGCAGGAACCAGGAAAAAGTGGTGTGCTTTTTCAAAACTGAAAACTCCGAGGAAATGATGAAAATGATCCGGCCGGCGTTGTGGCTGCTGGAGAAATACCATCATCCCTATTATTTGGTGTACACCAATACGCCCGGCGAAATCGTGTATGAGGATCAGTACCAGGTCGCCGTGAAAGTGCCCGGCATATTGCAGATTGAAAAGCTGCAGGAAAGCTGGAGCCCTGAAGATACTTCCCCGTGACGCATCAAAGGAGGCTGCGCCATGATTCAGACAACGCCGATGATTTTCCGTTCGGATATGATCCGCTGCGCCCTGTGCGCGGACGCGCCGTGCGACGCCGCGTGCGATAAGGTGAAGCCTGCAGATCTGCTTCGCAGCATTTGGTTTCACAATGAACAGGGCGCGGCACTGCGCCTGCCGGAGCAGAATCCATGCCTGACCTGCCCGGCCCCTTGCGAGCGCGCCTGTGTCCGCGCCCATGAAGTGCCTATCCGGGATTTGATCAACCGTTTGTATTATCAGGTGAAGCCGGAGTGCGAAACGGCGATGCCTGAAAACGATGACCGCCTGAAATGCGATCTGTGCGGTATCCCGCTGGAAAACCCCTTCCTGCTGTCCTCCTCCGTGGTGGCCAGCACCTATGATATGTGCGCCCGGGCTTTTGAAGCTGGATGGGCCGGCGTGTGCTTCAAAACCATCTGCACCTTGGATATCCACGAAGCGTCGCCCCGGTTTTCCGCGGTTTCCGGCAGTGACGGCAGCATCATCGGCTTTAAGAATATTGAGCAGCTTTCCGATCACAGCGTGGCGGAAAATATGGAGATTTTCCGGCGGCTCAAGCAAAATTATCCATCCAAATTCATCCTTGCGTCCATCATGGGCCAGAATGAACAGGAGTGGGGGGAATTGGCCCGGCTGTGTGAGGAAAACGGAGCGGACGCCATTGAATTGAACTTCTCCTGCCCCAATATGGCGGAGGGCGGCCTGGGCAGCGATATTGGCCAGATCCCGGAGCTGGTGGAACGCTATACCGCTGCGGCCAAGCGTGCCTGCCATATCCCCGTGCTGGCCAAGCTGACCCCCAATGTGGCCGCTATGAGTCCTGCTGCGGAGGCGGCCTTACGCGGCGGAGCGGATGGCATCGCGGCCATCAACACCATCAAATCCATTACCGGGGTCAATCCGCACACCTATGTGTCCGCGCCTTCCGTGCACGGCCACAGCGCTGTCGGCGGTTACAGCGGCAACGCTGTGAAGCCTATTGCCCTGCGCTTTATTGCGGAGCTGGGGCAAAATCCGGCGTTAAAGGGCATGCACCTGTCCGCCATGGGCGGCGTGGAAACCTGGCAGGACGCGCTGGAATTCATTCTGCTGGGCGGCGGCTCCATTCAGGTAACTACCGCGGTAATGCAGTACGGCTACCGCATCATTGACGATTTGAAGGATGGGCTGAACCTGTACCTGGCCGAAAAGGGCTTTGCCAGCGTCAAAGACGCCATCGGCCTGGGGCTGGATACGCTCAGCGCTACCACCGATACCCTGGAGCGGGATACAGTGGTTTTTCCCCACTTTATCCGGGAACGCTGCGTCGGCTGCGGCCGGTGCATGATTTCCTGCGCGGACGGCGGACACCAGGCAATTCAGCTGGACGAAAACCGGCAGCCCAGGCTGAACGGAAAGAATTGCGTGGGCTGCCATCTGTGCGTGCTGGTGTGTCCGCAAAAGGCCATTGTGCCGGGGGCCAAACGGGTAAATCGTCCCCATCATGGCTGAACGGAACTGGTTCAGGAAAACACTGAATCCCGATCCTGTCAGGAAGGAAGATCGGCGCAGCGGATACGGAACTGATGCATTATCAGAACCACCGGGTTTTCCGGTGGTTTTTCTTATCCATTATAACAGGACAAAAAGTCTTTTGTGATCCCATCGCGGGGACTGTTTGCTGATTCGTTCTACGTTCCGTGGATAGCATTCTGCCCATGAATGTGGTAGGATGGCTGTGGAAGGAGGCGAGAAGATGGATAATTACGTGACCGGCGCGGTGATCCGTTCCCTGCGCGAAGGAAAACGGATGACGCAGGAGGATCTGGCGGAGAAAATCCACGTAAGCGCCAAAGCGGTGAGCAAATGGGAAACCGGGAAAGGGTTCCCGGATGTCAGCCTGCTGGAGCCGCTGGCGGAAGCGCTGGGGATCTCCGTGATGGAGCTGCTGAACGGCGGTGCGATTCAAAACAGGAACAGGGCGTTCAACATGCTGCGGGGCAAAATCTATGTGTGCCCGGTTTGTGGCAATGTGATCGGGGCCACCGGCGAAGCGGCGATCAGCTGCTGCGGCGTGACGCTGCTGCCGCAGGAAGCGGAGGAAATGGACGACGACCACAGAATCTGCGCGGAGATCATGGAGGATGAATACTACGTTTCCATGGATCATCCCATGACCAAGGAGCATGCTGTTTCTTTTCTGGCCGCGGTGTCGGATCAGGGAATCCAATTCGTTAAGCTGTATCCGGAAGGCGCGGCCGAAGCGCGCTTCAAAACCAGCCGGGTGAAAGCTATGTATGCTTATTGCAACCGGCATGGTCTGTTTGAAATGAAAATCCACCGGCCGAATCAGAAACGGATGAAGTGAGGATTGCAAGAAAAAACCCAAAATCATATTCCAAAAAGCACCGCCATGGCTTGACAGCGCCCAAAACTGCGCAAGTGTCGCCTGCGGCGCTTTTTTCATGTTTCCAGCTTCTTTTTCATAAACTGCGGCGGAAGGGGCGGTTATCATGCTTTCTGCTGCATGCTGCATTTTCGGCGCTGTTGTTGGGGCAGGGTTTGCATCCGGGAAAGAGGTCTGGCAATTCTTTGCCCGCTACGGCGTCTTTTCCTGGGGATGGATCGCTTTGTCCACCGCCACCATGGTCCTGTGGATCCGGCAGATACTGGACTTGCCCGATGGCAGGATGCTGCTTCCGGCGGGCCGGTTTTCTGCGGCAGGGCGCTGGAGCCTGATCCTTTTGCTGCTCAGTGCTGCCGGCGCCATGACGGCGGCTGCGGGGGAACTGGCCGCGCTGACGCTGCCGGTCCATTTCGCGCGTTCCATCGGCGCAGGCTGTACCTTGATTTTCTGTCTTTGGGCCTGCACACGCCCGCTTCGGCTCCTTGCGCGTTTGGGCTGCGTTCTGCTTCCACTGATCCGCTGTGGCGGCGGTGGCCCTTTGCGGCTTTGAATCCATCGTCGGCGCCTTGTACCCGTTCACGGGTTTTCTGTGTCTGGGATTGTTTTGGACAGCAAAAAGAAAGGACGAAAGGGAGCGCCCTTCGTCCTGATGGTTTTATTCGTTTTGAAGCAGCTCGTAGTACTGTTCCCGGGTAAGCAGGGTTTTACGCGGATTGCTGCCCTCTGATTGGCTGATAATGCCGCGCTTTTCCATTTCGTCGATCAGGCGGCCGGCCCGGGCATAGCCCACACGCAGACGCCGCTGGAGCATGCTGGTGGACGTTGATCCGTCCTCCACGGCCATTTCGATGGCCTGCTGCAGCAAATCGGAGAATTCGCCTTCATTGGCGCCGCTGCCGCCTGCGGGCACGCTGCCGTTGCCATCGTCAAAGCCGGTGGTTTCATCGGCTTCGTGCTCCTTGCCGGCATTGTCCAGGTGCTCCACGATGTTCACGTCATAATTGGTCTGATACCGGCTGCCGATATAATCGGCGATGGCATTCACTTCTTCGTCGCTGACAAAGCAGCCCTGCACGCGGGTTGGGGATGTGCCGGCGGGCTTGTACAGCATGTCGCCCTTGCCCATCAGTTTCTCTGCGCCGTTGATGTCGATGATGGTACGGCTGTCGGTGCCGGAGGAAACGGCGAAGGCGATGCGGCTGGGAATGTTGTTTTTGATGACGCCGGTGATCACATCGACGGAAGGACGCTGGGTGGCCAGCACCATGTAGATGCCCGCGGCGCGGGCCAGGGCGGCCAAACGGCGGATGGATTCTTCCACGTCCTTACGGCAAACCTCCATCAGGTCGGCCATTTCGTCAATGATCACCACGATATTGGGCAGCACCTGGTCGGTGCCCTGGTTGGCCTTGTTGTAGCCGGCCAGGTTGCGCACGCCCTGGGCGCTGAATTTTCCGTACCGCTCCAGCATTTCCTGCACCACCCAGCTCAGCGCGCCGGCCGCCTTCCGGGGATCGCTGACCACGGGCACAAGCAGATGGGGAATGGCGTTGTAAACGCTCAGCTCCACCTGCTTGGGGTCGATCATGATCAGGCGCACCTGGTCGGGGGATGTCCGGTACAGCAGGCTGCAGACGATGGAGTTGATGCACACGGATTTACCGCTGCCGGTGGCGCCGGCAATCAGCAGGTGGGGCATTTTGCTCAGATCGCACAGGATGGGGGCGCCGGCGATGTCTTTTCCCAGCGCCACCAGAAGGGGAGAGGGATTGTTGTGCATTTCCGGGCTATCCAGCACTTCGCGCAGGGACACGGTGCTCACCAGCTGATTGGGCACTTCGATGCCGATGTAGCTGGTGCCCTGAATGGGCGCTTCCACGCGCACATGCTTGCTCTTGAGCTCCAGGGCCAGGTTATCGGCCGTGTTGGAAACCCGGCTCACCTTTACGCCCGGCGCGATCTGGATGGCGAAACGGGTAATGGCCGGGCCGTGCATGATCTGCTTGACTTCGGATTCCACGCCGAAGGAACGCAGAGTATTTTCGATGATTTGGGCCTTTTGCTCGTCCTCCTGGGCGGCGTTTTCCTGGGGCACGTGACGGCTTTCCTTCAGCAGGCGGATGGGAGGCGCTTCGTAAGGAATGTTCAGGGCCATGGAGCCCTGGGTGGCGGAGGAAGGCTTTCCGGTGCCGTCCAAGGAGGAAGTATCCAATTCCTTTTTCGACGTAATGGGGATCCTTTCGCCGGTCAAAGGCACAGCGGGCTCCACGCCCACCGGTTTGGGATCCCGCGCCGCGGTGGTATGCGCCGGCATGGAACCGCTGTTGTTGACCTCCGCCTGACGGCGGCTGAGCTGCTGCTGCCAATCGGTAACTTTTTTCTGCTCTTCCCGGATGGCAGGGGCAGGCGTTTTCCCACGGACTGGCTGCACAGGCACATCCCAGGGCAATTCGTCGTCGGTTTCATCCTGAACGTCCGGCACAGCGGGCTCCGGAATACGAACGGCAGGCCTGGAAGGAACGCTGGGTTTCGCTTTGTTTTGCACAGGCGGCGTTTCTGCAGGCCGCGTCTCTGCGGGGCGCGTTTCCATAGCCGGCTGCGGTACGGCAGGCTGCGGAGGAAGGACTGTCTGGGTCTTTTGAACCGGCTCCGGCTTCGCGGCAGGCACGTTGGGAGTGGCCTGTACCTCCTGCTTTTCTTCCGACGGATGATAACGGCGCCGGCGGAAATGGGACGGTACGGTTTCCTCCTGCTTCTGTTCAGGCTGGGAAACGGAAGTCTGGACAGGCGTTTGAACGGGTACTGGGGGAGTCGTTTCTTCCACGGGCACATTGGGGTGCAGCGAGAACCGCTCATCATAGAGATCGGGCTGAACGGGATAGAACCCATCCGACGGCGCGGGCTGGGCGGCGGCAGGCTGGGGAACGGCGTTATACACCGGCGCGGGCGAATAATACGCCGGCGCGGGGTACACCGTTTCCTCCCGCTGTACGAACTGCTGCGGCTGCAGCGGCTCCATGGGCAGCTCCTGCACTGCGGGGGCAGCCTCCTGCTGCGCATTTTGCTGGGCCTGCTGCTGGGCGGCCCATTCCTTTTCCTGGCGCTTCTGTTCACGCTTCTGGCGCATGCGCTCACTGCGGTCCGAAGCGCTGCGGAACAAATCTCCCGGATTGAGCCGGAAAAGGAGGAAGAACAGGGCGATCATGGCGCAAGCCACAAACAGCAGCGCCCCGATCCTGGTCAGCAGTTTCCACATGGGATACGCCAGCAGCATGCCCAGCAGGCCGCCGGTTTTGGTGTCCAGCCTGTAGGACAGATACAGGTAATCGGAAAAAGTGTTATGGTCGGCAGGGATGCCCTGAAAACTGACCCGGCCCACATAATCCAGGTAGGATGGATTGGAGGTGCCCTGCAGCACCCGGGCAAACAGCGTGTATCCGGCCAGCAGCAGCCAATACAGAACGGCCACGATCAGGACGTCGCGGACGGCCACCCGGTGCCGGGTGGAAACCATCAGCTTCGTCCCGGCCCAGATCAGCAGCACCGGGAAAAAGGGACACAGCGGGCCGCACAGGCCGTACAGGGTCAGGGCCATCTGACGCAGGATCTCGCTGCTGCCGGCAGGCACCAGCATGGAAAGGATCCAAAGCAGGCCCAGCGCCATCAGGGAAATGCCCAGCGTGACGCAAAACGCCGCGCCCTGGCCGGTGGTGACCAAGGCGGGCTGATTGTTTTTTTTGTTTTTTGCTGCGGTAGCACTCATGCGTTTCTTTTCTCTCCGAATTGTTTATTGAAGGGCCAGCTTGACGTACTGGACGACGCCCTGCCGGTCGGCATACAGCGTCAGGGTCATCGGCTGCTGGTCTGCGGTTCTTGTCAGGGTATAAATCAGCATTTCTCCGGGGCAGACACGGTACAATTCCGCGGCGGCCTCGCCCAGCTCCATCCTTACGGCGGGCTCCCTGCCCAGGAAAGCGGCGGCTTCGTCCAGCGTAGTGGAACCGGTGCTGACGCCATACAGATCCAGCTGGCTGGTCTGTACGCCGGTTACCGTTTCCTCTTTCTCATCCGTCAGGATCAGGGCGCCCCGGAATACCGGCTCTTCCACTTCATAGGAAACGCCGCCGGGATAGAACCCCGGATCGGTGGTTACGTGAAATCTTGCCAGCGATTTCTGCAAATCCGCTGACAGGCTGAAGGTGGTTTGCGCGGGAATCAGGCAGGCGTTGCTTTCCAACCAGGCCCAGAGGGCGTCCGCACTCCGGGTTTCCGTTTGCGCCGCGCCCATTCCGTACAGATGCCAGGGTATGTGGGCGATCACGCCTTCCGGGGATCCATCCAGCCAGGGAGACAGTTGACTGTACCGGAAGGATACAGCTCCGGACGTGCCGGACAGGAAGGACAGCTGGCTGTTTTCATAGACCAGGATCACGTGGCCGAAGGAATCCAGGAAAAACCGGTCATAGGGAACGGGGAAGAGCTGGTTGTTTTCCAAATGGGTGGACAATTCAGGCTCCACCTGGTTTTCCAGATATTCCTCGATAAAGGCTTTTGCGCTTTCCGGATCGGAAAACAGCTGACCGAAAGTGACTTCGTCCCCGGTGGTCAGGTCAAAGGTCATGGGATAATAGACCTGGGAAGGCCGCCCGGACAGCATTTTTCCTTCCGCGCTGAACAGAATGGACAGGTACTTACCTTCTGTGAAAGGCGGCTGACCGTCGCCGGAGCGGGCTGCGATGCCCAGGGAGCAATCCATCCGCAGCCCTGTGCTGCCTTCCTGAACGGAATCAAGCAATTGCTGGTACGCGCTCAAATGGGCTTTTTCCTTAATGGCCTGATTGATTTTCTCCACAGCGGGGGCCAAGGCGGCATCCGCTGTTTTCAGCAGCGGGTACCGGATATAACTGTCGCATTGTCCGGTGGATTCGTTGACGGCGCCCGATAATTCCTGTATTTCAACAGAAACGGGAAGCGCGGCGGAATCAGCGTTGGCGGACAGCCCGGGCTGTATGCTCAGGGCCAAAAGCAGTATCCAGAGGAAAAAATGCTTGAGGTATTTCATGGCAAACCCTCCACAAGTACATTATTATACCTTATTTTCATTCGTTTTTCAAGCCGCCCAGCAGGATCGGCTGTATCTGCGCGCCGGCCAGGGCAGCGGCCAGCGCTTCCGGGATTTTTTCAAAATCCGCCACCAGGGAACGGGGCTTTTTCACCGGATCATCCTGGCCGAAGGGCACTACATAAACGTTTCGCATGGCCAAAATCTTCCCGATGTTCTCCGCCGCGGTGGAAAGGCTGTCG
>CACYGB010000079.1 GCA_902773895.1 uncultured Eubacteriales bacterium
TGCGCATCCTGCGGGTCATCGACAGCCAGGAGGAATACATCAAGCGTTTCTCCGCCGTCACCATCGCCAGCATCATCCGCCGCTCCAACGCCCATCAGGAGCATCATCAGCTGGTGGACCTGCTGGAAAAGCGGGACCTGGAAGGGCTGCAGCGGCTGATGGAGCATCACCTGGACGAAAGCAAGGAAACCTGCCTGGCCGCCGTGCGCGCGAGGAACAAGCTGCAGAATAAATAACGGGAGGATCATGCCGTATGGACTGGACCTGGGATTTATCCGTATTGTACAAGGATTTTGACGACCCCGCCATTCAGCGGGATTTTGACCGGCTGAAGGAAATCTGTGACCAGGCGGACAGCCTGTTTGAAGGCGATGAAAGAACCGTACTGGAAGCCTGCACCGACGCCATGGAGGAAATTTCCCGCCTGTCTTCCTCCCTGGGCAGCTTCGCCAGCCTGACCCTGGCCACCGACGCCACCAACGAACGGGCCCAGCAGCTGATGGACCAGGTGATGGTGTTCTCGGTGAACCTGTCGCTTCTCTCCTCCCGGCTGGCGCGGTACATCGGCGGTGTGGAGGACCTGGAAGCGCTGATCGCCCAATCCGATAAGCTGCAAAAGGTGGATTTCTTCCTGCGCAAAGCCAAGGAAGAAGCCAAGCACCTGATGGACCCGGCCATTGAAGAATGGATGCTGAAAATGAGCCTGACGGGCGGCGACGCCTTCTCCACCCTGCGGGACAAGCTGGACGCCACGCTGATGGTGGATTACCAGGGAGAGCAATTGCCCCTGGCCGCCATCCGCAGCAAGGCCTACGACCCCGATCCCCAGGTGCGCAAAGCGGCCTACGAAGCCGAGCTGGCCTCCTACGCCAAAATCGAGATCCCCATGGCCGCCTGCCTGAACAGCATCAAGGGCGAGGGTCTGACCGGCATTGAAGCCAAGCATTTTGATTCCATTCTGGACGAAACGCTGTTCAATTCCAACATGGACCGGGAAACCCTGGACGCCATGCTGACCGCCATCCGGGAAGCGCTACCCGCCTTCCGGAAATACCTGCGCAAAAAGGGCCAGATCCTGGGCCACCAGGACGGCATCCCCTTCTACGACCTGTTCGCGCCCATCGCGCCCCAGGGCTACGTGCCCAGGACCTATACCATCGAGGAAGCCCGGGAAAAACTGATCCACGAAATGAGCAAATTTTCCCCGGACATGGGCGCTTTCATCGACCATGCCTTTGAAAACCGCTGGATCGACGTCTATCCCCGGGAAGGCAAGGGCGGCGGCGCCTTCTGCGCGGAGCTTCACTTCCTGGACCAGAGCCGGGTGCTGACCAACTTTGCCGGTTCCTTCTCTGACGTGAGCACCCTGGCCCACGAACTGGGCCACGCCTGGCACAACCGCTGCCTGGCCGGGCTGCCCGCCGCCATGATCGACGCGCCCATGCCCCTGGCCGAAACCGCCTCCATTTTCAACGAAACCCTGCTGGCCAACGCCGCCATGGCCCAGGCCGACAAAAAGGAGCGTTTCTCCCTGCTGGAAGGCAACCTGATGGAAACCACCCAGACCATCGTGGACATTTACAGCCGCTTCCTGTTTGAGTCCGCCGTCATCGAGCAGCGCAAGGACCACACCCTGTCGGTGGGCGAATTGAAAAAGCTGATGCTGGACGCCCAGGAGCAAAGCTACGGCGACGGCCTGAGCAAGCAGGAACGCCATCCCTATATGTGGGCCTGCAAATCCCATTACTACATTCCCGGCTATGCCTTCTACAACTTCCCCTACGCCTTCGGCCAGCTGTTCGGCGTGGGCATGTTCGCCCAGTACCGGAAGGAAGGCGCCGCGTTCGTGCCCAAGTACAACCATCTGCTGCGTTCCTGCGGCTCCATGATGGTGGCCGACGTGGCCGCCAGCGTGGGCATCGACGTAAGGAACCCCGATTTCTGGCGCGCGTCCCTGAAGGTATATACCGACGAAATCGACGAATTCATCGCCCTGGCGGATGAACTGATGACCAAATAACATGCGGGAGGCCGTTATGCAGTCTTTGAAAACACAGATCCTGGAAATCCTGTCGCAGGATTGCCGCACGCCCCTGGAACGCATCGCCGTGATGACCGGGGCCGACCTGGCCCAGGTGGCCGAAGCGGTGGAAGAACTGGAAAAGGACCGGGTGATCCTGCAGTATTCCCCTATCATCAACTGGGACCGCACCGACAAGGAGCGGGTGGAAGCCATGATCGAAGTGCGGGTGACCCCCCAGCGGGATATGGGCTTTGACGCCATCGCGGGCCGCATTTACCGGTTCGAGGAAGTGAAAAGCGTGTTCCTGATGAGCGGCAGCTATGACCTGCTGGTGCTGGTGGAAGCGCGAACTCTGAAGGAGCTGGCCCTGTTTGTGTCCGAAAAGCTGAGCCCCCTGGAATCCGTTACCGGCACCTCCACCAGCTTTGTGCTCAAGCGCTACAAGCAGGACGGCGTGATCTTTGTGGGTGAAACTACCGACCAGCGATTGGCGGTGTCCCCATGAGCAATCGCTTTGTTTCCCCCCGGGTGGCCGCTGTGCCGCCCAGCGGCATCCGCCGCTTCTTTGACGTGGCCGGCACCATGAAGGACGCCATTTCCCTGGGCGTAGGCGAACCGGATTTCATCACCCCATACCATATCCGCAACGCGGCCATCGAAAGCCTGCTGGACGGCGAAACCCAGTATACCCCCAACAAGGGCCTGCTGCCCCTGCGCCGGGCAATCGCCGCCTATCTGAGCGACCGGTTTTCGGTATCCTATGACCCGGAAAAGGAAATCATGGTCACCGTGGGCGCCAGCGAAGCCATCGACCTGGCCCTGCGGGTGTGCCTGCGGCCCGGGGATGAAGTGATCCTGCCTGATCCCGGATACGTCAGCTACGCGCCCTGCGTCACCTTTGCCGGCGGCACTCCCGTGCCGGTGGCCACCAAAGCGGAAAACGAATTCCGCCTGACGGCGCAGGAAGTGGAAGCCGCTATCACCGAAAAAACCCGCGCCCTGATTTTCCCCTACCCCAACAATCCCACCGGCGCCGTCATGACCCGGGAGGAAATGGAAAAGATCGCCCGGGTGGCGCAGAAGCACGACCTGTTGGTGATTGCCGATGAAATTTACATCGAGCTGACGTATCAGGGCGAAATCCTGTCCTTCTCTTCCCTGCCCGGGATGAAGGAAAGAACGGTGCTGATCAACGGCTTTTCCAAGGCGTTCGCCATGACGGGCTGGCGGCTGGGCTATGCCTGCGCGCCGGAAGAGATTTTGTACGAGATGAACAAAATCCACCAGTACGCCATCATGTGCGCCCCGCGCCAGGCCCAGGTGGCCGGGCTGCAGGCGCTGAAAAAGAACCTGGAAAACGGCTATGAGGACGTGAACACCATGCGCCGCAGCTATGACCGGCGGCGCCGCGTGATGCTGGACGCTTTCCGGAAAATGGGCTTAAACTGCTTTGAGCCCCGGGGCGCCTTTTACTGTTTCCCCTCTGTCCGGGAAACGGGACTCAGCAGCGAGGAATTCTGCACCCGTCTGCTGAAGGAATACAAGGTGGTCTGCGTGCCGGGCGACGCTTTCGGCCCCAGCGGCGCGGGCCACATCCGCTGCTGCTACGCCACCGACCTGAACCGGATGCTGGAAGCCTTCAAACGGATGGAGCAATTCATCCAATCCCTGTAAATCGGAGGATAGAATCATGCGAAGAATCTGGCCCCTTTTGCTGGTACTGACGATGCTGCTGACGGTGTGCCTGCTGGCCGTCCAGGCGGAGGAGGACGAAGAAGAGGACGTGTCCTTCTACGATTTGCTGAATCCGCCCACGGCGCTGCCCGTCACGGATCCCGACGCCACGCCCGGGCCCACCTCCACATCGGTTCCCACCGCCACGCCCATCATCCAGGCAGACGGCACCAAAATCATCACCATTACCGCCGTGGGCGACGTGACCATCGGCCGGAACGTACAGCACAAGGGCACCTCCATTTTTGAAAAGGAGCTGGCCAAGCAGGACGGCGACATCAATTTCATTTTCCGCAACGTCAAACAGATTTTTGAAAGCGACGACCTGACCATCGCCAACTTTGAAGGCGTGCTGGCCGACACCTATTCAATCCCGTCCAAAAAACGCGGCAATGACTTTCTCTTCCTCGGCGATCCCAGTTACGCCAAGGCCCTCAGCGGCAACGGCGTGGAGGCCGTGACCATGGAAAACAACCACATCAACGACTTCGGGGACGACGGCATCGCCGCCACCGTAGCCGCCATGGAAGCGGAAGGCATCGTGTGGAGCAACAGCAGCCACATGGGCGTGTTTGAAACCCAGGGCGTGCGCATCGGCATGCTGGCCTACCAGATCGTGCCGCCGCTTCGCAGCAGCGAACTGTCCGCCACGGAACTGCAGAAGGTGGTGGCGGAGGACATCGCCAAGGCCAAGGAAACCTGCGATCTGGTCACCGTCAGCTTCCATTGGGGCAAGGAGCTGGATTACTCCCCCCGGGATGAAAAGCCCTACTGCCAGGTAACGCTGGGCCGCGCCGCCATCGACGCCGGGGCCGACCTGGTGCTGGGCCACCACAGCCACCGCATCAACCCCATCGAGCAGTACAACGGCAAGTACATCGTCTATTCCCTGGCCAACTGCTCCTTCGCCGGCAACAACAAGCCCAGCGATATGTTCACCTTTATTTTTCAGACCCGCTTCCGCTACCGCGGCGAGGAGCTGGTGGAAAACACCTTCCGCATCATTCCGGCCCGCATTTCCTCCCGGAAGGATTACAACGACTTTGCCATCACGCCCCTGACGGAAAACGCCAACATCACCACGGTGCTCAACAGCCTGAAGGCCAATTCCAAAAAGCTCAAGTACGCCGTGGAAAGCTATCCGCTGGAATGGGAGTGACGGTATGCCGACGCTGAAAGCAGTCCTGATGGACGGCCAGGCGGTGAACCGCGCCCTGACCCGCATCGCCCACGAGATCCTGGAAAGAAACGGCGGCTGCGACGGCGTTTGCCTGGTGGGCATCCGCCGCCGGGGCGAGCCGCTGGCCCGGGGCATTGCCGGAAAGATCGCCGCCATCGAAGGAAAAAACGTACCCGTCGGGGTGCTGGACATCACCCTGTACCGGGACGACCTGACCCCGGACAACGAAGAAAAAATGCCCCGCGTCAACTGCACCGACGTGCCGTTTCCCATTACGGGCAAGCGGGTGGTGCTGGTGGACGACGTGCTCTACACCGGCCGCACGGCCCGGGCCGCCATCGACGCCCTGTTCCAGATGGGCCGGCCGTCCCAGATCCAACTGGCCATCCTGGTGGACCGGGGACACCGGGAGCTGCCCATCCGGGCGGATTTTGTGGGCAAAAACGTGCCTACTGCCCGCAGTGAGATCATCGCGGTAAAGGTGCCGGAAATTGACGGCGACAGCGCCGTGGAAATCCATACCCTGACCTGACGCCGCGCAAAGGAGGCTTTCCCATGCACGCAAAAATCCTGCTGCTCAACGGCAGCCAACGGGGCGAAACGCTCTGTGCCTGCGCCGAAAGGCTGCTGACGGATATTTCCGCCGCCTTTGACCATACGTTTTCCCTCTATCGCGGAAAAATCGGCGAAAAATCCCGGGCGGACCAGGGCGAAGTGCTGACCGAGAAAACCATTTCCACCTGTGAAAGCAGCCAGGCCGTGCTGCTGTTTGACGCCGGGGACGACGGCGTCCAGGCGCTGTGCGACGCCCTGGACCTGCCGCTGCGCATCCGCTCCGTCTGCATTCCGGAGGCCATTTGCGGCCGCCACGAAAAACCCATGCGGGTATGGCTGGGCACCGTGCTGTCCCTGGACGACGAAACGCTGCGCCGCGCCATGCAATCCGCTTTCCGCTTTGCCAGGGAAGAGGATGCCCGCCTCCTGCATATAGCTCCCACCGGGGCCACCCGGGAGGATTGGGTGGCCGCAGCCCGGGTGCAGGGCGCGTCGGACCCCGCCGTGTCGGCGGACGCCATTTCCGCCCCGGATGCCATGGCTGACCTGATCCGCCAGCCCGCCAGGCTGGGGCTGGTGCTGTGTCCGCCTTACGCGGGCAGCATCCTGGAAGCCGCCGTCACCGCCCTGTGCCCCCATCCCGAAGTGCTGTACGATTTTGCCTGGGATGAGGAAATCGGCCTGTACGCCCCCTGCTGCGCCGAGGAAACCGGCGATTCCCCCTTCTCCGCGGCCCTGGCCGTGGCCCGGATGCTGCGCATGTCCCTGCATTTGAGCAGGGAAGCCGCCTGCCTGGACGCCGCCATCCAGAACGTCATGGCCAATTGCCCGGATCAGGACGACGAAAACATGCCCTCTGCGCTGGACCGCATCTGCGAGCAGATCGCCATTGCCGGCGAACTGATGGGCAAAGGAGGCATTGTTTCATGAACACCTGCATGCCGGATTACCAAAACTGCTGCCTGAACCTGATTTCCTCCATTTCCGGGTACTTTGGCTGTCCCCTGGCGCATCCTACGCTGCCTTTCCTGGACGGCAAGCTGGAAAAGAAACGGTACCGGAACATCATCGTCATGCTGTTTGACGGCATGGGTGTTGACATCCTGAACAAAGCGCTGCCGGAAAACAGTTTTTTCCGCACTCATCTTCCCCATGTGCTGTCCGCGGTCTATCCCTCCACCACCACCAACGCCACCACCGCCATTGAATGCGGCTTATCCCCCCGGGAAGCCGGATGGCTGGGCTGGACGCTGTACTTTCCGCAGATCCAAAAGCCCGTGGATATTTTCATCAACCGCTCCAACGGGGAAATCGCCGCGGACTACAATGTGGCGCAGCGCTTTATCCCCCGCACCATGCTTTTCCCCCGCATCACCGCCGCCGGCCAGGCCAAAGCCTGCTGCGTGTCTAGATTCGGCGATGTAAAGGCGGAAACCCGGGACGAGCTGTTTGATACGGTACTAACGCTGGCCCGGGATGAACAGCCGCGCTATATCTACGCCTACGACGGCGATCCGGACCACACCATACACGAGGCGGGCTGCTATGCCCCGCAGGTGCTGGATCTGGTGCGGGATTTTGACCGGCGGGTGGAAAAGCTGGCCCGGGAGCTGCCGGACGATACCCTGCTGCTGGTCACGGCCGACCACGGGCTCATTGATTCGGAATTCCACTATCTGGACGAGGAAGCGCCGGAGCTGCTGGACATGCTGGTTCACGCGCCGTCCATCGAGGCGCGGGCTGTTTCCTTCCATGTGAAGCCGGAATGCAAAGATGCCTTCCCCGGCGTGTTCCTGAAGCATTACGCCGGCCATTTCCGCTTCATGCCCGGGGAAACCTTCATCCGCGATTTTCTGGGCGACGGGGAAACCCGGCCCAACGTATACGACTTCGTGGGCGATTACATGGCTTTGGCTACCGACCACTGGTGCCTGCAGGACCACCGGGGCGACCATGAGCTGAAAGGCGTTCATGCCGGCCTGACCGAGCAGGAAATGCGCGTTCCCCTGATCGTTGCCAAAGAATGAACACAACGGCCCTCCGAAGCAATGTTCCGCAGGAGCAGGGAGAACGCTGGGGCGCTGCCCCAGACCCCGCCGGGGAGGAGGCTCCTCCCCGGGCCCCGCCGCTTGCGGATGGTATAAGACTTATTTTCCAAGCTGTGTGCCGCAGTTGCGGAGGAAACGAAAACACGCCGCTCCCGGGCAGGCCGGCTTTGCCGGCCGGCCTGTGCGCAAGCGCACAGGGAAAAGGCTGGGGATTTCCGGAAAAACGAACAAGCTCGTTTTTCGGAAATCCCCAGCCTTTTCTTTTGCCCGGGAGCTCTCTTGTCGTCGAAATAGCTTCAGGCGCGCATTGTTTGTTTTGCCAAGTTTGCTGCATCGCCAAAGATAGGTCCAGGACC
>CACYGB010000080.1 GCA_902773895.1 uncultured Eubacteriales bacterium
TTTCCGTCAGTCCGAAGAAAGCCTGATCGTGCTGAACGCTCACCGGATCAATCACGGGGAGCCGCCCATCCTGAACCGAAAGGACAGCGATTTCTTTTTTGAACGGAAGCAGCTGGCCGAGGAGGCGGCGGAATCCATCGTGGGCCTGTGCGCCCGGCGGCTGCCTGCGTTCCTGCATTCCGATACCCCGGCCCGGGACATCCAGGTGCTGTCGCCTACCAAAAAGGCCGGCGCCGGGGTGCACCAGCTGAACGCCATGCTGCAGGAAGCGCTGAACCCGCCGGCGCGGTTCAAGCCGGAAATCGTTTACGGCAGCACCGTGTTCCGCCTGGGGGACAAGGTGATGCACATCCGCAACAATTACCAGCTGGCCTGGCGCACGGAAGGCGGCGAAGAGGGCGAGGGCGTCTTTAACGGCGACGTGGGATTTGTGACGAAAGTGGACACGGACGACCGGGTGGTGACGGTGCTGTACGACGAGGAACGCACCGTGGAATCTGATTACCAGCAGCTGGAGGAGCTGGAGCTGGCCTACTGCCTCAGCGTGCACAAAAGCCAGGGAAGCGAATTTCCCTGCGTGGTGATGCCGGTGGTGGGCGGTCCGCCGCGGCTGCTGACCCGGAACCTGTTTTACACCGCGCTGACCCGGGCCCGCAGGCTGGTGGTGCTGGTAGGCCGGGAGGAGGCCATTGCCGCCATGGTGCGCAATAACCACATCGCCGCCCGGTACACCACGCTGCTGCAGCGGCTGCAGGAGGAAATCGGAACGCCGCTGCCGGACGCGCCGGACGTGTTTGCGCGGAAATAAAAAGGAACCCTTATTATTTTACAGAGCAACGAAAAAAGGGGCCTTGGCCCCTTTCAGACTATCGACAAACCCCTGGGATGCATCGAAGGGCCCGCCCGGCATAGCCGCCCGGGGCCTTCCGGCCCGGCCTCCGCTGAAAGCCTGCCCAAGGGCAGGTTTTCCGGGCGCTTCGGCCCCTTCGATTGAAAGCCGCAGACGGCGACATGTGCGTCGCCGAGGAGCAACAGAATGTTGCTTCCGCTATCCATTTGCGGCCGTAAAATGAGCGTTTCCGGGCATAATTGCCTGGAAATGCTATTATACAGCAAATGGATGCTGCCATCGAAAGACTGCTTGCAGACTTTCGATGGCAGAGCATCGACTTTGTCGATGCTCTGAAAAGGGGCCTTGGCCTCTTTTTTCTTTGTGAAGATTTACGGGAATACGGTTACGTTCTGCCCTTTCACGGTGATGCGGGTCAGAACGTTCCCGGCGCTGAGCAATTCCTGCACCCCGGCGGCGGAAACGGCGGGCACCTGGTCCTTTCCCGGGACAGTGAATTCCACGATTTCCAGGCCGTCGGGCCGCAGCACGCCGGCGGCCACCAGGTAGCGGGCCGTGGCGGTCAGGCCGTCGATGTCCACCGCCTGGTCCAGCGTGGCGTCCACAAAGTACAGCCGGTCCTGCTCCGTCAGGAAGGAAAACAGTTCATGGCCGGTGGCGGCGCCGTTCAGGGTGTCGGTGATTTCGGCGGTGCCGTCCGTCATGGCTTCGGCCAGGTCATAAACGCAGATCCGGTCAAACTGGCCGCCGCCGGTGGCGGAAAAATCGCCCATCTGCTGGTTGTCCATCACCGGGTCCTGGCTGGCCAGGGGGCTGGGCGTGTTTTCAGCCGCCTCCTCGATGGCCGCGATCTGCATGGCGCTGGCGGAATAGGTGTAGTTGCCCGATTGCTGCCAGGTGAAGCGGTAGCGGCCGTCCTGGGGCTGGGCGCCGGTATCCGCGGCGTCCTGGGCCATTTTGTTGATGATGTCGCCGGGGATGGTATAGGTAAGCACGGCGGAGCTTTGCCGGGCGGCAGCGGCGATGGACGCCTGGTAGGGCGCCAGGCGGTCCCGGGCGGCGTCGGCCAGCCGGCCCTGGGCAGTAATGGCCGGCGCTTCCACATGGTGCGGCTCCGGCGTGGCAGTGGGCAGCGGCTCCCCGGTTTGGGGCGCGGAGCTGCAGCCGGATAACAGCAGGGCCAGAAAAAGCAGCAGGGCCCCGTACGCGGTTCGTTTCATGGCTGGATCACCTCATTGCGGTTTTTCTCCTTCCGGTATTGTACCACAACGTTTTTTATTTCTCAAGGGAAGAAGTACGACAGGAAAAGCGCATCTTCGGGCGCGCTTTGCGCATGATAAATTCGCCGGATTGCTTGACCGCCTTTTCCGGATGGATTATAATAAACCTGCGCAGGGAAAAATTGCCTTAATTTTTTCTCTTTGCTTGCAAGAAATGGGAAAGGTGTTTCGTTGTATGAATGACCGGACGGGAAAACCGACGGGCAACGGGCGCATGGACGATCAGCAATTTTCGGAATTATACGAAAAATACGCCAATGACGTGCTGCGGTTCAGCTATTTCTATTTGGGCGACCGGCAGCAGGCTGAGGACGTGACCCAGGACGTATTCGTCCGGCTGCTGACCCATACCCCCGATTTGGTGCCGGGGAAGGAAAAGGCATGGCTGCTGAAGGTGGCCATGAACCGGTGCCGGGACATCTGGCGTGCCGCCTGGGTGAAGCGGGTGGTGCTGGGCAGCCCGGCCATGGAACTGACCCCGGCCCCCGGCAATATGGACGATTCTTTGGAGCGGCAGGAGCTGATGGTGGCCATCCACAGGCTGCCGGCGGATTTTCGGGATGTGGTGCTGCTGCATTATTATCAGGGCTACGGCATCAATGAAATCGCGGAAATGCTGCATGTGCCGGAAGGCACCATTTCCAGCCGGCTCAGCCGGGGCCGCAAGAAATTGCAGGATATTTTGAAGGAGAGTGGCGGACAATGAAGAGCGTGGAGGAAAGGCTGCGGGAATTGCCCCAAATGGCCGATTCCACCGGCCTTCAGGCGGATGAACAGCTGAAGCGCCGCATTTTGCGGGCGGCGGAGAAGCCCGCGCGGCGCGGCGTGATGGTGCGCCGGGTGATCCCGGTGATGGCGGCGATGGTGATTTTGGCAGGGGCGGTTTTTGCCGCGCTGCCTGCGCTGAACAAGCCCAACGGCCCCCAGGCCACCGATACGCCGCTGATCGAATCCTTCTCCGCCGGCAGCGATCTGCCGCTGGGGGAAAAGCTGGCGCTGGATGTGCCCAAGGGCAGCATCACCATCAAATCCTCCAGGAACCCCAGCTATCGCAGCATCTGGGCCCGGGCGTCCGGCGGCAATTTCCCGCTGGTGGGCGTGAAGGGGCGGTATTACCGGATGCTTACCAATCCCACCTCCATTTCCGGCTCCCTTTTGGGCAGCGCTTTGGGCAAGGTGGATACCTATACCAGTGAACCGGCCCTGGCCGGCAAGAAGGGCATCATCTCCAACGCGGTGCAGCAGGGCGAAACGGTGTATGCCGTCAGCGGCATGAACAACGCCATGGTGGCCGCCAATGTGGACGGAAAAATGCGGGTGTTCCAGCGGGTCAGCTTCGGCGACAGCGCCCTGGTGGGCGGAGAAAGCCTGGGCGACACCCTGAAGGCGTCCTCGCCGGTAGCGCTGGAACTGTCCGGCGTGGGCACCGTCAACGACGCCTCCACCGCCAGCCGGCTGGTGAAGGTGCTGGTCAACAACGCGTCCTTCCTTCGCGCCGGCGGCAGCGAAACCAACCAGTCCCTGCTGATCCAGCTGAAAAACGGCATTGTGCTGCAGCTGGCGGTGAACGGGGAAAGGGTCATCGGCTGCGGCACCTGGGCCTGTCCGGAATTCTTTGACGCGTTCCAGGAAGCGCTGCAATAACGCAAGCAAAAACAAAGGGCTTCTCCGTAAAAGGGGAAGCCCTTTTTGCGCGCCGCGGTCAGCCGTTCCCGGTGCCGTATTCGGTGATGCGGAGCACGGGGGAAAGCTCGATGGTGACGTAGCGGGTGTCCTCGCTGAACACCTCGATGGCGAAGTGCGCCTGGTTTCCGCTGGCGCCGCCGTACCGCAGGGCGGTCATCTTTTCCGTAACGCCCTTTTCCAGCGCTTCGGCGGCCCGGAGCACGTAGTCGCGCAGCTCCTGTTCTGTGGGGACAGCGGCTGTTTCCGGCGTATCGCTTTCCCCGTCAGCGGGAGGATTCTCGACAAACAGATAGTCCACCGCGCCGTCCGGCAGCAGGTTCATGTACAGCCGGACGCCGTCCGGCAGCACCGCGCGAACGCTGTACAGGATGTAATCCTCCATATCCTGGCGCTGGGCGTCCCACCGGGCGCCGGACGTATCCCGGGCCAGGTATTCGCCGCGCCATAGGCCGCGGGCGTAGTCCAGCGCCTGGTCCGTGCCGGTCAGCAGCTGATTGCCCGCGTGGATGTACTTTTGGTATTTCAGGTTAAAGCCCGAGGTGGCCGTCAGGCCGGTGGGAAAACGGAAGGACGTGTTGTCGGCAGTGGCAAAGGCGCACACCAACAGCAGGGTGGACAGCACGGCAAAGCACCCGGCCAGGGCCCGGATCCCGGTACGGCGGTTCAGAATGGCGCCTATCCGGGTTTTCAGCCGTTTTCCGGTCATGCTCATGCCGGTAGCCAGCACGGGCAGCGTGGGCAGGGATTTGCGGGCTGCGGACTGCACCAGCACCGCGGCGTAGCGCCGCTTTCCTTCCTGATCCATGGGTTTCGTCGCGCTGTCGTCGCATTTCATTTCCCGGTCCATGCGGCACATGGCGGCGGCGGCCCACACCAGGGGATTGAACCAATGAACGGCGCAGCAGACCATCTGCACCGCTGTCCAGCAGGGATCGTGGGCCTTCACGTGGCATAGTTCATGCCGCAGCATGGCTTCCGCGTCCTCCATGGAGGCGGCGGCCGGCAGGGCGATCCAGGGCCTGAACAGGCCCACCAGACAGGCGCCGGGCAGGGGATCGGTCAGGTAAACCGGCACGGGGCGCAGGCACATCTGCCGGCAGATTTCTTCATACCGCTCCTGCACAGGGCCGGACAGCGCCTCGATCCGGTTCTTTTTCAGCTGCCTGCGGAACCGGACGTTGGAAAAAACGTACCAGGCGGCTACCGCCAGCACGCCGCCGGCATAGACGTACATCAGAAAATGCGACATCCGTCCGTTGTGCAGGCTGGCGTCCAGCCGGTTGACCAGCCTGACCCGCGGATCCGCCTGGAAGGACGCGGCGTCGCTCTGGAACGCTTCGCTGTATATCCGGCTTTGCCAGCGGTCCACCGCGTCCCGGATACGCACCTGCACCTGCCCCGCAATGGGGCGGATGTTTTCCTGGTCAAAATTGTAGGGCGTCACGATTTCATGGATCACCGGATTGGGCAGCGCCAGGGGGCACAGCAGCCGCAGGGCCACCAGCAGCCAGGCAAAGCAAAGGACGCCGCTGCCCAGGTACTTGCGCAGGAATTTCCGGATGGGGATCATCAGCAGAATGGCGATGGAGGCGATGATGGTGGCCTCCAGAAGGAAATTATACAGAACCGCGGTGCGCACTTATTTTCCCTCCTTCCGCAGCATTTGTACCAGCTCTTCCATTTCCCGGACGGTGATTTCGCCGGAATCCACCAGGCTGTTGATCAGCAGGCTGGCGTTGCCGGAAAACACGCTGGAAAGAAACTTTTTCGTTTGCTGGCTGGTCGCTTCGCTTTGGGCGATGCGGGGCGTGTAGGTTTTTACCTTGCCGCTGCTGTCCACCAGCACCGTACCCTTTTCTTCCATCCGTTTCAGCAGGGTGATCACGGTGTGACGGGTCCAGCCTGTCCGGGGCGCCAGCTCCCGGGTGATTTCGCCCATGGTGCGCGGGGAATGATTCCACAACACCTCCAGGATCTTCCATTCCGCTTCAGTGCATTGTGCGGGCATCCGCTCGCCTCCTTTCCTGAAAATGTGGTAAACAATTGTCTACGTACATGAGTATACACGTGTCTACCACTTCCTGTCAAGGGGTTCAATTGTAACAATTGAATCCCCAATTTGGAAGGCTGCCATATTTTTGACGCATGAAAGGCCGGATTTGTTTCATATTCCATGAGAAGATCAAAAAAACTCGAATAGAGTCGAACGATTATTTACAAAAATGCCATTCTTTTATCGCAATCGGGGCATATACTATCATTGCAGGCCTGTCCGCGTTCCCTTTCGAGGCGCGTCTAAGCCGTCCTTCTCCCGCATAGGATACACGGGAAGGGGGACGGGGATTACAGCAACGCGGTGATCCTGACGGCACGGGCGGAAGGGTATGTGCCGGTGCAGTGGAGCGTGGATTCGCTGGACTGGAAAAACAAAGGGGCGCAGGACATGATTTCCCGCGCCACCCAACGGGTGCAAAGCGGGGACATCGTGCTGTTCCACAACGATTCCAAATATATCCTGGATGCTTTGCCCGCCATTCTCAAAAGCTATCAGCAGCAGGGGCTGACTGTTGTTCCCGTGGGGCAGCTGCTGCTGACGGGCGAAACGACCCTTGACGTGCAGGGGAAACAGCACCCTGTCGGCGCAACAGTACCGGAGGTGGAGTAAGATGGACACGGAGAATAATCAATTGATCCTGTGCGGCGTTATCGAAACGGCGCCGGTGCTGGATCATGAGGTATTCGGTGAAAATTTTTATCGGATGGATGTCAGCGTGCCCCGTTTATCCGGCGCGCAGGATATTTTGCCTGTCACCATCAGCGAACGGCTGATGAACAGCCAGGTAACGCCGGGCGTGCGGGTTGGCATCACGGGGCAGCTGCGCTCTTACAATAAAGTGATGGGCGGCTCCGGCCGGCTGCTGCTGACGGCGTTTGCCCAGCATCTGCTGGCGCCGGATGAAACGGAAAACCCCAACATCATCCGGCTGACCGGGGCGATCTGCAAGCCGCCGTCCTTCCGCACCACGCCCTTTGGCCGGGAAATCACCGATTTGATGCTGGCTGTGAACCGCGCTTTCGGGAAATGGGGCCGCACCGCCCGGTACGCCGCCGGCCTGAACGTGGGGGACAAACTGGAGGTGCAGGGCCGGTTCCAGAGCCGGGAATACCAAAAGCAGATGCCGGACGGCACGGTAATGACCCGGGTGGCCTACGAAGTATCCCTGAGCCGGCTGACCTGCCTGAAGGAGGAGCCGGCCCTCAGCCGGGAAAACGCCGCGGTGCAGGATCAGCCGGTGCAGTAAAGGATCGCAATATTTCGCCGAAAAAAGCCCGCGCTTTACAAAAAGCGCGGGCTTTGCGTATGATCAATGGAATTACTTGATGATCTCGCCCATGGTGCCGTTGCCGGCGCAGGCGGCGTTGCTTTCATCGGTGTCGATGTGCATGGCCAGGGCATACTTGGGGCTGACGCGGACCACCACGTCGCCGAAGATCAGGCTGCGGCCTTCGGTGTCCACCTTGACGGACACCACCTGCTTGTCTTCCACGCCGTATTCGGCGGCGTCTTCCGGGGTCATATGGATATGGCGCTTGGCGGCGATGACGCCCTCGGCCACTTCCACTTCACCCGCGGGGCCTACCAGCTTGCAGGCGCCGGAGCCGGCCACGTCGCCGGATTCCCGGATGGGGGCGGCCACGCCGATGGAACGGGCGTCGGTCAGGCTCAGTTCGATCTGGGTTTCGGGACGCACGGGCCCCAGGATGCTGACGCGGCTCAGGGTCTTCTTGGGACCTACCACGTCCACGCGCTCTTCGCTGGCGAACTGGCCGGGCTGGCTCAGGTACTTTTTGGGGGTCAGCTGATAGCCGGCGCCGAAGAGGGTTTCCAGATCCTTCTGCGTCACGTGCACGTGACGGGCGGAGGTTTCCACGATAAACTTTTTCATTTTGTCCATCCTTCTTTCCTGGGAATTGAATCCTGGTTCCATTATACCAGTTTTTTTCGCTTTTGCAAGGGCAACGGGAAACAATTAGTTCTGGCTGACGGGCTTGACGCTGTTGTATACCCGGTTGGGCGTCATGGGCTGGCCGAAATGCTGGAACAGGTCTTCCACCGTCACGCACAGGTAATTGTTTTCCTTCAGCCAGTCCATGACCACCCGGGCGGATTCCGGCGTCTTATCCTTGATGTCGTGCAGCAGGATGATGGAGCCCGGCTTGGTCTCCTCCCGGACCACGCTCAGCACCCGGCTGGCGGAGCGGCCGGCCCAGTCCTTCGTATCCACGTCCCACAGGATCAGGGGCAGGTCCACTTTGGCCTTGATGAACATTTCATACTTGCCGTAGGGCGGCCGCAGCATCAGCGGCGCAGTGCCGATGGCGCCGGTGAGGGCTTTGTAGAAATCCTGGGTGTATTTCTGCGTGCGGCCCACGGTGGATTTTTCGGAATTGGTGTGCTTGTAATGATGGCTCTGCACGGAGTGCTGCTCGTCGTTTTCCCGCATCACGATGTCCAGGTATTCCTTGATCCTTTCGCCCACCACAAAGAAGGTGCCCTGGGCGCCGTGCTGCCGCAGGTAGTTGATGATCTTGGCGCTGTTTTCATAGGCCGGCCCGTCGTCAAAGGTCAGGGCAGCCATTTTATAGCGGCTGTTGTCCGTCTGCCGTTTGCCGTAGTCGGTCATGTCCTGCCGAAGGTTGGCATAGGGGATGCGTACCTTCATCAGCGAGGGGTGTTTGGGGTAAAGCGTTTTGGCCTCGTAATGCAGCGTCAGGCACACGGGCCCCAGCAGGAAAGGCGCGGTGCGCAGCGCTTCCCGCTGACACAGCTGGTCCAGTGTGTTTTCGTCGGCCTTTTCGTTGGGGAAATAAGCGCTCAGCTGTTCCCGGACGGCGGAGGCCAGGGTGTCCCAGGCCGGGCTGCCGTCGGCAAACAGATCCTGCAGCGTCACCAGGCGGCCGTCCGCCATATCGTACACCCGGGTGGTGAAGGGGGACTGCTGCTGCTTGCGGCTGTAGACCTCCCGGGCCAGCACCAGAAAGCTGACGCAGCTTTCGCCGCTGACGGTGTGCACCACATGGATGTCCAGCCGGCTGTTGCGTTTGGGGTTCTTGTAGCCCTTCATCTGGCCGGACAATTGCTGGTCGTACCGGTCCACCAGGCCGTTGATTTCCTGGTCCACCTGGGGCAGCGCCGTGGTGATCACGTCCTTGGAAACGAAGCTGCGCCCGTTGTTGATGGTTTGCTCCTTCACCTGGTATTTCACCTGGAAAAACGCCGGCAGCGCCGCGTACTCCTCCGCCCGGACGGCGAAGGGAAGCAGCAGCAATACCGCCAGCAAAAAAGCCACTGTCCGTTTCATCAATAACGCTCCTTCTGTAATCGGCACGAAAAAGAAAGATCCTTTTGTATTATCCCATAGTTTTCCTTGTTTTTCAAGGGATTCATGGATTTGGCAGGGAAAAAACGCCGGCACGGTGAACAACAGATAGACAAAAATGGACAAAAAAGATCGGGAAAAAAACCACGGCCGGCTGTATCATGGAACCACAGCGAAAGGAGGCGGCGGAATGGAATGGCTGGAAAGCATCCGGAAGGCCATCGACTGGATGGAAGCACACCTGCTGGAGGAGAATGTGGACCCGTCCCGGGCAGTGAGCATTTCTCCCTTTTACCTGCAAAAGGGGTTCCGGGTGATGACGGGGTACACCCTGGGGGAATACGTGCGGTGCCGCAGGCTGTACCTGGCCGGTCTGGACGTGCTGGCCGGCAGGGAAAAGGAAATCGACATCGCGTTCAAATACGGCTACGACACGCCGGAAAGCTTTGCCAAGGCCTTTGCCCGTTTTCACGGGGTCACGCCCACGGGCCTGAAAAAGGATCCGTCCCGGCTGCGCATCTTCCTGCCGCTGAAAATCCACATTGCGCTGCAAGGAGGAAATGATATGGATTACCGCCTGGAACAGGAAGGCCCCCTGCGGGTCATCGGGGTGGAGAAGGAATTCTCCGCGGAAAACAGCTATCAGGAAATTCCCCGGTTTTGGGACGCGTTCAGCGGCCAGTGCCTTTCCTATCTGATGCAGGGCGGCAAGCCCCGCACGGCGCTGGAGGAGGCCGTAGTGGATCATTGTGTGGGGATGTTCGGCATCTGCCTGGACGACGCGAAGCCCGATGGCACGTTCCGCTACCTGATCGCCGGCCCATACCGGGGCGGCACCGTGCCCGACGGCATGGTGGTGGAAACCCTGCCGGCATGCACCTGGGCCAAGTTCCTGTGCAAGGGGCCGCTTCCCGGGTCGCTGCAGGCTGTGAACACCTACATTTTCCGGCAGTGGCTGCCGGGGAACACAGAGTATGAGGTGGCCTTCGACAGCACGGTGGAATGGTACGGGCAAGGGGATCCCCAGTCGGCGGATTACGAATGCGCCATCTGGGTGCCGGTGAAAAAACGCGGGGAATGACGCTTCCCCAGGCAGGCCGAATGAAAACGGCCTGCCATTTTTTTGCCCGCATTCCGGGGTGAAAAAGCGGCGCGGTTCATTGACACGAAAAAAATCAACGATTATAATGATATATTGAGCTGTTTCATCCGCAGGGAGAAAGGGCCTCAACGGAACAGGAGGGAGAAGCGATTTGAAACTGACACGGCTGTTCAAATACGCGGGGGAATACAAGCGGGAGCTGATTCTGTGCCCGGTGGTGATGATTGGCGAAGTGGCCATGGAAACCACCATTCCCCTGATGATCGCCAAACTGATCAACGAAGCCATTCCGCACAGCCGGGAAACGGGCGAAATATCCCAGGTGCTGCTCTACGGCGGGCTGATGATCCTGATGGCGCTTTTATCCATGAGCTTTGGCATGATGGGCTCCTGGCTGTCCTCCAAGGGGGCCATGGGCTTTGCCAAAAATCTGCGCAAGGCGCTGTTTGAAAAGGTGCAGCGCTTTTCCTTCAAGAATATCGACCGTTTTTCCACCGCGTCCCTGGTCACCCGCCTGACCACCGACGTGAACCAGGTGCAGAACACCGTGATGATGCTGGTGCGCGGCGCGGTGCGGTCGCCCATCATGTTTGCCATGGCCATGGTGATGGCCATGAATCTGCAAAAGGAACTGACGGTGGTGCTGCTGGTGGCGGTGCCGCTGCTGGCCATCGGCATTGCCGTGATCATGAAGCTGGCTTTCCCGCGGTTCCAGGTGATGATGAAAAAGTACGACGCCCTGAACGCCTCCGTGCAGGAGAACCTGATCGCCATCCGGGTGGTAAAGGCCTTCGTGCGCGCCAGCTATGAAAAAGAAAAATTCAACGCCTCTGCCGACGATGTGACGGCCACCCAGCGGGCGGCCGAAAAAGTGGTGCTGTGGAACGGGCCGCTGATGCAGATCCTGATGAACGGCTGCGTGGTGGCGGTGCTGTGGCTGGGCGGCCAGCGGATCGTGGGCGGCAGCATGATGTTCGGCGATCTGACGGCGTTCATCACCTACATCATGCAGATCCTGATGTCGCTGATGATGCTGTCTTTCCTGTTCATTTCCTTCGTGCTGTCCCGCGCCAGCGTGGGCCGCATCCTGGAAGTGATCGACGAGCAGCCGGACATCGAAAGCCCGAAGGAAGCCGCCCGGGAAGTGCGGGACGGCAGCATCGTGTTCGACCATGTGGATTTTTCCTACCAAGGGGATGAAAACAACCTGGTGCTGACGGACATCAACCTGAGCATTCGCTCCGGGGAAACCATCGGCGTCATCGGCGGCACGGGCTCGGCCAAAACCACGCTGGTGTCCCTGATCCCCCGGCTGTACGACGTAACGCGGGGCCGCCTGCTGGTGGGCGGAAAGAACGTGAAGGAATACGATATTCACGCCCTGCGGGACCAGGTGGCCATGGTGCTGCAAAAGAACGTGCTTTTTTCCGGCACCATCCGGGAGAACCTGCGCTGGGGCGACGCCAACGCCACCGACGAGGAAATCACCGCCGCCTGCAAGGCTGCTGCGGCGGACGAGTTCATCCGCTCTTTCCCGGACGGGTACGACACCGATCTGGGCCAGGGCGGCGTGAATGTGTCCGGCGGCCAGAAGCAGCGGCTGTGTATTGCCCGGGCGCTGCTGAAAAAGCCCAGGATCATGATCCTGGACGATGCCACCAGCGCTGTGGACACCGCCACGGACGCCCGCATCCGCGACGCGCTGCACACCGCTATGCCGGACACCACCAAGATCATCATCGCCCAGCGCATCACCTCCGTGATGGATGCGGACCGCATCCTGGTGCTGGACGAAGGCCGGGTGATGGACTTCGGCACCCACGAAGAGCTGATGCAGCGCAGCGAAATTTACCGCGAAGTGTATACGTCCCAGCAAAAGGGGGTGGCCTGATATGCCTCCGCGCGGAGCCAGACCTGTTGCAAAACCCAAGAACGCCAAGGGCACGCTGAACCGGCTGATGGGGTATCTGAAGCCGCATAAGGGCCGCCTGATCCTGGTGGCGGCGTGCATCCTGGTCAGCACCCTGGTGTCCACCACCGGCACATACCTGCTCAAGGAAGTGGTCAATTCCTTCCTGGAGCCGCTGCTGCAGCAAAAGGAAGCGGAAGGTGCTGCCTTTGCGGCGGATTTTGCCCCCTTTATCCGTTTCCTGGTGCTGATGATGCTGATGTATGTGGCCGGCGCCCTGTCCACGCTGGTGTATAACCGCGCCATGATGATGGTGTCCACCTCCACCCTGAACCGCATTCGGAAGGAAATGTTCACCCACATGGAGGATCTGCCCATCCGGTACTTTGACCAGCACACCCACGGCGAAATCATGAGCCGCTACACCAACGATACCGACACCCTGCGGGAGTTTCTGTCCCAGTCCTTCCCGCAGGCCATTTCCTCCCTGTTTTCCATTCTGTTTTCCCTGTTCTACATGATCCGGCTGAACGTCTGGCTGACGCTGCTGGTGATCGCGCTGATGCCGGTGATGCTGTTTGCCACCGGGCAGATCGGAAAGCACTCGGGCAAAAACTTTGCCGCCCAGCAAAAGGCCGTCGGCGCGCTGAACGGCTATATCGAAGAAACCATCGAGGGCCAGCGCGTGGTGCAGGTGTTCTGCCACGAAGAAAAGGCCAAGGAAGACTTTGACGGGAAAAACGAGGCCGTCCGCGTGGCCGGCACCCGGGCCAACACCTTCGCCAGCATGCTGGGGCCGATCATGAACAACCTGGGCCACTGCAATTACGTGATCACGGCGCTGGTCGGCGCGGTGCTGATCGTGAAGGGCTATACCGACGTGGGCGTGCTGGTTTCCTTCCTGGCGTTCACCCGGCAGTTCAGCCAGCCCATTTCCAATGTGGCGCAGCAGTTCAACGTGATCATGCTGGCCCTGGCCGGCAGCGAGCGCATTTTTGAGCTGATGGACGAACCGGTGGAAAAGGACGAGGGCTACGTGACGCTGGTGAACGCCCGCAGGGACGATCAGGGCCGCATCACCGAAAGCCGGGAGCGCACCGGGCTGTGGGCCTGGAAACATCCGCACCAGGCGGACGGCACCGTGACCTATACCGAACTGAAGGGAGACGTGGTGTTTGAAGACGTCACCTTCGGCTATGTGCCGGAAAAGACCGTGCTGCACAACATTTCCCTGTACGCCAAGCCGGGCCAGAAGATCGCTTTCGTGGGCTCCACCGGCGCCGGGAAAACCACCATTACCAACCTGATCAACCGCTTCTATGACATCCAGGGCGGCAAGATTCGTTACGACGGCATCAACATCGAAAAGATCAAAAAGGATGACCTGCGCCATTCCCTGGCCATGGTGCTGCAGGACACCCACCTGTTCACCGGCACGGTCAGGGACAACATCCGCTACGGCAAGCTGGACGCCTCCGAGGAGGAAATCCAGCGCGCGGCCAGTATCGCCAACGCCGATTTCTTCATCCGCCATCTTCCGCAGGGCTATGATACCATGATCACCGGCGACGGCAGCAACCTGAGCCAGGGCCAGCGCCAGCTGCTGGCTATCGCCCGGGCTGCCGTGGCGGATCCGCCGGTGCTGATCCTGGATGAAGCCACTTCTTCCATCGACACCCGCACCGAAGCCCTGATAGAAAAGGGAATGGACGGCCTGATGAAGGGCCGCACTGTGTTCGTGATCGCCCACCGGCTGTCTACCGTGCGCAATTCCCAGGCCATTATGGTGCTGGAAAACGGCCGTATCATCGAACGCGGCGACCATGAATCCCTCATCGCCCAGCAGGGCAAGTATTATCAGCTGTATACCGGCATGTTTGAATTGTCCTGATACGGAGCATGCCGGGGGCTTCTTCAGCCCCTGTACCCCTTACTTAGCGATAAAAATGTGATCTTAATCCAGTTTGCCGACGAAGCGGTAAAAAATCTCGATTTCCTGATCTTTGTAGCCGGAAGCAAGTTTCACCGGCTCATGGATCAGGATTTTTTCAATCAGCGTGTTCAGCAGTTCAGCGGTCAGTTCGGTGGGAGATACTCGTACTGCCTGACCAGCTTGATCCACTTCTCCGCATCCTCGACGTTCTGGTGTTCTTTCTCTATGGATGCCTGAAGCTGGTGGATCTTCTCCTCGATTTCCTGCTGTTCTGCCTGATACTTCTGAGAAAGCATCTTGAAGTTGTATTCCGTGATACGTTCATCTGCCCAATCCTCGTACACCTTGGCGAATCGGCGATCCACGTCCTCTTTTCGTTTTTCCGCCTTTTTCAGTTCGGCAGCCTGCTTTTTGAGTACCGCTTGCCTTTCCTGATCCGTGGTGCTGAGCAGCTTTTGCAATAGTTCCTGCTCGTCCGCACGGGCTCGTTCTACCCAATACTGGATACGGGAGAGGATATGCTGATACAGCACGTCGTAACGGATGGAATGGGAGGAGCACGCGCCTGTGATCCGGCTGTACCTGCGGTATTTGCTGCAGTTGTAGTAGCGATAGACAGCGTGCGCTGTAATGGATGAAATTGCCATGGCTCTTCCGCAATCAGCGCATTTCAGCAGACCTGCGAAGATTTGCGGTTCAGCGTCCTTCATGGCCCTGCGCCTGTTCCCGATCTGCTCCTGCACCTGCCAGAATATATCCGCATCGATGATGGGCTCATGGGTGC
>CACYGB010000081.1 GCA_902773895.1 uncultured Eubacteriales bacterium
CCAGCACATCCTGCTCGTAAACCGGCGCCAGGGCCCGGCGGTAAATGATGGAAGCGGGGTGATACAGGGCGAACAGGGGCAGGCCCGCCTGGCTGTTAAGCCACCGGCCGTGGCAGTCGCCCACGGTCATTTTGGGGTCCGTCAGTGCCTTGAGGGGCACGTTGCCCAGCGTCACCAGGCGGCGGGGCTGCACGGCGGCAATTTCCTTCATCAGCCAGGGAATGAACAGGAACAGTTCCTCCTTGTTGGGCGCGCGGTTGCGCACGCGGCCCGTGGGGCCGATTTCGCAGGGGCGGATCTTGACCACGTTGGACACAAAGATGTCCTCCCGCTTCAATCCGGCCAGGCACAAAAACTCGTCCAGATTTTTCCCTGCCTTGCCCACGAACGGGCGCCGCTTGATCACTTCCGTTTCGCCCGGCGCTTCGCCGATCAGCATCAGCACGGGGCGGTCGCTGTTCCCGTCTCCCGGCACCAGGGGCTTGTCCTCCCCGGGCCACAGGGGCTTGAAAAATGCCTGCATGTCCTGATAGACGGTTGATAGCGCGGCCATACGCAGCCTCCTTCAAAAAGAGCGGGCGGACGCATCCGCCCGATCCGCCTGGATATGGGAAGGGTCAGCCCTGCAATTCCCGCAGCTTTTGCTGCACCAGCTGCAAATCGTGCCAGGCGTCCTTCTTTTTTGCGGCATCCCTGAGCAGGGCGGCAGGGTGATAGGTGGGCATGAACCACACGCCCTTCTTTTCCACCCAAATGCCCCGGTCCCGGGTGATGCGGACGGATTCCCCCAGTACGGCCCGGGCGGCGGTGGCGCCCAGCAGCACGATCACCCGGGGCTTGACCAGCGCGAACTGGGCCCTCAAATAGGGCAGGCAGGCCGCAGCCTCCTCCGGCTCCGGCGTGCGGTTGCGGGGCGGACGGCACTTGACCACGTTGCAGATGTATACCTGGTCCCGGGCCAGGCCGATGGCGGCGATCATTTTGGTCAGCAGCTGGCCGGCAGCGCCCACAAAGGCCAGGCCCTGCAGGTCCTCATCCGCGCCGGGCCCTTCGCCGATGAACATCAGATCGGCGTTGGCGTCGCCCTGGCCGGGCACTTTGTTGTGGATCTGGCGGCACAGGCCGCATTTGTCGCACTGGGCGATCTGGGCGTTGAGCGAATCCCAGGAAACCTCCATAACGCCGCCTCCCTGATAGTATATCCGGCCGCCGTCAGATTATTGGAAACGGGCAGCCAGCGTGCTGAAATTGCTGGCAAAATCCTGGCGCAGCCAGTTGAGCAGGCTGAACAGCAAAGCCAGCAGCACCAGAATGGCCATGATGCCCAGCACCACGCCCACAAACTCCATCATGCCGGCGGCGACCCGGAAATGGTCCTGCTTTTCCTGGCGCTCCCATTCCTTACGCTGTTCGTACGCTTCTCGATTGGACATATTTTCACCCCGTTTTTCTGCTTTTTCGTTACAGGTAATCCATCCAGGGGGCGGCCTCGTCCGCCCTTCCGGTCAGCGCGCCCTGTTCGTTCAGCCCGGGAAAACCCTGCTGCCGCAGCGCTTCATACACCACGATGGCCACCGAATTGGCCAGGTTCAGGCTGCGGGCTTCGGGCCGCATGGGGATGCGCACACACCGGTCGTATACCCGCTGCAGCAGCGATTCGGGCAGCCCCTTGGTTTCGCAGCCAAACACCAGAAAATCATCCGTTCCGTATGACGCCTCCGTGTAGCTGCGGGGCGCTTTGGTGCTGGCAAAATGGTACCGCGCGTCCGGGCAGCGCTCCATCAGCGCTTCAAAGGACGGAAGCACCTGAATGTCCACCATGGAAAAATAGTCCAGCCCGGCGCGCTTCATGTACTTATCGGACAATTGGAACCCCAGCGGCTCGATCAGGATCAATCCTGTCCGGGTGGCGGCGCAGGTGCGAGCGATGTTGCCGGTATTCTGGGGGATTTCCGGCGCATATAAAACGACGTGCATCTTTTCTTTCTTCCTTACGCTTCTTCTTTCCAGGCTTTTTCCAGGGAGGCGCGCAGCCCCAGCAGCTGCAGATCCCGCAGCTGATCGGCAACGCGGTCCTCCAGACCCGGCACTTCCCGCAGGTCCTCATCCCAGATCACCCGGTCAGACAGCACGGCGTAGGCCAGCATTTCCGGCGGCATATCGCAGGACAGGCGGGAAAACGCGGCCAGGATGTCCTCATCCTCCTGCAGGGTGCAGCTTTCTTCTTTGCGGATGCAGGTGTAGCGGCCGTCCTCCTCCCGCTTGGCGCCGGAAAACAGCATGATCAGGCAGGACAGCCCCATGCACAGGCACGGGGGCACCCGGTCCTCCCGGTCCTGGTATTTTTTCAGAACGGGCAGCGCCTGGCTCTTCCAGGCGCGCACCGCGTTGTTCAGGAAAAGCACCAGGGGCTGCATCACGCTGCCCTGCTCCATTTCCCCGCACACCGCCATGGCCATGGGGTCCAGGTCCTCCCGCGTCAGGCCCAGATTGGGCATAATTTCATGCAGCAGCGCGTGCCCCAAAAACGGGCGGATGTCCGAATCCTTCATGCAGTCCCTGACGGTGTCCAGCCCGGCGATCAGGCCGGGGCACAGGATGGTGGACAGCAGGCTGCCCTGCATGGCCAGCCGGGTTTGCTTCAGCGTTTCCGCGTCGGGATGGATTCTCATGGCGTTTGTACCTCTTTGCTTGGATTCCCGTCTATTTTACCAAAGAAAGCCGCCGATGTAAAGCGCGGAGCGGGGAAGGACCCATTGAAAAATGGGGAAGAGGATGATATAATAAACCGGAATTGACAATGGGGGAATCGGAGTATGTCACAATCACGAGAAAAACAGAAAATCTGGAACGTTCCCAATGCGCTTACCATCCTGCGGGCGCTGCTGATTCCGGTTTACTGGTACCTGTTTATGAACGGGCACACGTATTGGGCGCTGGCAGTATTTATCATCGCCAGCCTGACGGACCTGGCCGACGGCTACATCGCCAGGAAATACGACCTGGTGACGGACTTTGGCAAACTCATGGATCCGCTGGCCGACAAGCTGATGGTGCTCAGCGTGATGCTCAGCCTGGCGCTCAAAGGCATGGCCCCCTGGGCGGCGCTGCTGGTGCTGCTGGTCAAGGAAGGCCTGATGGTGCTGGGCGGCGCGCTGCTGCTGAAAAAGGGCGTGGTGGTATATGCCCGCAAAATCGGCAAAATCGCCCAGGCTACGGTGGTGAGCGGTCTGCTTTTGTCCTTTTTCCATGAATGGATCCTGCAACACCTGGGCTTTCCGCTGCATCACGTCGTCATTTGGTGCGCCGTGGCGCTGACGCTGTGCGCCCTGGTCAGCTACGGGCGCAGCGCGTGGAAATCCTATCAGGAAGTAACGAAAAAGTAAGAAAGGAAAACCTGCAATGCTGCTGGCCATTGCTTTCGCTCCATGCAAGGCTTGAGGACGGTGCATGGAGACAGCGCCCGGTAACGCGGCGTTAGTCCTCGGGCTTTGCTCCCTGACCAATCAAAAAACAGGAGTGGAGCCAACCATGAAACAACTGAAAAATTTTCTGATTCTGTGGATCACCCAGGCGCTGTCCCAGCTGGGCAGCGCCATGACGTCGTTTGCCCTGACGCTGTGGCTGTACCGAAAAACGGGATCGGCCCTGGAAACGGCGCTGTTATCCATCTGCTCTTACGCGCCTTACGTGGTGCTGAGCATCTTCGCCGGCGCGCTCACCGACCGGTGGGACAAAAAGAAAACCATGCTGGCCTGCGACGCCCTGGCGGCGCTGTGCACGGTGACGGTGTTCGTGCTGTTGAAGCGGGACGCCCTGATGCCCTGGCATATGTACCTGCTCAACGCCCTGAACGGGCTGATGAACACGGTGCAGCAGCCGGCCAGCGACGTGGCTATGACACTGATCACGCCCCGGGAGCAGTACCAGCGCACCAGCGGACTGCGTTCCTTTTCCAATTCGCTGGTGAACATCCTGCACCCCGTGCTGGCCACGGCGCTGTTTGCGCTGGGCGGCATGGACGGCGTGATCGCGGTGGATCTGCTGACCTTCGCCGTCGCCTTCCTGGCGCTGATGGGCTTTGTGCATATTCCCCGGGCGGCACTGCCGGACCGGAAGGAACCTTTGCTGCAATCGGCCCGCGGCGGCCTGCGGTACCTGAAGGAAACGCCGCTGATCCTGCATCTGATCCTGTTCCTGGCCGGGGTCAACCTGGTGGCGTCGGCGTTCAACGCCACGCTGCCGGCCTATGTGCTGCCCCGGGCCGACGAAGCCACGCTGGGCATGGTCACCTCCTGCGCCGGGATCGCCACGCTGCTGGGCAGCGCCCTGGTGATGGTGCTGCCCGCGCCCAGGAACCGGGTGCGGGTGATCTGCTGGTCGCTGCTGATGAGCCTGGGAACGGAAAACTACCTGCTGGCCTTTGCCCGGACACCCTTCTTGTGGTGCCTGGCGCAGGTGCTGGGGTGGCTGCCCATTCCGCTGATGAGCGCCAACCTGGATGTGATTTTCCGTTCTACCGTTCCGGTGCCCATGCAGGGCCGGGTGTATGCCTGCCGCAATACCCTGCAGTTTTTCACCATTCCCATCGGGTATTTCCTGGGCGGATGGATGGTGGACCGGGTGTGCGAGCCCTTCATGGCCTCGGCGCAGGGCATATGGACCGCGCTGTTTGGCAGCGGAAAGGGCGCCGGCGCGTCGCTGATGATGCTGATCCTGGCGCTGTGCGGCACCGCGGTGTGCCTGGTATTCGGCCGGCTGCTGAAAAACAGAAAATAGGGAATCCGACTCATATCGCGGCTCCGGCGGATTGTAAATTTCCGCCGGGGCCGTTGACAAACGGGGCCGCCTGGCCTAAGATGAAGAGGATCCCATAAAGGAAAGGAAGCGCTTGACGGTGCTGAAAAAAATAGCGGCGCTGCTGCTTTTGCTGGTTTTGCTGGTTCCCGCGGCCCGGGCGGAGGAAGCGGCCCGGAAGGAATTCATTGATCAGATCATTGAAACGGGCCATCAGCTGTATGTGAGGGCAGGCGGCAAGCTGCAGCGGGCGCATTACGCCAGCGATATTTACGTGTGCAAGAACTTCACGGTGCACGTATTCAATGAGAACGCGAAAAACTACCGCATGGCGGAGTACCCCGACGTGAAGCTGGTGATCCCGGACAACCTGCCGTCCAAGGAATGCAAGCCCTATTCCTACGGCTTTTACTGGAAGGATATTCCGGCCAGCCAGGGCAACCCCTTCTATGTGGCGGCCCAGTTCAAGTATGACGCCAAATTGAGCAAGAAGGAAAACATGGCCCTGGCCCTGGACTTTATGAAGCAGGTGAAGCGCGGCGACTATTTCCAGATGTCGGCCAAGTATTATTACGGCGTGGGGGCCCACAGCGCCATCATGATTTCCGATTACGACCCCGCAACCAATACCGTGCACTGGATGGACAGCAATATGCTGGGGGAAAAGAAAAACGGCATCCGCTACGGCAAGGTGCAGTACGACGCGGTAAAGGATATTTCCTGGTGGGCGGAGGCGTTTTGCGTCAAGACCCGCGGGGCAACGCTGTACCGCTTGCGGGACGACATCATCAAGAAATGACCACGGGCAGACCTTCGGCGCTTTTCGCCATTTTTCTTCGGCGAAAAGCGCTGTTTTTTTGTAGAAAATAAACAGTTTGTTTACATTTCAGCAGGCTTCTCGTATTGATACGGCACGGAAAGCATGGTATAATGGATTTATTCACGCGAAGTCTTCTTTTCAGGCCGACTTGTCAGGAAGGATGCTGAAACGATGGATAACCGGCTGCTGGTTCAGATTGAACAGGTTTTTTCCAGGCTGAAAACGCCTATCTCCCTGCTGGATACGGATGGGAACAGCCTGATTCCCAATGAGGATATCCGCTTTTCCCTGCCTGCCTTCGCCCGGCCCGGCGTGCCGGTGTACCAGGACGGCCGGCTGTACCAGATTTGCCAGGCGGAGCCGGACTGGGTGCTGATGACCACCGCCAGCGACGCGGATGCCGCCCGGGATGCCTTTGTGCTCAGCGAAGCCTTGATCGGCGCGGTGATCGCCGCCAACGAAGCGGGCAACGACCTGAATAACGCGTACCAGCGGATTCTGCAGAACGAATTGTCCCTGGCGGAGCTGGACGCGGTGGTGGATGAGCACGGCATCGTGGCCAATGTGCCCCGGTGCGTGCTGCTGATGCACATGGTGCAGGTGCAGCAGCGCAGCGCCTATGAAATTCTGGATGAGCTGCTGCCCCGCGCCTCCAGCGACGTGCTGGTATCCATGGACAAGCACACCGCCGC
>CACYGB010000082.1 GCA_902773895.1 uncultured Eubacteriales bacterium
GGCGCAACTCCCCACAGGGGAGATTGCTTGTTTCGGTTGATCTCACCGCAGGCAAAGCATCCGCCACAGGCGGTTGCCTGCGGTTCGTCCCTGGACCCATCCTGGCGATAAAGCAAACTTGAAAAACAGACAATGCGCGCCTGAAGCTGTTCTGTCTGCAAGAGAGCTCCCGGGCAAAAGAAAAGGCTGGGGATTTCCCGAAAAACAAGCTCGCTTGTTTTCTCGGAAATCCCCAGCCTTTTCCCTGTGCGCTTGCGCACAGGTCGGCCGGCAAAGCCGGCCCGCCCGGGAGCGGCATATTTTCGTTCCATTTGCTGCTGCGGCACTCAGGCGGGGAAATAAGCCTTATACCATCCGCAACGGATGGGGGCCGGGGAGGATCATCCTCCCCGGCAGGGCTTGGGGCAGCGCCCCAATGTTCCCCCAACCCCTGGCGGGAACAGTACATCCTTACGGATCTTGGCGGGACGGCTTCTTTCCGCCTTTCAGGCGGCGGATCACCGCTCCAAGGACGCGGCGGCCCCGTCGCGCCCCGGCAGTGCTTTGTCCATCCCGTCACCTCCTTTGCCCATCCTATGCCGTGGGCGCGTAGGATATGCGGGGCCCGAAGAAGGCGAATCAATGGAAAGAAAAGCAGGCGAAGGACGGGGGAAACATTGAAAACACGCCGGGTTTGTGATATACTGCTAAGGAAAAAGACGGGCAAACGATGTTTTCGATACGGAAAATGTATGTTTGGGCCGGAATGCATTGATTTTTCCCCACTTCGCGGTATACTTTTCCCGCAGTCAAGCGGAAGGAGGGTTGCTTATGCAGCAAAAAAAGAAGAATTCCAAGGCGTATGTGATCGCCTTCCTGGTGATCGGCGTGGCCCTGGCGGGCTACTCGCTGATATTTCCGTTCTATCGCTGGCAGCACTTTCTGATCGGGATCGGCGTGGCGCTGCTGCTGGGGCGCATCGTGTTCATTATGGCCCAGGGCCTGGACGTCAGCAAGGAAGCCCCGGCCCAACAGCAGCAGGAAATTCCCAAGACCGGCGACGCCGCGGTGGATTCCCTGGTGGAAAAGGGACAGGAAATGCTCCGGGAGATCCGCCATGAAAACGAGCTGATCCCGGATGAAAAGCTGTCCGCCCAGATGGAGCAATTGGACGACGTGGCCAACCGCATCTTCCACACCGTGGCCGAGCATCCCGGCAAAGCGCCGCAGATCCGCCGGTTCATGGATTACTACCTGCCCACCACGCTGAAAATGCTGCAGGGCTACCGGAAAATGGACGAGCGGCAGGTGTCCGGCACGGAGGCCGACGCCACCCGCAGCCAGATCCGCCAGGCCATGGACGTGGTGCTCAAGGCGTTCGACAAGCAGTTGCACGCCCTGTACCAGGACGACATGCTGGATCTGTCCACCGACATCGACGTGATGGAAGCCATGCTCAAGCAGGACGGGCTGGTGGAATCCGGCCTGAAGGGCGACAAGTAACGTTCGGGATTTTTTGATCATCATACATGACTGCAAACGGAAAGGAGACTCATCCCCATGACTGAAGCCAATGCTGCTGCCCAGGTTCCCCAGGAAGAAGCTGTCCACACCGCGCCTATTCTGACGCTGAACAGCGAAGCGGAAAACAAGAAAGTGATCGAGCAGGCGGTGGATATGCTCAACGAACTGAAAGCGCCTGTGGCCCCCGACGCCAAGGAAGCCATCGAAGCGCTGGATTCCACGCTGACGGACGAAGAAAAGATCCAGGTGGCCGCTTTCGCCAAGACCATCGACCTGACCAATCCGGACCACGTGATGCTGTACGGCGCGGATGCGCAGAAGAAGATTTCCTCCTTCGCGGATACCGTGCTGGCCAATGTGCAGACGTCGGATACCGGCGATGTGGGCGATATGCTCACCAGCCTGGTCACCGAGCTGAAGGGTTTCAACGCTGCCGGTGAAAAGCCCAAGGGGCTCAAGGGCCTGTTCTTCGGCGCGAAAAAGCAGCTGGCTTCCATCCAGGCCAAGTACGACACCGTGTCCGCCAACGTGGAAAAGATCGCCGGCAACCTGGAAGGCCATCAGGTGCAGCTGCTCAAGGACGTGGCGATGTTCAACCGTTTGTACGACATGAACCTGTCCTACTTCCATGAACTGACCATGTACATCGTGGCCGGCGAACAGCGGCTGCAGGAGGTGCGGGACACCGAGCTGAAGAAGCTGCGGGAAATTGCCGAGCAGAGCGGCGACGCCATGGACGCCCAGAAGGCCAACGACCTGGCGGCCCAGTGCGACCAGTTTGAAAAGAAACTGTACGACCTGAAGCTGACCCGGCAGATCTCCATGCAGATGGCGCCTCAAATCCGCCTGCTGCAGAACAACAATTCCCTGCTGGTGGACCGTATCCAGTCCACCCTGGTGAACACCCTGCCGCTGTGGAAGAACCAGATGGTGCTGGCCCTTGGCCTGCATCACAGCCAGCAGGCCATGAAGGCCCAGCGGGAAGTGACCAATATGACCAACGATCTGCTCAAGAAGAATGCCGAGACCCTGAAAATGGGCACCATTGAAACCGCCAAGGAATCCGAGCGCGGCATCGTGGATATGGAAACCCTGGTGGCTACCAACCAGAGCCTGATCGACACCATCAACGAAGTGACCCGCATCCATGAGGAAGGGCGCCAGAAGCGCGCCGAGGCTGAAAAGACCCTGGCCAACATGGAAAAGGATCTGAAGCAAAAGCTGCTGGAAATGTAAGCCGCATCGCGGGGTGCGGCATGGCGGCAGCGCCGGAAGGAGGAGATAGGGAATGAAACTGAAAACGGGTACCGCAGCGCTGATTATGGTGATTTTGATGGTATTCAGCATCGGTTTCGGCGCCTATCGGGGCTGGAAAAAGGAACGGGCCCTGGTGAATGAAACCTATACCGGCCTGGAAACCATGCTGCACACCCGGGTGGAATCCGCTTACAACCTGCTCACAGTGGCCTCGCGCCATCTGAGCGCCGATCATGAGTCGATCCGCCGGGTGACGGAGGACCGGGACATCCTGGAAGGCCGCCGCGGCCTGCAGGAAAAGGCCCGGGCCAACGAACGGCTGACCCTGGACGCGGCGGAACTGCTGAAGGAGCTGGCCGCGCTGGAGAGCGTGCAAAACGACAGCCGGGACAGGATGTATGTGACGGATTACCTGCCCCAGATGCTGGCGGAAAGCGAATCGCTGACGGCCAAGGCCAATTACAACACCGCTGCCCGGGAATTCAACGCCAGCTTCAACGCCAGCATCAGCGGCTGGATCGCCCGGCTGATGGGCATCGGCCCGGCGGAAGAATTCAGCGCCCAATAAAACGGAAGGGGGATGACGACCATGCGTCGGATTGTATCGCTGTTTGCTGCGCTGCTGCTGTGCGCGGGCCTTTGCCTGCCTGCTGCGGCGGAAACCCAATATCCCCTTTCCCAGGGGATCGTGACGGACCTGGCCGGCGTGCTGTCGGAAAGCACGGCGGCGGATCTGGCTGCCCTGTCTGAAAAAATGACCAATGCCTCGCTGGGCAAATTCTACGTGGTCACCCGTCACTTCCTGGGCGGAACGGACGCCGCGGTGTACGCCAGGGCGCTGTTTGACGCCTGGCACCTGAACAGCGACGACGTGCTGCTGCTGATGGTGATCGGGGAAGAAACGTACGCGTTTGCGGTGGGCACCGCGGCGAAAAACGCGCTGTCCGCCGACACCCAGACCAGCCTGCTGGCCTCCCACTTCCGCTCTGCTTTCCTGAAGCGGGACTATGACGGGGCCGTGGCGGAGCTGAGCCTCCAGACTGCCGGCACGCTGGCCAAGGCGGCCGGCGTGACGCTGAACACCAGCGGGGTCTTCGGCACCGCGGCGCCCTCTTCCACGGCCAGGCCGCAAAGCGCGTCCTCGGTGTGGCAGGATATGTTCTCCCTGCAGGATTACGAGGATGAGGACTGGCCGGTGGACACCCAATACAGCAGCCATGTATCCTTCAACTGGCGCGGCTGGCTGATCTGGGGCCTGGTGATCTATTTCCTGTTCTTCCGGAAGAAAAAGAAGGTATATGACTTTGGCCATGGGCCCAAGAGCAGAAGGAGATAAACATGCGGCTGTGCATGATTTCTCTGGATGCGGTGGCTCAGCCCGATGCGGACAGGCTTTTGCGCCTGCCCGCACTTTCTGCTGTAAGGGACCGGGGCGTTTTCTGCGATAACGTGCGCACGGTGTATCCCACCATCACCTATCCCATCCACACCTCGCTGATCACCGGCTGCTATCCGGATGCCCACGGCATCGGGCACAATCAGCCCTTTCAGCCGGATACAGCCCCCGAAATGCGGCGATGGTACTGGAGCGTGGGGGATATCCGGGTGAAAACGCTGTTTCAGGCGGCAGCGGAAAAGGGCATGGACGTCGCTTCTGTCCTGTGGCCCGTGTCGGGCAAGAATCCCTTTGTCCGCCGCAATTTCCCGGAGGTGCTGCCCTTGCCCGGGGAAAACGCGGTGGTGAAGATGCTTCGGTACGCGTCCCCATTGTGGATCCTGCGGATGGAGCTATTGTACGGCCGGCAGCGCGTGTCCATCCATCAGCCCCATCTGGATGATTACGCCGCGCTGCTGTGCGAAAAACTATTGCTGTCCCGCCGGCCGCCGGAGGTGCTGACAGTGCATCTGGTGGACTGCGACGCCATGCGGCATCAGTACGGTGCGGAAAGCGGCGAGGCCCACGCGGCCATGGAACGGCTGGACCGGCGGGTGCAGCGGATCCTGGATGCGCTGGAGCGGTCCGGCCAGGCGGAGGATACGCTGGTGTGCATCGTCAGCGACCATGGCCAGCAGGACGCGCCCCGCGGGGTGCTGCTGGACGGGCAATTGCGCGCCTGCTGCGGGGCCCGGGCCCAAAGCCTGGGCATGGGGGCCTACATATTCGGCGATGATCTGGACGCGGCCAGGCGGGCGCTGGAGGAGCACCGGCAGGAATGGGGCGTTGCCCGCATCCTGGACGACCGGGCGCTGCGGAGACTGCACGCGCCTGCGGATGTGCACCTGGCGGTGGACGCCGCGCCGGGCACCTGCTTCATTGACCGGCAGGAGGCCACCTCAGGGGAGCACGGCTTTTCCCTGGACTGCCCGCAGGCCCGCACCCTTTGGTGGCTTGCCGGGCCGGGCATTCGCCGGGGTATGCGGCTGGATCAGGCCGAGGTGGTGGATATTGCGCCCACGCTGGCCGGCGCCATGGGGCTGGATCTGCCCCAGGCACAGGGACGGGTGCTGCGCGAAGTATTTTCCCGATAGACGGAGGCGCTTATGGCGGATAAAAAAGCGACGGTGACCTACTTCTTCCACTCCGGGTTTTCCGTGGCGGTGGAGGATGTGCTGCTGGTTTTCGATTACTGGCGGGGAGATAACGGCGAACTGCCCCGCAAGGCATGGATCACCGATTGGGAACTGCAGAAGTACAGGCAGGTGGTGGTCTTTGTTTCCCATGACCACGAGGATCACTTCGATGAGGCGATCTACGGCTGGGATTACGAGCATTTGCCCATTACCTACATTGTGGCGGACGACCTGCCCATCGGCAAGCGCGGCCGCCGCATGAAGCCCGGGGACGAAATCACTGTGGACAGCGTGAACGTGAAAGCGTTTGATTCCACCGACAAGGGCGTGTCCTTTTATGTGACGGTGGGGGAGATGCACATTTTCCACGCCGGCGACCTGAACCTGTGGCATTGGCGCGAGGAAAGCACCCTGCGGGAAATCACCCAGGCGGAAAACGCTTACTACGAGGCCGTCGCGCCCATTGAACGATTGCCCATCGACATCGCCATGTTCCCGGTGGATCCCCGCATGGGCGGTTTGTACGACGCCGGGGCCAACCACTTTGTTATGGCGGTGAAGCCGCGCCTGTTTATTCCTATGCATTGGCAGGGCCGCCCCGAAGTGGCCCAGGATTACGCCCGGAAGGGACGCACCAAATATACCGAGGTGCTGGCCCTGACCAAACCCCGGGAACGGGCAGAACTGGAATTCGGGGAGCATGAGCTGCGGATCCACGTGTTCACCTGGGCGGAAGCCGCCGACGAGGAAGAAAATCCGGGCGATGTGAAGCTGGATGTTTACGAGCCGTCCGATCCCTTCTCCGATACCGATCTGCCCGTGCAGCTGTGACGCGCAGGAGTCTGTCGACAAGAGAACTCCCGGCAGCGCGAAGATGCGGGGGCTTCTTCAGCCCCCG
>CACYGB010000083.1 GCA_902773895.1 uncultured Eubacteriales bacterium
ATCGGTGCCCTTCACGTTGAAGTGGGCGGTCATGGTCCCGTCGCTATTCTGCTCCCAGGTGGCGGGCACCACATCGCCGTTGCCCTCGTGCTCGCCGGTGCCGTCGGGATGCAGGGTGATCTTGATGACCACCTTGCCCGAATACTTGGTGCCGGACAGGATAATGTCGTTATTGATTTCTTCCACAGGCTCCACCCAGCCGTCCGAGCGCCCGGCGAGCAGGAAGATGCCGCAGATGACCAAAAGCAGGGCCGCAAACTGTAACAGGATCTTTTTCATTTTGTTTTCCTCCTCTCTTCATCCGCGTCCTTATTTCTTGCCGCGCAGGGCCTTTTTCTTATCCGCGATGCTGGTCTGGATCTCCACCATGCGCTGCTTGTCCAGGGCGTAGAACTTCATGGCCACGACGTTGCACAGCCAGCCAAGAACGGGCATGCCGTACACCAGCGCCATGGTGAGATAGAACAGCGGGATGGTGGACTTATCGCCCATCTGGGGCATCACGGTCACATAGCCGATCAGGCCCACCGCAAAGGTGGTGAAGGTGGAGCCCAGGGAGGAAATCAGCTTTTCGGTAAAGGTATAGCAAGCGCCCACCATGCCGGGCATGAAATTGCCACTGCGGTCCAGCTCGTAGTCCACGATATCGGCGCGCATCATGCCCTCGGCGGTATTGAGCACCATGGCCGCGGCGTCCTTGCCCATGGTCAGGCCGATGTAGAGGATCATGGGCAGACCGCCCACGCCGATCTTTTTCATGCCCCAGGGGCCCAGATACATGCACAGGGCGAACAGGGCCACGGAGATGCCGATATTGACCCAGGACCAGACCGTGGTGGATTTCTTGACGCCATGCTTGGCGATGAACACGCCGCCCAGGAAGGCGAACACCAGCGCGATGATCTTGCCAAAGCTGTTGATCACCGTCACCGCCTGGTAGTTGGCGATCAGGATACCGGTGAGCATGACGGACACGATGCTGTCGGTGGCCATCTTGGTGGCCAGCTTGTCGGACGCGCCGGTGATGATGTAGCAGCGCAGGGGCTTATTGACCTTGAGCATGTTCCACATGTCCTTGAAGCCCACCTTCGCCTTGCTGCCGATGGACATGAGCTCGCCCAGGTTCTTTTCGTTATCCACGGGGGCGATGCCAAAGATCGTCAGCGCCATGAACAGCAGGGCCACCGCGCTGTACAGATAGCAGGCTTCGCCCAGGCAGGCCGCGTCGTACTGGTTGCCATGCCGGGGCAGGATCATGAACGCCATCAGAGTATTGAGAATGATGGGAGCCAGGAACTGATAGCAGGTGGCGGCGAAGTTCATGAAGGGACGCTGCTTGGGATCGTTGGTCAGAATGGCGGGAATGGTGGTGGTGCCGATGCTCAGAATGGTATAGCCAACAACAAACAGCGCAAAGTGCGCGCAGTAGATGAACACGCCCAGCGCTCCGTCGAATTTGTTGGCCAGGATGTGGAACATCAGAATGGCGGACAGGACGGTAACGCCGTAACCGATCAGCAGGAATTTGCGCACCTTGCCCAGCCTGCCTACCTTCATGCGGTCAAAAATCGCCGCTACAACGGGATCGCATACGCCGTCAAAGATGGTTTTCACCGTCATGATGATGCCGGTGAGCATGACCAGGATGCCGTAGCCGGCGTTGGCCATATAGCCCGCGTAGGACATGAGCATCATGAAAACGGTCTTGCCGCCGCTGGTGGCGCAGGCCAACAGCATGGAGCGCATGGACGCCGTGCGGTAAATGCCGCCTTCGCTGCCCTTCGCGCCAGCAAAGATCTTCTTGAGGTTCATACGAGGCACACTCCTTTTCCCGATTCTATTGTTTATTTGCTTGAAAGAACAGTATTTTTTCTGATCAAACGCAGGATGCGCTGGGCGCTTCTTTACAGATCATGGCGCTGGACCTTGCCCTCCCGCAGACCCTGCAGCAGCGCCTGGTGCTGATCCTCCCGGCCCGGGCAAACCAGATCGCACTGGGCGGCATGGGCCTTTTGTACGTCGCCGGTCAGAGGCTTCATGCAATCCGATGGGTCGGCTTTCATGGAATCCCAGTCGGACATGACAAGACCGGTATAGCCCCATTCATTGCGCAGTATTTTTACCAGCAAATCATAGTTGTTGACGCAGTGAAGCCCGTTGACGCGGTTATAGGCCGCCATCACGGTCATGGGATCGGATTCCCTGACGGCGATCTCAAAGCCGCGCAGGTAGATTTCCCGCAGCGCCCGTTCATGCACGTTGGAGGAGGAGCGGTTGCGCTCCAATTCGCAGCTGTTGGCCGCAAAGTGCTTCACGCTCATGCCCTTGCCGGGATGCTTCTGGACGCCGCGCACGATGGCGGCGGCCATTTTGCCGGATACAAGAGGATCCTCGCTGTAATACTCAAAAGTGCGGCCGCACAGGGGATTGCGGTGAATGTTCATGCCCGGAGCCAGCCATACCGTGACGCCGAAGGCCTCCATCTCCTTGCCCACGCCGCCGCCTACCTTTTCCAGCAGCTCCGGATCGAAGGACTGGGCCAGCAGCATGGAACAGGGCCAGGCGGTGGCGTATTGATAATGGGAGGCGCCATCCTCCGGCTTCACCATCTGACTGGTCATGGCAACGCGGTTGAAGCCGAACAGATACCGCTTGTAAGCTTCCAGGTTCTGCGGCACCCGGGCTGCCTTGACGGGGCCATCCGGCAGCTGCACCACGTGGCTGGTCAGGTTCAGCCCCGCCGGGCCGTCGGATAGGATCACGTTGGGAATGCCGCACTCCTCGTAGAGCCTGCCCGTGGTGGTGCCCGACGCACCCAGAGCCGTCACCTGCTGCACCTCCGGGCGGGTGCTGCCGCCGATCACCAGATTGACCAGCTGCTCGTCGGTCATGGAGGAGATCAGAGCGTCCGGCGCTTCTTCCGGCGTTTCATAGGTGTGACAAATCAATTCCGGTGTCCAGGAATCCAGGGAAGCGCAGGGCAGATGGCGCAATTCTTCCAAAGCCCGCTGAGGCGGCGTGATCTCCTCCACCGGGCGGTTCAGGGGACAGATGGGTGTGCACTGCTCCAGGATGATTTCATTTGCCGTCTGCAAACGGAAAACGGGGATCGTCTGATTCGCGGCGCTGCCCAGACGGAGCACCGTATCTCCCGCCCGCAGCAGCCAGGCGCTTTTTCCCTCGTCGTAGACCGAAAGATCACGGCAGGTAAAGGTAAGCTGCACGGTTTCAGTTTCGCCGGGTGCCAGCAGCCGGGTTTTTTTGAAAGCCACCAACCGCTTGCATTCGCTGCCGTCGCAAAAGGGCACACTGGCATACAGCTGGGCCACCTGGCGTCCTGCCACGGAGCCGGTATTGGTCACGGCGGCCAGCAGGGTGATTTTATCTTTTTGCAGCAAAGTATCCTGATACTGAATGTCAAAGGAGGTATAGCTCAGCCCGTATCCGAAGGCATACCGGGGCTTTACGCCAAAGGTGTCGAAATAGCGGTAGCCTATGCAGATGCCTTCGGTGTAATCCTGCTCCAGGATATCGGCGCTGAAGCCGGAATACGTGTTGGCAGAGGGCACGTCCTCATATTTCATGGGCCAGGTGGAGGTCAATTTGCCGCTGAAATTCACCTTGCCGGAGATCAGGTCGGCCAGGGCGCTGCCGCCCTCCTCACCGCCCTGGGTGAAATAGATCAGCGCGCTGACGGGCATTTCCTCCAGGAAGGAAAGATCCACCATGCCGCCCACGTTGACGACCACGATCAGCTCTTTGTAATGCGCCCGCAGGAAGCGTAAATTGTCCTTTTCCGCCTCGGTGAGCAGAAAATCGCCCGCTTCATACTTGCGGTCATGGCCCTCGCCCGCCTGACGGCTGAGCACGTAAATCGCCGTATCGCAGGCCGCGACGTCCTTTTCCGCAATGGGCATGGAATTGGGCTCCATGAAGGGCGTGATGGCCCGCTGGATCTTGAAAAACTCCCTGAGGCCCTCCACCCGTTTTTCCATTTCCTGGCGGTAGGCTTCATAGGTGTCCCGGTAATAGGCGTCGAAAGCGTCCAGCCAGGCCGTGGTCAAAATGGTGTATCCCGCGTTTTCCAGGCCTTGGGCGATGGTCACGTTGCTGCGGTTGCGCACTTCGCCGCTGCCCCGGCCGCCCTTCACGGTCATCCTGGCGCCCGCGCCATACAGCGCAATTTCCTTTTCCCGAAGGGGCAGCACGCCGTTGTTTTCCAGCAATACCATGCCTTCCGCGGCGGCCTGACGAGCCAGGGCGCGGTTTTCCTTCTCCAGCGCCGTAACGTCGGGATTGGCGGGTGCTAACACAATGGGCTTCATGGCAGTCTCCTTTTACCGGCCAATCTGAATGCCGGTCAGGTACTCGTAATACTGAGCGATGGCGCTGTGATCTTTCTGGCCGCCCTCATGGGTGTGCATCCACTGTAAAATTTCCATCACCTCGGCGGTCATGGGCACGGGCGCTCCCACGGTGTGGGCGCAGTCCAGGGCGTTGTTCAGGTCCTTGATGTGCAGATCGATTTTGAAGCCGGGCTTGTCGTTTCCGGCGATCATCATGGGTGCTTTGGCGTTCATGACGGTGGAACCGGCCAGGCCGCCCTTGATGGCGTCAAACACCAGTTGGGGCTCCACGCCCGCTTTCTGGGTCAAAGTCAGCGCTTCAGCCAGGGCCTGGATGTTGCAGGCCACGATGATCTGGTTGGCCAGCTTGGTGGTGTTGCCCGCGCCCACGTCGCCGCAGCGGGTGACGGAAGCGCCCATCTTCTCCAGAATGGGCTTGCACTGATCAAAGATCTCCTGCTTGCCGCCCACCATGAAGGACAGGGTGCCGTCGATGGCCTTGGGCTCGCCGCCGGATACGGGCGCGTCCAGCATTTCAATGCCGCGCTTGCCCAGCTCCGCCGCGATTTCCTTGCTGGCCACAGGGTTAATGGAGCTCATGTCGATGAAGATGCTGCCGGGCTTCATCTGCTCGCCGACGCCCTCTTCGCCCAGCATGATTTCCTTCACCTGGGGACTGTTGGGCACCATGGTCATCACGATGTCGCAGCTTTGGCCAATTTCCTTCTGAGTGGCCGCCTCCGCGCCGCAGGCCACCAGTTCCGCCACAGGTTCGGGAGTCAGGTTGTTTACCATCAGAGAATAGCCCGCTTTGACCAGATTTTTCGCCATGGGCTTGCCCATAATTCCGAGACCGATGAATCCGATTTTCATATTGTTTGCTTCCTTTCTCTTTTTGATTTATTCCAGGATGATGGTTTCGTAATCCTTGAGTTCGTTCAGCACGATTTCATAGCCGCTGTTTGCTTCACGCAGCACCGCTGTGCCGCTCCGCAGGGTGGCGGGTTTTTCTTTTCCGGTCAGGCCGGGCAGCTTCAAATGGATTTCATGAATTGGCGTCGGGGCAAAGTAGTTGTTGGCAAAGCAGCCGCTGGCGTTGATCAGCTGTACCACGGTCTTTCTCTCGCATTTGCCCAGTACCAGCTCGGCCATGGGCGAAAGGCTGGGAGCGATATCCGGCAGTCCGCACAGATTGAACAGCACATCCCTGAACACGTTCAGCGTGTTCTGCCAACCCTCGCTGGAATAGAAGGCGCTGATTTTCCAGGGAATGTGGATGGCTTTGCCCTTTCCCCAGGGATGAGCGACGATGCCGGGAGTATCGGTGACCTCGGTGTAATAGCAGCGTTCCGGTGGGCCGAAGGGATGCTCCGGGATCAGGCGCAGATACCTTTGCGCGCTGTCACTGTATTCGCAAACCGTCAGATCGGAGCCAAAGGCGATATAAGGCGCTTCGGCGCAGGCGGGGAAGCGGGCCGCATCCGGGCCCTCTACCAGAAACACGGAGGACATGTAGTCCTTTTTGCGTTTCTTAACGGCTGTGATTCCCATGCTTTGCAGCACTTGCCTGTCCTGCACAAAGCCCGTGTCCCCGGAGGCGATAACCTGCCCGCCCTTTTCCACAAAGCCGTCCAGCAGTGCAGCCAGCTCCGGCTTCATAATCGGGCAGTCTGGCAGGATCACCAGCCGCTTGCCCTGCAAGGCTTCGGGGGTAAGCTCATTCAGCCGGATTTCGTCAAAGGGCATATGGCAGAAGGTCAGCGCCTTGATCCAGCCGCCCACTGCGGTATCGATTCG
>CACYGB010000084.1 GCA_902773895.1 uncultured Eubacteriales bacterium
CGGCGCTCAAGCGGGAAAGAAAATGTAAAAATCCCGGAATTATGCGATAGCAGGCAGGAATTTTGCGTTTTTGTTACGAAGTAAATAAGATTGAACCTGACGGAATACCGGCATTCCCGTGCCGGCATTCCCGAAAGGAAGACCATCCAGGAGGATCAGCCATGAGATGTCCCCAATGCGGCCACTGGAACAGGGCCAATTATCCCCGCTGCTTCCAATGCGGGGCCGAACTGCCCCAGGACCAGGCCGCTGAATATACGCCGCCGGCTGCCGGACCGGCCAGCAAAATCTACATCCAGATCAACGAAGAAGGCCAGGCCACGCCCAGCATGGACGAGCGGGACAAGCTGGCTTCGGAAATGAAGGATCTGGCAGCGCGCAAAAAGAAGGGTGAAATCGAAATGCAGCGCCTGCGCGAAAGCGGTGCCAAGCAGGGCTTCGCCCCCACCGGCCGCACCGTGCAGACCCTGAACGGCTTCACCGGCGTGCGCCAGCAGATTTCCCGGACCGTGGACGGCCAGGAAATCGAGGGCGACGTACGGCCGGACGCCATTCCCGTCAAATCTCAGCGCATCATTGAATACGACGAGTACGGCGACAGCCCGGCCCCTGCCGGGAAAAAAGGCAAAAAAGCCAAGCGCTATCAGACGCACCACCGTTTCGGCGTTGCCCGCTTTCTGCGTACAGGGGCGCTGCTGATCCTGTTGGGGGCTGCCCTCTTCGCAGCGTATCACTTTGTGATCGGCCCATACCTGGCTGCCCGCCAGAGTGTGCCGCTGCAGGACCGCGCCATCATCACCCCTTCCATCCTGAACGATATGCCGGCCCACACGGTGCGCATCCCCGGGGAAGAAGGGCAAAGCATCCGCATCCGGGAAATGAAGCAAAGCTACCTGGTGGTGGGCGGATACGCCACGTTTGAGGTGCCGGACTACCGCTGGTTCGAAGGCGCCACCTCCGTCACCCAGGAAACGGTGACGGCCACGCTGACCCCCTACCTGCAAACCGGTGCCGGGGAGGAAAAGCCCCTGGACAAAATCAGCTACGAGGTGGACATTCCCCTGTCGCCCCTGACGCTGATCAGCCCCTCCAGCAAATATACCGAAGTTTCCACCCAGCTGTACCAGCTGCAGTTTGAAGTGGCGGAAAACAGCACCGTGTACATCTACCGCGGCCCCGTTGTCGAGGAAAACAAGGAGGATCTGTCCGACCTGGTGAACACCCAGAACGGCCAACTGTCCCTGAACATTTCCGTGGCCGCTATTGGCGACAACAACATCACCATTGTCACCCGCGCCCAGTATTACCGGGAAAACTCCATGACCATCACCCTGTACCGGGCGCCCCAGCAAATCACGCTGAACCTGGCCCCCGATATTGCCACCCGTTACAATCCTGCCCCCATCGAGGATCCCAGCGGCGCCAAGGATTCCAAGGGCAACCCCATCATGATCGAACCCAACATGACCGTGAAAGGCACCACCGTCACCTGGGCCAACATTCAGGTCATGACCCCTTATGCCAACCTGGACCTGACCCAGCTGGCCACCGACGGCTCCTTCTCCTTTGAGGCGGTGTTCGATCACTTCGGCGACAACATCATCGAAATCCACGCCTCCGCCCCGGGATACGAAACCAGCATCGTGCGCCACAAGGTGTACTATGTTCCCGTGGCCGCCATTTACACCCGCAAGGCCTGGGACATGAACACCCAGTACACCGATTTCCTGAACAACTCCGAAAAGCGCATCGCCAACACCCAAATCTATCTGGTGGAAGGCACGGTGACGCAGATCCTGTCCGAAAAGCCGGCCATGGCCATTTTCTCCCTGAAAAAGGATCCGTCCCGCAGCGTGCTGATCACCAATTATTCCAACGACACCTGGGTGCTGGGCAAGCAATACCGCATTTTCGGCGACGCCTACGGCCTGTACAACGGCTCCCCGTGGCTCAGCGGCCGGTACACCTACACCCCATAACCCCTGATAAACGCCTTGGGTCTTCCGGCTCAAGGCGTTTTTCCATGGGACAAGGCGTGTCCCATTCCCCCGGACAGGACATTTGCCCGTTTTGTGTCCTGTTCGAACCCGCCGAATTCGCGTAAACTGGAACACGGAAGGAGGAAACAGCATGGATCTGCAAAAGATCGGAACGTTTCTGAAGGCGCTCCGCAAAGAAAAGGAACTCACCCAGGAACAATTGGCGGAAACTCTCAACGTTTCCAGACGAACGGTGTCCCGCTGGGAAACCGGAAGCAACCTGCCCGATCTGGATCTGCTGATGGAGATGGCCGATCTCTATCAGGTGGATCTTCGGGAACTGCTGAACGGAGAAAGGAAAAACGAGCAAATGAATGAGGAACTGAAAGAAACGGTCATGCAGGTGGCGGCATACAGCAGCGCCGAAAAGCAGCGCAGCGCCAGGGTCGTGCGTATCTACTTTGTGCTGGGCATCCTGGCGCTGATCGCCCACGCAGCGCTGAACGCGCTGGACAGCGAAAGTGTTTTCTGGTTCGATTTTCTGAAAGGCGCCGCCTTCGGCACGGCGCTTGCAGCCATGGTGCTGGGCATCCTGTACACCACCGGCGCCATGATGAAAATCCAGGCGTTCAAAATGCGCCTGGCAGGCAAAGCAAGGGAGGAAAAGGCGTGAATATTCTTCTGATCCTTGGTTTCCTTCTTGCCGGAGGAACCCTCGCTGCGGACCGCTGGATCCGCAAGCTGCCGCAGCCCCTGTCCATCGCGCTGTACGGCGCGGCGGCAGTGCTGTTCATGATCGGCATGGCCGTCAGCCGGAAAGCGCTGTGAGCCACCGCGGCGCAGCCCGGCGATGCAGGGTTGCCGGACCGCAGCGGAACAAAAAAGGAGCTTCCCATAGGGGAAGCTCCTTTTGTTTTGCGGATAATTGCAAGGCGGCTTACGCTTTATTCCTGCGTGGTGTCGCTGCCCAGCGCCTGGCCGACCATCTGGAGGAACAGCTGATCCAGCATTTCTTCGGTGATCCAGTTGACCGTTTCGTCATCCTTCAGCGCCGGGAATTCAATCTTTTCGACCTGCACCACTTCCATGGCCAGCAGCGTCTGCTCCCCGGAGGTAACGGTGAACCGCAGGTATTCCTGGCCTTCTTCTTCCAGGATGGCGCAGGTGAAGAACACCTTCATTTCCTGTTCGCCCTGGTTAATGGTGGCCACATAGGTCTTGTGGTTGGCGTCAGATTCAGCCAGGCCGAAGGTGATCTGGGTGCCGGCGACGCGAACCAGCAGGAGCTCATTGGCAGTCTGATACTGGATGTAGAGCATTTCCTGTTCGCCCGGGCCGTACACGGCAAATTCATTGTCGGCGTACGTTATCTTCATGGCCAGTTCACCCTTCTGGTACTGGCTCATCTGGAAGCTTTCCAGATTGCCGGCCTCAGACAGCACCAGGCTCATATCCTGCTTCACGATTTCTTCGCCGTTGCCGGTCATCACCACGTGCTGGGTCACCTTGGTAGGAATGTTCAGCAGGAAGGAGGTCTTTTCCATGGTTTCGGACATTTCGATCCGGTATTCATCCTGGCCGTTGGCGGCGATCATGACGCCTTCCACGATCATGGCGCGGTCCGCCATTTTTCCGATGAAATCGGCAGAGAAGCGCAGACCCGGCTTGGGATCCCAGGAGCAGGTGGCATTGAAATCGCCCGCTTCGCTGTTCACGGTCACCTGGGCCTTCAGGGTCTGGGCCACGGCCACCACGGCATCCTTGTTCTCCTGCCAGGAAGCCCGCAGCTGCTCCAGGTCCGCCTGGGCGCCAAAGAGAGGCGCGTAGTCCTGCACCAGCTTGGCAAAGCTTTCGTCCGCCAGCAGGGCGTCAATGGCTTCGCCCAGCAGCGTGCCGAAGGCTTCGCTGTCCAGGCTCAGGATCATTTCAGGGGCTTCGCCGCCCTGCTGAATGGCGGGGGCCAGCTTGGCGGCAAACTGCTGCAGCAGGCCCACAGCCGTCTGCAGATCAGCGGAAATTTTCTCAAAGTCAACGCCCATCTGGGCCAGAAGACCCAGCACCTTCTGGGGCAGCTGGCTGAAGAAATTCTGCAGCGTTTCCATGCGCACGGCCATGGTGCTGCCGTTCTGGGTCAGGTACAGGGCTTCCTGGTCGAATTGCAGGCTGCCCTGGGGTTCGCCGTTCTGGGCAAACATCAGGTTCAAGGTGCCCTCATCGTTCATGCCCAGCACCAGCCGCAGCAGCGTATCCTGCTGGGTAGCCGCCAGGGTCAGGTCCTTGTTCTGCAGGTCCAGGCTGCTCAGGAAAGCATTCAGGTGCTTTTCGAAAGCATCCTCTTCCACAGTCTCGCCCAGGCTGACGGCCGTCACGGACAGCATCACCAGCGCCAGAAGCAGCGCAATCAGTTTTTTCATGGTCATTCCTTTCCGCCCGGTAGCCGGGCATTGTACTTGTAAAAGAAACCTATACAAAAGAATTATAACACAGAAAACACAGTGATGCAATGCCCATCTTTGCTGTTGCCGTCGCTTGCTTTGCGCTGCCCGTTACAGGGTGGCCGCCATCACGGCCTTGATGGTGTGCATCCGGTTTTCCGCCTCGTCAAACACGATGGATTGCGGCCCTTCAAACACCTCGTCCGTCACCTCCATGGCCTCCAGCCCGTACTTTTCATGGATCTGGCGGCCAATGCCGGTGTTCAGATCGTGGAAAGACGGCAGGCAGTGCATGAAGCGGCAGCCGCCGCCTGCCTGGGCCATCAGCGCGGATGTGACCTGATAGGGCTGCAGATCGGTGATGCGCTGCTGCCACACACTGTCCGCCTCCCCCATGGACACCCACACATCGGTGTAAATCACGTCCGCGCCCTTGACTGCTTCCATGGGATCGGTGCTGAAGGCCAGCTGCGCGCCGGTCTGCGCGGAAATAGCCCGGCAGGCAGCCGTCAGATCCGGATTGGGAAAGTATTTTTCCGGCGCGCAGGCTGTGAACCGCATGCCCATCTTGGCGCAGCCCACCATCAGGGAATTGCCCATGTTGTACCGGGCGTCGCCCAGGTACACCAGCTTCTTTCCCTGCAGCGTGCCGAAATGCTCCCGGATGGTGAGCAGATCCGCCAGCACCTGCGTGGGATGGAATTCGTTGGTGAGCCCGTTCCACACCGGCACCCCGGCGTACTGGGCCAGCGCTTCCACAATATGCTGGCCAAACCCCCGGTATTCGATGCCGTCGTACATTCTGCCCAGCACCCGGGCGGTATCGGCGATGCTTTCCTTTTTTCCGATCTGGCTGCCGGTAGGGTCCAGGTAGGTGGCGTGCATGCCCAGGTCAAAAGCGGCCACCTCGAATGCGCAGCGGGTGCGCGTGCTGGTTTTTTCAAAAATCAGGGCAATATTCTTTCCTTCGTGCAGCCGGTGCGGAATGCCGGCCTTTTTCTTTTGCTTCAGCTCCGCCGCCAGGTCGAGCAGGCCGGCAATCTCTTCCGGGGTAAAATCCAGCAGTTTCAAAAAGTGCCTGTGCTTCAAATTCATGGTCGTTTTCCTTTCTGTGAAAAAATAAACAGGCGCCGTCCCGCATGATCCGCAGGACGGCGCCGCCATTTGACTTATTTTCCTTTGCCGTCCACCATGGCCTGCACCTTGATGGGCAGTCCGTACAGGTTGATGAACCCGGCGGCATCCTTCTGGTCGTAGTCGCTTTCCCCGAAGGTGGCGATGGATTCGCTGTACAGGGAATAATCGCTCCAGACACCCGCTTTGATGATGTTGCCCTTATACAGCTTCAGCTTCACCTTGCCGGTAACCTTTTCCTGGGTTTTGTCCACAAAGGCGCTGAGGGCTTCCCGCAGGGGCGTGAACCACTGGCCGTTGTACACCAGTTCCGCAAAGGTGATGGACAGCTTCTGCTTTTCGTGCATGGTCATTTTGTCCAGGCACACGCTTTCCAGGTAGGCGTGGGCCTTGTAGAGGATGGTGCCGCCCGGTGTTTCGTACACGCCCCGGCACTTCATGCCCACCAGCCGGTTTTCCACGATGTCCAGCAGGCCGATGCCGTTTTTGCCGCCCAGCTCGTTGAGCTTCAGGATGATTTCCTTGGCGCTGAGCGCTT
>CACYGB010000085.1:0-5763 GCA_902773895.1 uncultured Eubacteriales bacterium
TCGACTGCCCGTAAGCGTTTGAAAACGCAGAAAAATGGATAAGTCTTTCAAGGGAAAAGCCTATATTATGACCAGCGAACCTATTCCTGATTGTACACCAGCGGATATCCGGGACTGGCTCAAAACACATACGGTTCATCAGGCGTTGGCTTTTGCCTTTGCTATGGTAAGCAACAAGTTTTTCTGGGTAGCAGATAACACGAAGAACGATCGAGGAGAGATCAAACCATGAAGTGTATTCTTTGCCTGGCCCTGGCGCTTTGCATGCTGCTGACCGCGGCGGCTTTTGCCGATCAGGAAGCGGAAAAGCAACTGGAGAAAGAGATCGGGGCCTTCGAGATTACCGCCGAACAGCGGGAAAAAGCCAAAGCCAACGAAGCGGGCTATCCTGTGCTGGATGCCGGACGCGGCAATCCCAACTGGATCAACGCCCAGGCGCGCTATGCCTTTATCCGCCTGATGGAATACGCCATCGGCGAAAGTGAACGGACCCTGAACGAAGGCGGCATGGCGGGTCAGGCGAAAATAGAAGGCATTGGGGAGCGTTTCGACGCGGCCATGGACCCGGAGAATCCCACGGACGCTTTCCTGATGGCGGCGGTGGATTTGTGCGTGAACACCCTGGGGCTTGACAAGGACGGCCTGCTGAAGGAATTGGCGGACGCGGTCATCGGGGATTACTACCCCGTTCCCAGCCGGTGCCTGCCCAACACCGAGGCGATCCTGAACGCCTTTTTGCAGGCCACGCTGTACGACGGCGCGGACCTGGCCGGCCGCACGGGCGTTTTTCCCACGGAGGGCGGCAGCGCGGCCATGGTGTACATCTTTGAAGCGCTCAGCCACAATCGCCTGCTGAAACCCGGCGATCAGATCGCCATCGCCACGCCGATCTTCACGCCCTATATGCAGATTCCCTCGGTGAAGGATTACGGGCTGGTATCCATCGACGTATCCAGCACCGCGGAAAACAACTGGGATATTGCGGAAGAAGAAATCGCAAAGCTGGAGGACCCCGGCGTCAAAGCGTTCTTTCTGGTGAACCCCTCCAACCCGGCTTCCCGCGCGCTATCCAAAAACACCCTGGCGCGCCTGGCCCAGGCGGTGGAGAAGAACCCGGACCTGATCATCCTCACCGACGACGTATACGGCACCTTCGCGGAGGAATTCCAGTCGGTGTATGCGGCGCTGCCCTTCAACACCATTCTGGTCTATTCGTTCTCCAAGCTCTACGGCGTCACCGGCTGGCGCATTGGCCTGATCGCCATGCATGATCAGAACGTCTGCGACCGCCTGCTGCGCGGGCTGCCGGAAACGGATAAAAACTACCTGCGGGACGAATACGCCATCGTGACCGCCGATCCGGACAGCATGCCCTTCCTGGACCGGGTGGTGGCGGACAGCCGCTCCATCGGATTGTACCACACCAGCGGCCTGTCCACACCCAGCCAGGTGTTTATGGATCTGCTGGCGCTGAGCCATCTGGTCTATGCCGCCCGGGGCGAGGAAGACCCCTACATCCGCCTGGCGAACGATACCGTGCATGCGCGCTATGCGGCGCTGATGGACGCGCTGGGGCTGGAAAAGGATGAGAGCGAAGCCAACGCCCAGTATTACACGCTGGTGGACGTGTACGCCCTGGTGGAAGCGGAATATGGCCGGGAGCTGCTCCAGTGGCTGCAAACGGAAAAAACGGAAATTGATTTCCTCAACGATCTGGCCGGGCGCAAGGGCGTGGTGCTGATGTACGGCCCCGGGTTCAGCGCGCCCGACGGCACGGTACGCATTTCCCTGGCCAACCTGAATGCCGAGGATTACCGGGAGATCGCCCGGCGGCTCTTTGAACTGCTGGACGAATACTGCGAGGAAGCGGGGATCGGCCTGGCCGACGCGGCATAATCATCCCGCTCACAGCGATCATGATCGCATGATCAACCCGCTTGCGGAGGATAAGCATGCAGAGCAGTCAAAAAACCATCGTGATTCGAAAAGCGGCGGAAGCTGATGTGGGACAGATTGCGGAAATCCTGGTGGAGGACTGGAAAAGGGCGTACCGGGGCATCATGGACAGCGCTTATCTGGATGCCATGAGTGCGGAGCAGCGGTATCCCATCGAACGGCGGCGATACCAGAAATATACGGTGGCCGCCGATGGACAGGAAATCCTGGGCTACGCATGGAACGAGATGACCGGGGACGAGACGGCGGACTGCGAAATCGTTGCGCTGTATGTCCGGTACGGCAGGAGAAAAAGCGGGATCGGCAGGATGCTGTTTCAAAACGCCGTCGATTCTTTCAGGGCGGCCGGGAAGAAATGCATGGTCATCTGGTGTCTCAAGGAGAACCGGGAAGCAAGAAGGTTTTACGAGAGCATGGGCGGCCAAGCGGATCGAACCGGCACGCATACATGGGGGAACCGGGCGTATGATATGGTTTCCTACCGCTATCGGCTGGACGAACAATCAATCTGAATGTGTGGAAAGGAAGCGGGTATGCTGACACTTTATGCGCCCGGCCTGGAGGATTTATGGTTCCGGCAAATGATGCTGGCTGATGAAGAAACCATGTCCTATAACCATGCCTGGGGCGGCACGATTCCATGGCCCGAAAAAGAATGGGAAAACTGGTACAGCCATTGGATGATCCGCCATGGAGGAAAACGGTATTACAGATACCTGAAAAACCGGGACGGTCAATACGTTGGAGAAATCGCGTATCACTATGATGACGAAATACAGCACGAGGTCGCGAACGTCCTCATCTATTCCCCTTACAGAAGAAAAGGCTATGGCGCAGAGGCATTGGAGCTGCTGTGCGCCGCGGCGAAAAACAACGGGGTTACCGAGCTTTATGACGATATTGCCATTGACAATCCCGCAATCAAACTGTTTCTGAAGCACGGCTTTACCGAAGCATACCGGACGCAGGAAAAGGTATTTCTCAGAAGGAAGCTGTAGGAGAACGCTCTCTGTTGCGGAAAAACAGAATAAATCAAGGAATTTGCCGGCAAAACAGCGGTGACCACCATCGGGGCCTGCGGCATTAGCCGGTCCGTCTCGGATACCTTTCTGTGAAAGGGCCAAAGTACACATCAGCTCTGCCGCGCGCTTGGGCCGCGGCCGGATGTGGGGCAGGATCGCGCTGCGGGCGCTTTCCTCGCACACGTCTTCGTTCAGCGTGCCGTGCCCGATGTCGTCCGCGATCATCTGCCAGTTGGCGCGGATGTAATTCGGGATGTCCACGAACTGCATCATAAAAGCGCTTCGTTGGCCTGGCCGGGATGCCGGCTTTTCGCTTCCATGTCGGCAAGCGTCTCTTGGCCCTTTTCAACAAGGATCGAGTCAATCCGCGCAACAGCGGGCCTCATGGCCTGGTCACCCTCCTCTCAAGCATTGGTTTGTCTGAAGGGCGTATTACCAAATTTTCCACATTTGTCCATGATTTCGGCGCACGATCCGGCTCTGCGCGCCTTGCCCTTGACAAATGCAGGAAGGAACCTGTACACTTGTTTTCAGACAAACGCGGCACGGATCAGCGGGAAGCCGGGAAGCACACCGGAACTGCGCGCCGGCTGGGGGAGGACAATGGAAAAACCGTACGAGGCGCTGTATGAGAACCATCTGGACAACGAGGTCAGAACCTGGTTTCCCAATGAGTGTTACGCCGATGCGGGAGAAGCGCTGGAAGCCATTCGCTTTTATGCTGCGTGCGTGCGCAAGGGGCGCTTGCCTTTTGTGCTTGGCGCGGAGCTGAAGGCCACCGGAGAACTGATCGGCGACGCGGGCGTCAATGAAGTGGAGGGGAAGCCCGGCGAGGTGGAAGTGGGTTACTGCATTGGCCGGCCGTACCGCCGCCGGGGATACGCCGCCGAATTGCTTCGGGCGGTTTCCGGCTGTATTGCCGCCCGGTTTGGAATCGGCGTGATGTATGGGCGCGTGGTGCGCGGCAACGAAGCGTCTGTGAAGGTGCTGGAGAGGAACGACTTCCGCTTTGAGCGGGAGGAGTTCGGCACGGAGGACGATCCCGATGGCAGGGGAATGCTGGTGTACAAAAAGGAACTGAATACCGCACTCCGGCGCCGGGAAGGAGCAGAACGGACATGAATTATTTTGTCGAGGGGCTGCAGGGAAGCGGCAAAAGCACCATGGCCAGGAAGCTGGCTGAAAAGTATCCCGATCACCGGGCGCTGCAGGAAGGGGATTATTCCCCGGTGGAGCTGTCCTGGTGCGCCTATATGAACCGGGCGGATTACCGGCGGGTGCTGGAGGATTTTCCCCTTCTTCGCGATCCGATCCGGCGCAGCAGCCATGAAGAAGGCGATCGTGTGGTTGTCTGCTACACCAAAATTCCCACGGACAACCGTGATTTTTACCAGACGCTGGAAAAATATGAAATCTATAATAATCGCGTAGCCCTTGCGGATTTCAGGAAAATCGTCCTGTCCAGGTATCGGCGCTGGAAGGAAGAAAACCTGATCGTCGAGTGTTCCCTGTTCCAGAACATCGTCGAGGAGCTGATCCTGTTCCGCTGCCTGGAGGATGAAGAAATCCTTGCCTTCTACCGGGAAGTCAGAAAGGCCATCGGAGATAAGGAAATCCATATCGCCTACATCCGAACGGAGGCTATCGGGGAAAACCTGGAGATGGCGCGGCGGGAGCGGACGGATGCGCAGGGCCGGGAAGTATGGTATTCCATGCTCTGCGGCTATTTCAACGGCTGTCCTTACGCCGTTCAAAACGGGCTGAAGGACGCCGACGGATTGATCCGGCACTGGACGCACCGGCAGGAGCTGGAGATGCGCATCTGCGAAACTGTTTTTCCGGGGCAGTACACGGTTTTTCCCTCCAAACGATACGGCAGCCTGGAGATATAAGACCGGCCTGGCGGAAAGCGCTTGCCGGCGGCGGGCAAGCCGGGATTATTGGAGGAAGGACTGCGAACCGCTCGGCGAGGGAGAAACTGACGCGTATATTGCGTACCCGCAGAGATTCTGTTGCCTCTTCCTTTCTGAACGGAAAAAGATAAGTTTTTCAAATCATCATTTTATGCAAAATGCCGCTTCCAAAGGAGCGGCATCTTTGGCTGATAAAAGGTTAGGAAGTAGCTCGTCAAGCCATTTTAAGTGTATGGCTCTGAGTGCACAAGAGATAGCTGTACAAATTGCTAATCACATAAAGAAACGTGTGGAATGATTACAATGAAAAATAGCATTACTTGATTCTTATTGATTGCGTAGAGGTTGCAGATTTTTGCTCAGAGCCATCTTCAGCATGATGAACACCATAGATTTCAAATTTCAACTTTATTCCAGTATCTATATCATATTCTTCGTCATAAGAATACAGATATTCCATGTTTTCGGTTTCAGCCGGAACGTTAAACTCCGTATATTTGCTGTAATCCAAATCCACAAATCGCAGTAACGAATCCTCGTTTCCTGTATAAACAACAATGTGATATGTTTCAATATTGGGTGAACTTGCCCAAGATAATTGAACCTGATTTGTTCCGATCTGTTTACAACTAAATGCCGGCGCGGCAACCCAATTATTCTTTACTTCCACATATACTTCGTTTGAAGCGTTGCCTTTTTCATTTTGATATTGTGTTACAATTGCAAAAGAGTATCCACCATTCAGTAAGTCTTTTTTGACGAATTCTCTATCTGCTGTCGTACCCCATATTTCTTCACTGGTTTTTATGCCAAACGTTTTATTGATTTTCAAAACGGAGTATTCGCAACCAATCTCATTGTCATCGTGATCC
>CACYGB010000085.1:5779-11796 GCA_902773895.1 uncultured Eubacteriales bacterium
TCGTGATCCCACTTGATAGTTATCTCACCATCAGAAGTTTGCGAGGCATAAGTAATAACCGGTGCAGTTTTCCACAGCGCAACGGGTGTGTAATTATATCCTCCACTTACTTTTGATTCATGAATTACAGTTGTCTGCTTTTCGCCATTAACTATATTAAGGGCATATTTGCGAAGCTGGACGGTGAATGAATAATTTTCATTCAATTCAGGAATCATACATCCTTGCCTCTGCAAAAAAGTTTGATCCAGTGTTAAAGATACGCTGGAATTTGTTTTTCTAATTAATGGTAATGCTTCTTCATTATTTGCATTAAAACGAACATAATTTACATCATTCCCGTTTCTGATTGTTACACTATATTCATCGGCATTATACCGATCAACGAACGATAGATGAATGCGGTTTTCAAAATCCACTTCGGCAGTTAGTTTATCAGGCGTTGCGTTGAAAATCGGGTTAACCGTATAATCAACATGCAAAGAATCTGACGGATTGCCCATTATTAATTTTTTGGGGTCAAGGCCTAAAACGCCTAAATCCAGCCCAATATTTCCACCAACGTAATTGCCCACATTTATCCCAATATCAAATTTCGTATCTGCAGTTTTTGCTTCGTTTATTGGAAATATAGATATATTATGGCTTCCTTTTTTTATAGAGATAACGGCATTGTTCACAATTACATTTGCAACGCTTGCACCATCCATATAAACCTGATATATTGGCGCATTTCCCTGCCATTCCAAGTATAGTTTTTCTGATTCCAACTCATACGCTTTTATGATTGTTGGTGCAGTTGCCCAATTAGACGCATCTTCGCCAATAGCGAATTGTACAGCAAACAATAGAATCACAGCAAGTGCCATAGTAAAGCGTTTCATTACTCTTCCCCCTAAAAATGTACATATGAAGAAACATGAATTGATTATAACATGAAGAGGAATTAAAGGTCAATGTTTTTCGGCTTTTCGAATATTTTTTCATCGATTTTTTCCTGAATCAACTTGTCCACTGGCGCATTCTGCTAACGAGTTGACTACAGTATAAACTGTTGCAGCAGAGAACATGCTGCTTATGATCTTGTTATCATTGACAGAAAAACCGGATTTCCTTATACTGGAAGAGAACCGACAAAGGCTGCGGCAGGCTCCTAACTGCCGGAAGGAGGGATGCGCCATGGAAATGCCCAGGAGGAAGAACGTCGATCCGATCTATTCGATGTGCGTTCAGCCGGCCTTCATCATCGGGACCAATAACGAAGACGGCTCGGCGAATTTTGCGCCCATCACCTGGGTCAGCGCCACCCAGGAGGAAGGCGACGGATACCTGCTGGTGATCAGCATGTTCGGCACGAAAAAGACCAAGCAGAACGTGCTGCGCACAGGGATGTTCAGCGCCAACCTGGTCAGCACGGATATGCTGCCGCTGATGGATTATTTTGGCTCCCGTCACGCAAAGGACGGCAACAAGGATGGGAGGACGTATGCCGTCAGCCGTGGCCGGGCTCTGGATGTGCCGGTTTTGGATCAAAGCCGGTGGGTCTATGAATGCGAAGTGTCCAGGACCGTGGAAACGGGGAATTCCACCACGTTTTTCTGCCCCATCCGAAACATTCAGATGGATGAACGCCTGACGTGCAGGGATACGTTCGACGTCGATTTAACCGTGCTTGACCCGGTAATCTATTCCGGCAAATACCACAGCCTGGGAAAGCTGCTGGGGAAGATCGGCGATTTTCTGTAAAGGCTTTTTCGGCAGATACGCCGGCGGTACGGCATTTGACTTGTTCTTTGGAACGAAGAAGGGAAACAGGGCATGAAAAAGAGGATCGCGCTGATTGCGGCTGTGATGATCCTGTTGGCTGCCTGCGGGATGGCGGAAGGGAAAACGATCGGTTCAGCCGCGGACGCGGAGGAATTTTTGGCCGTTCTTCTGGGCGATCACCCGGAAGCGGCGGAAGGCGTATGGGCGCTGACCGATCAAATGGAAGCGGCGGTCAGGCAGAAGGGCGGAATGGCCGGCCTGGCGAAGCAGCTGGCCCCGCTGGGAGAATTGAAAGGCGTCCAGCCCGCGCGGGAAGCCACAGTGCAGGGCCTGCAGGCGTTTTTTGTGCCCTGCAGATTTTCCCTGGTATCGGTGGATCTGATCCTGGCGGTGCAGGACGGCGCCCTTGCCGGCCTGTCGACCGGGGTTTACAGCGGGAAAAGCGAAGAGGGCACAGCCGACTGGTACAGCCTGGAGCTGCCGCTGCCCGTTCCGGCGCTGGGTGATCTGCCGGGCATTCTGACCCTGCCCAAAGGGGAAGGCCCGTTCCCCGCGGTGGTGCTGGTCCACGGGTCCGGCAGCAGCGACCGGGATGAAACGATGGGGCTGCAAAAGCCGTTCCGGGATCTTGCGGAAGGGCTGGCGGCCCGGGGAATCGCGGTCTACCGGTTTGACAAGCGCACCTTTGTTTTCGGCTCGAAGCTGGCAAACGACACGCAGCTGACCCTGATGGAAGAATCCGTTGAGGACGCCGTGAACGCGGTGCAAATGCTGGCCAAACAGGAAAGGATCGACCCGGACCGCATCTTTGTGCTGGGCCACAGCCTGGGCGGCACCGCCGTTCCGGCCATTTCCCGGGAGATGGCGAACGCGCCGGTGCGGGCCTGCGGTTTCATCATGATGGCGGCTTCTCCGCGTTCTTTGGACGTGCTGATGCGGGAGCAGATCGCGTATCTGTATTCCCTGCGGCCGGAAGGGACAAATGGACAGGAAATGGACCGCATCCTGCAGGAACTGGACAGGCTCCAGGATCTGGACGCCCTGGCCGGAGACGAGCGGATCGCGGGCGCCTATAAGGCTTACTGGAAATGGCTGGCGGACTACGATGCTTTGCAGGCAGCCGGGGAAATCGGGGAGCCTGTGCTGCTGCTGCAGGGGGAAGAAGATTACCAGGTTACGATGGAGGACTTTTCCCTTTGGCAGGCTGCGTTTGGTGAAAGGGACGGCTGGACGCTGATTTCCTATCCGGGGCTGACCCATGCCTTCACGGCCGGGCTGAAAACGGAAGGCGCCGCGGTTTATGCCCGCCCCGGCAAGGTGGACAGCCGGGTGATCGGGGATGTGGCCGGGTTTATCCTCCGGAATCCTGCGGAACCCTGACGGGAAAACGCCTGCGTCCGAAACCGTTTGGGTTACCGGGAGGAAAAAGCAGCGCGCGGGCAGCCGGATTTCTTTTTTTTCTTATATTTTTTCCATAGACGGTGGAATTTTTGCTGAATGAAGGAGGTTCGCCGGATCGGCTGCCATGCATGATATTTGGAATCCCTGGCACGGCTGTGTCAAATGCAGCGAAGGCTGCGAAAACTGCTACATGTACTATATCGACGCCATGCGGGAGAAGGACGGCGCGGAGATTTACCGCACGTCCAACGCGGCCTATCCCCTGTCCCGGGACAGGAAGGGCCGGTACAGAATCCAAAGCGGCGAGATGGTCAGCGTTTGCATGACGTCGGACTTCTTTCTGGAGCAGGCAGATGCCTGGCGCAGCGAAGCCTGGGACGTCATCCGCACCCGCAGCGACGTGATTTTTTACCTGCTGACCAAGCGGCCTCAGCGGGTGGCAGCCTGCCTGCCCCCTGATTGGGGCGATGGCTGGGACAACGTGTTTTTCAATGTGACCTGTGAAAACCAGAAACGGGCGGACGAACGGATGCCCCTTCTTCTGGATTTGCCCTTCCGGCATAAGGGCGTGGGCTGCACGCCCCTGATCGGGCCGGTGAGCCTGGACAAGTACCTGGACAGCGGCCAGATCGAACGGGTGCTGTGCGGCGGGGAGAACTACGGCGGCAGAAGGCCCTGCCGCTTCGAATGGGTGCAGAGCCTGCGGGAAGAATGTGTGGCCCGGAATATTACGTTCTGCTTTCTGGAAACGGGCACGGTGTTCATCAAGGACGGGAAGCGGTACACACTCAGCGATAAGCGGATGCAGACCGTTCAGGCGTTCCGCTCCGGCATGAACTACGAAGGAAAGCCCATGGCGTTCCGCCTGAAGGACAGCTGGGGGCTGCCCATTCCGGAAGAAAACCTGTACAGGAAGCACTACCGGAAACATTGTGAAACGTGCTCCATGAAGCTGGTGTGCAACGGGTGCAGCGACTGCGGAAAATGTGAAAAATAAGCGGGACGGCAGCGTCCCGCATTTTTTTGAAGCCCGGAAAATTTGACGCGTTCATTCCGTTGGGAACACGTTTCGGTGACCGGTCTTTGAACGGGAAGAAAACAGCCCGGGCCATCGTTGAATAATGGAACGGATGATACAGGAGGGGAAGAACATGAAAAGAATTGTGCAATGGATGCTTTTGCTGATCCTGGCGTTTGGAAACGCAGGGGCCGGCCGGGCGGAAATCATTCCGCCCTATGGCGAGGGGCAAATCGGCCTGCAGGCCGTGGTGCTGTGTGAAACGCTGACCGTGCGGCAGCAGCCCGGCGCTTCTTCCAGGGCGGTGAGGACCCTGCATTACGGGGACCGGATCATCGTGCAGCCGGAAACCGGCGGATGGGCGGCCTGCTTCCTTTCGGATGATGTGGACGGGGGCCGTGCGGGCTGGGTCGACGAAAATTATCTCGCCATTGACCCGGCCTGGTACCGAACCGAGGAAAAGACGCCGGTTTATGCCTGGAACGATACGTCCGCGCCCCGGGTGGCGCTGCTGGATGAAAACACGACCCTGCCTATTTTGAAAACCGAAGGGAATTGGCTCGTCGTCAGCCTGCGCGGCGCGGCCGGCTGGATCTGGCGGCAGGATTCCGCGGCGGAGAAAACCGAAAGGCAGGACGGGGAACGCTTTGCGGCCACCATCCTGCTGGAAGGCATGGCGGAAACCGTCTGGTACGAGCATGCCGTCAATGACGCGATGGGGATCGCGCTCGACTTTGATTACGAAAGCCTGGTACGGCACAGCGAGCCGGACTGCGAATACTTTATTTCGCGCTATGACGACGCCGAAAACCCTTTGAACTATCTCGAATTGAGATATTACGCGGCGGATGCCGAAACCGTGGCCGCCGCCATCGGCGAGGAATTGTCAAAAACATATGACATCACAAGGGAAGCGGCTATCCTGGAGGGCGCGGGCAGCTGCATCTGCGTGGACGCCTCCGCCGAAAAAGGGCGGAACACCATGCCGTACCTGCTGCAGACGGTGTATATCGTTCCCACAGCCGGCGGCTGCATCGCGGCTACGGCGCACTGCACCATCGAGAGCGCCGAGGGCTTTGGCGCGCGGTTTCATGCCATCATGAACACGCTGACGGTGACGAACAGCCCGGCGTGATATTCTTTCCCGCGGCCGGAAACGGCCGGGCAAAACAAAAAAACGGGGCAGAGCGTTATACTCTGCCCCGTGTTTTTTCGTCAATAGTTGTAAACGTTCAGCACCCGCTGCCACGGGATTTCCACCATTTCGGTGGAATTGCCGTCCTTGACCACGTCCACCTTGGTTTTGTAATCGGGGATCTCGTCGTACAGCGTGATCACTTCATCGAAGAAGGCCACCGCCCAGGAACCGGGGCTTTCTTCATCCCACAGCTCCAGGTACAGCTCTTCGCCGATGAAATCGCGCAGGTCGATGATGAAGGTGGCCATATCCGCCCAGGAGCCGCCCACGCCCTTTTTCACGCTGGGGAAGCCGGAATCCTTGAAGTGACGGTTGCGGAACAGGCCCACCTGGGTGCCGTCGGCCTTGAAGACCTTCACGGCGGCGGTGCGGCCGCCCATGCGCACGGTGATGTACCCCACGCCGCCCAGGATGAAGTGGGAAGAGGTGATGTGCCAGGGTTCCGGCTCGGGAATGGTGGTGGCCCAGCCGTCCAGATGGTAGTTGCCCGCCTGGTTAAAGGGCATTTCCTCGGCCCAGTAGGTGGTGTCGGAGCTCAGGCCCAGGGGCTTGCCGCTGTCGTCCACGGGCCAGCCTTCGGGCAGGGTCCAGCCGGTGAAGTCGCCGGTTTCAAAGCCGCCGTTTTCCACCTGG
>CACYGB010000086.1 GCA_902773895.1 uncultured Eubacteriales bacterium
TTGATGATGCCAGAGGAATACAGATAGCTCATCCCGGCCACCACAGCCACGGTGAGCAGCAAGGCTTCCAGGCCCAGGTATTCATAGCCGGTCAGCACCTTGAACACCAGGAAAGAAATCACGTAGCCCTGGCTGGCGGCGTACAGCGTGCCGGTCACGGGAACGGTTTTCCGCACGAAAATACCCAGCAGCTCGCACGCAAGTCCTGCCAGCAGCACAACGATGAAAATGATCGCTTCCTTTTGGGTCAGGGCCACGGTGAACTTATCATAGATCTCGATGGTCTGCCAAACCGGCTCGTTGGCCATGGCGGCCTTCACCAGCAGCTGCGCAACCATGCCGACCAGCGTGATCACCAGAAAATAAGTGGTCTTCAGGGCAATTCCCCGATAGGAAGCCGAATTGGTTTCCGACCGTTCCGTGATTTTGCTCAGCCGGTTCAAAACCGGGTTGGAACGGAAGATGGTGCGGTTTTTCCCTTTCTGTGTTCCTGAAAGTGTGCTCATGTTCTTTTTCTCCCCTTTTCTATTCTCGTTTATCGCACAGCAATATGCGCGTTACATAGACAAAACCATTTTAATAATACCAGCCTTTATCCAACCAACATCCAACCAGAAAGGAAAATACAAAATTAGAACAGCAATTTCTTCATTCCACAGGGAAAAAAACAGTCATTTTGTCTTTGTGCCCCTTGGTTTTTCCATTTTTCTTTTTACACCGCATCCGTTTCCTGATTTTTCAGGCAGTTCCGGACAAAACCCAGCGGCACATCCATCCGTTCCGACGTCTCCTCCGGAGAAAAGCCCTGATGGATAAACCGGCGAACCACGGCGTCCATTTTTTCTCCGACTTCGATGATATGCCCGTCCGGATCATAGAACCGGACGACCCGCTGGTCCCACCTGTGTTCGATCAGCGGATGGACAAGCCGGACGCCGGCATCCGCAAGCCGTTCGCAGAAGGCAGAAAGATCCTCTTCCTCAAAATACAATTCCCCGGCATTTCCCATTGTTACGGCATCCGTACGGATCAAGGCTTGCCACGTGTCGTCCATCGTCTGCAGGAAAATTCCGCCTTCCAGCGCCACGTTGGCGCCAAAGTCCTCCCGGACACGAAGCCCCAGCACGTCCTGATAGAATTTCCTGCTTGTTTCCATATTTCTGACCGCCAGCAACACACCCTGGTATTTCATTTTCCGTCTCCCTGCGTGATCCGTTTGGTTTCAGCCCTCTTCCAGGATCCTGAGCCCTTCCTGCCAATCCTGCCCCAGGATCTCCTGGGTTTTTGCGAAATCATATTTTTCATGAAGCCGGTCGTGCGCTTTCAGGTACGCCTTCTTGCCGTGCTTCCTGATGAACATAGCCTGGGCCTTCGCGGCGTTTGCGCCGTCGTTGGACGGAGTATAGACGCCCTTTTCGCATGTTTCCAGCAGGCTGCATTCGTAGCATCCGTCCATGCCCCTTTCCTGGCAGCACACAGCGTTGGGGCACTTCCCATCCGGCGAAATGGTGGCAAACGAACAGGTATTATACGCCGTCCGGCAGGAGCCGCACCACGCGCCCAGGAAGCAGTGGTTGCAGGAGAAGCCGCAATAAGCAATAGGATCCACACCTTTCCACACGTTCCTGCACAGCCTGTTTTTGATGCGCAGCATCGCTTCAATGTGCATGATCCAATGCCGGCTGAATGGCATTCGGATCAGCCCCAGCACATCCTTCGCGCACCAGTAAGGAATCAGCCAGGCAGCGCTTTCCGCCTCGCTGACGCATCCGGTGCGCTGCAGTTTTGCTTTCATTTCGTCCCCGAATTTCCGTTTCAGGCCGGCAAAATCCATATGTGCCAGGATCCGATCTGTGGACTGCATCACTTTCCTGGCGTAACGGTACAGCTCCTGAAGATTCAGCTGTCTGGAAAAAGCCGTGATTTCCGGACCGGAAAGTTCGTTGCCGGTGGTCAGGATCGGGGAATGAATTGTTTCCAGAAAGCCCTGGCTGAACAGGACTTGACGATCCTCCGCAATCATCTCATGGGCCACGATGTCCTCAATGCGGAAAATGTGCCAGATGGAGTAAGCCAGCGTCTTGGAATGATACCCTTTCACGCCGGGAAAAGGCATCTGATCAAACGCATCGGCAGGGAAAGTGGTCACGATCTGCGTGATTTGCTCAAACAGGCTCTTTCGCAAGGCCAGAAGCTTCTGAATTCCTTCCCGGTATGTGGCTTCCTTTGAAATCAGCATCTGCATCTCTTTGTTCATTTCAGACCAGCTCTTGTCCATCATGCGCTCCTTTTTCTTATTCCCGGTTCAAAAAGCAGGGCCGCAGCGTTTGCCTTCACGTTTTTTCCCGGGGCCGCCCCTGTTCCCCATTCTGCTCTTTCAAGCATCATTGACCAAGCTGTTTTTGCGAACATATATTCTCACTGTATTATAACGGGCTCCTGTTCCTGCGTCAATGGGCAGATGAACAAATGCTTTGTGTTCCGGCTTCACAAGATAAGCCCTATTTGAAAACGGGAGACAGAATAAGCGTTTCCTGTACTTCCGAATGCCTTTCCTTGAACAAAAAAGCCCCGGCTGCGAAAAAAAGCCGGGGCCGCGTCAAGCGAATTACACGGTATAAATGTAATTGGGTTTTCTCGGGGCAGCAGGACCTGCGGGCTTGGCGGCATAGCCCAGGATCAGGTTGCCGATGCCCTCATAATCGCCCTCAATGCCGAGCTGCTTGAGGATGGCTTTGCCTTCCTCGCTCTCGAATTCTTCTTTGGCGCGGTGAATCCAGCAGCTGGCCACGCCCAGATCAGCGGCGGCGTTCATCATGTTGCCCAGCACCAGGCTGCCGTCGCACAGGTAGGTGGGTATTTCCTTGTTGGCCAGCACCACCAGCAGCTCCGGCGCGCCATAGAAGGGATCGATGTCCATGCCCAGGACGGCGGCGTTGAGCCGGGTCAGCTTGGCGCGGATTTCGGGATCCTTCACCACCAGGATGATGGGCGACTGCCTGCCCATGCCGGTGGCGGCGTAGGTGCCGGCTTCCAGGATGGCGTTGAGCTTTTCTTCCTCGATGTGTTCGGGCTTGTAGGCGCGGCAGCTGCGGCGCGTTTTCAGGGTGGTCAGGGTTTCGGCCATGCTTTTATCCTCCTTTGCTTATCGGTTCAATATGGATCCTTCTCCGCCGCGCTTGGGGAATTCGTTCAGATGCGCGCGGAGCTGTTCCCTTGTTTCCCGGATCGCCGCAAGCATCTCCTGCTTCTGATCCGGCAGGTAACCCTGCATGGGCACAATGTTGGACGGATGGGAGCCGAAATAGTAGGTGTCCTTCAAGTCCAGCTGGCAGAGCAGCCGTTCCTGCTCGTCCAGCAGCTGGCCGATGGTGCATTCCTTAAAAACGCCGGTTTTCATATCCTGATACAGCCTGCAGCCCGGTTCTGCATGGAGGCTGCCGATGAACAGCAGATGCGGCTGCACCGCGTTGATAAGCCGGGCGGTGGCGTCGGCGTTTTCTTTCCACAGCTCCGCCCCGCCGCACCCCAGGATGGCGTTGAAGCTGTAATCCATATTGGCCGCGGTCAGGCGCAGCAGCTGTTCCCGGGCTTCCTCCGCCGTGTGGCCCTTGTTCATATAGGCCAGCGCTGTGTCCAGGCCGCTTTCCACGCCGATGTCCAGGCCATGGATGCCGGCAACCCGGAGCCGGCGTAGCTCTTCATCGGTTTTATGCCTGATGTTCTGGATGGAAGCGTACATGGCGATGGTTTCCACCTTGGGCAGCCTGCGATGGATGGCCTCGGCGATCTTTAACAGCCGATCGGCAGACAGCACAAAGGCGTCGCCATGCTCCAGGAACACCCGCCTGGCGTTGGGGCGGTAACGGGCGTATTCGTCGATATCCGCTTCCACCTGCTCCATGGGGCAAACGGAAAATTGCACTTCCGGATACATATAACAGAAGGTGCATTTGTTGTGGCTGCATCCCTGCGTTACCTGCAGGAGCAGCGAATCGGCCTCATAAGGCGGCCTGTAAACAATTCCGGTCAAATTCATGCGTTTGTTTCTCCCTGCATCTGCGCAATGTATTCGTTTCCCCAGGCTTCCATGGCGGCGACGACAGGGTGAAACTTCTTTCCGATTTCGGTCAGGCTGTACTCCACCTTGGCGGGAATGCCATCATACTGCCTGCGGTTGACAAGGCCGCGCTCTTCCAGGTCCTTCAGCTGGACGGACAGCGTGGCATGGGTCATTTTCGGCATCTTCCGCAGCAGTTCATTAAACCGAATCGGCCCGTCCTCCAGATAAAGCAGGATCAGCACCGCCCATTTGCCGGAAATCAGGCTTTGGGCCGTGGCATACGGGCATTTGCCGAAGCGTTCTTCCAGGGTCGTTTGCCTTACCATCAGAGATCAAACTCCTCTTTCAGGCTGCCCATATCGCGGATCTCCACATGGCCGTTCTCCAGACAGAATACGCCCATCTCCCAGCCGTTTTGATCGTACAGCGCCATGATCTGCGGGAACGTTTCCCGCACCTTGCCCAGCACGGCGGCGTCGCTGGTTACCTTCGCGGTGCCGTCATAGCGCATGAATTCGTTGCCGCACAGTGCCAGCACTTCCACCTTCGGATTCGCGGTCAGCTGCTTGAAAACATTCTTGAAGGTGCCGCAGCCAAAGTAAATCACATCATCCAGCAGCATTTGCAGCCCAAAGGGCCGCCCCTTGGGCTGGTCGCCATCCGTCGTCAGGAAATAGAACACCTGCGCTTTGTTCAGGAATTCATGCACCTTTGCAGCGTTACTCATGATGATCTTCCTCCTTGGTCATTTTCTTGAACCGGTTTTATTATATGACCGTTTATGGAAATGCACAAGTACGATTTTTCAGGATACCTGGTATCTTCCGGAATACTGCCCTTCGCCCGTAGAAAAAGCCGGAAAACGATTCGTTTCCAACCGCCTCCCGGCATCCGTTTTGCCCTCCAATGGACGTTCGTCAGCCTTCCGAACGATCAATCATGGCAGGCAAAACCTTTTTTCAAGTGTTTCAGGAACTTTTCCGCAATAGGCGAAAGCGCCTGGTATCGCTTCCAGATCAGGTACAGACGGTTTTCCAATTTTGGGCACAGCGGACGGAAAACCAATCCGGAATCCGGCGACGTGTCGATCAGGTGATCGAAGGTCAGAAGATACCCAAGCCCTTCCCGGGCAAACAGGGATCCGTTATAGGAAAGCCGGAAGGAGCCATCCAGACGCAGATCCTGCATCCTGTTCCCGCACCATCTGGGGAGATCGTTCCGCCAGCTCTGCTCCGAGCAAAACAGCGGCAATCCGATCAGGTCATCCACCGTAATGGCTTTTTTCTTTGCCGGGGGATCATCCGCCCGGAACACCAGGCCCCACACGTCTGCCTGGGGAAAAACCAGCGACTCATACCTGGTTCTATCCGGTTCTTCCACCAAGACGGCGAAATCCAGCAGGCCCTTGTCCAGCTTTTCCGTCACCTGCTCCGTATCCCCGCTGGTGATATGGTAACGCAGCGCCGGGTATTGCGTCCGGAATTCCCGGATGGCCCGGGCCAGCAGCCGGATCTGATAGGATTCCGCCAGGCCCAGGTAAATATCCCCGCCGGTAATGTCGTCCAGCGTCACAAATTCCCGGGTGATTTTGTCCGCCATGCTCACCAGGTCCTCCGC
>CACYGB010000087.1 GCA_902773895.1 uncultured Eubacteriales bacterium
TCGAAGTTCGCCGTTGTTATGCGCCACCTGGCAGCGGCGCTGATGAATGTAGGCCCGGCGGGACCCAGAAAACTTCCGGTCGATTTTCAGCAGCGATTCATGGGGACGGTAGCTGAGAATGGAATAATACTGATCGTCCTGGGCAAAGCGCATGGTAAATTTGTGGTAAGGATTCGCCGCGTCCTCCGGGCGGATGCGGATATCCATTTCCACGCTGCGGCCCTCGATGCCGTTCAGCATGATCCGATCGCTGACGGGCACATTTTTGTATTCTGCCTGGTGACTGCGGTAGAGCGCAAGTTCCCGGATGGGCTGCTGGTACAGCCGGCCGTTGCGGATGGACAGCTCCCGGGGCAGGGTCATTTGGCCGAACCACATCCTGTCCTCGTAGCCCGTGTTCTTGCAGGTGTCCCAGTTCTGCATCCAGCCGATCATCACCCGGCGTCCATCCGGGGTCAGCAGGGTCTGGGGGGCATAGAAGTCGATGCCGTAGTCAATGGCCTGGTTGTGTTCCGGGATGAAGCGTTTGGTTTCCTCGTCGAACGTGCCGATCTGGCATACGGTGCCGTTGCCGTTGTGATATTCAAAGCCTTCGGGCAGCATGTCCTGGGGGCTGACGAACAGCACGTCTTTGCCGTCCAGGGGGAAGAAATCCGGGCATTCCCACATGAGCCCAAAGCGGCCGTCGTTTTCTGCCAGGATGCTTGTAAACTGCCAATGGAAGCCGTCGTCGCTGTCATAGAGCAGCAGCACGCCCCGCTTGTCCATCCTTCGCGCGCCCACCACGCAGCGATAGCTGCCGTCTGGCTTTCGCCAGATCTTGGGGTCCCGGAAGTCGTAAGGGCTCAGCCCCTCTGGCAGATCGGCGGCATCCAGCACGGGGTTCTGGGCGTATTTCTGATAATCCATGCCGTCGCCCACGGCCACGCACTGGGTCTGGTATTCCTTGCCCTTGTCGCCGCCCTCCTTGCGCACGCCGGTGTACAGCAGCAGCTGTTTTCCGTCGGGCATTTCCATGGCGCTGCCGGAAAAGCAGCCGAAGGAATCATAGGGCGCGTCCGGGGCCAGGGCAGCGGGCAGATAGGTCCAATGCAGCAGGTCATGGCTCACGGCATGGCCCCAATGCATGGCGTCCCATTGGGTGTCGTAGGGATTGTACTGGTAAAACAGGTGGTACTGTCCGCGGTAGTAGGAAAAACCGTTGGGGTCGTTCATCCAACCCACCCAGGGCGTCAAGTGGAAAATGGGACGGGCGGAAGCGGGAATTTTCCCGCCCGTCTCTTTTTCATAGGCCCGGGCAAAGATCAGGCTGTGGTTCATCATGAGGATCATCCTTTATTTTGTGTATTCCCGCAGGTCGGTGAAGGAAACGACGTTGTTTTCTGCGTACAACCGGATGGGTTTGCCGCTGACGCCGTACAGGCGCACGGTCAGGGAGGCGTCTTCCAGCCAGAACATACCCACCGAGCCTTCCTGGAGGTAGGTGAAGGCGTATTCCTTGCCAGCTTCCAGCTGCACGTCGGTTTCGGTGATCAGGGTGCTGCCCTCGTTGAACTGCAATTGCAGCTTCCGGGCGGCAGGAAGCTTTCATAGGCGGTAAAGACCTCGGTATAATTGAACCGCGCGCCGGCCTGCACCGTGAGGGCATCCTCCTCCACCGCCAGATGACGGCGCTTGGTATACTGGTTGGCGATGTTTTCCACGGGAGCCAGGGCCAGATCGCCGTTTTCCTTCTGAACGATCTTCTGCACCGCCAGGTTGCCCGCCCAGCCGGAAACCTCCGACGTGGAGGAAGGCGATTCGCTGCGCCGGGCCCAGCCCACCATGAAGGAGCCCTCGGGGCTTTCCACATGCTTGGCGGCGTAGAACAGCTTGCCGTCCAGCCGTTTGGCCTCGCCGTAGGGGCCGTAAGGCGTATCGCTCATGGCATACCACAGGGTATCGTCCTGGGCGGAATAGGTGAGGTAATATTTATCGCCCAGCTTGAAGGTATCGCTGCATTCCAGGTTCCAGAAATTGCCCACGCTGTTGGTGAAGATCACGCCGTCATAGGTGACGCTGGAAAGGTCGCCGCTCAGGGTGTACTTGAGGATGCGGGCCACGCCGCCCTGGGAGGCGGTGACAGTCAGGGTGATGGCGTCCTTTTCCGCATCGTAATACGCCTGCGGGTCCCGGAAATCGCGCTTCTGGCCGATCTCGGCGGGCGGGGTGATGTCCCAACCCTCCACCTTTTCAAACTGGGTGGGCGTTTTGCCCTTAGCCAGCATGATCTTTTCCATGTATTCGTAGGTTTCGGCGGAAGCATGCCCGGTGTAGAAGAACAGGTATTCATCCTTCACCTTCACGATGGAGCCGGTGCCCGCCCAGCCGTCCTGACCGCCGCTGCGGGCGGATTCCACAATGGGATCATCGTATTCCGTATAGGTGACAAAATCCTTGGTGGTAGCCAGATAGATGGAATGGTTGTAGCTGTCGCCGCCCTCTTTGAGGTAATAGATGTAATAGGTGCCGTCCTCGTAGTAGGGCATGGTGTCGCCCACATAGGGCTGGTTGATGCCGTCCATGGCGGGGCGGAAGAAGGCCGTGTATTCATAGGCCGCTTCCTGGCTGCCCGGGGTGCGCAGGGCGGAAAAGTCCTTGTCCTCCACATTCTCGGCAAAGGCATCAGCCTCCGCCTTGGGCGCTTCGGTGGCGGCGGGGGCGGCTTCCTTGCTCCCGCAGCCCGTCAGCATCAGGCACAGAACGCACAGCAGGGCCAGTACCGCGTAGATTTTTGTTTTCATGGATCTGCCTCCCGATACAAAGAGCAGGGAGAACGGGAAAGCCATTCTCCCTGCCTTTGTGATTGCAATTACATGACCTGCATCTGATAGATCGTCACGTCGCTGAATTCGATGGTCACATCGTTCAGCTTGGACAAGGCTTCGGAGCCGAACTGGAACAGCAGCTCAAAGTCCATATCCATGATGAAGGTATCGGTGGTGGTGAAGCGGAAGGTCTGGAATTCTTCTGTCAGGCTCATGCCCTCGGACACGCGGGGATCCCAGCCGCCCATGGGGTTGAGGAACACGCCGCAGGAGACGGGCTTGTCGGCCCTGGCGGTGATCTCCACGGTGTAGTAGCTGTCGGAGGCCAGGGTCAGGGGATTGCCGCCGAAGCCGCAGATCAGCTTGTTGTGCCAATCGACGGTGCCGCCGTTGTCGATGCGGTAGAAGAAGCTGCCATTGTCGGTCCAGATGGTGCCAACGCCGCGGTCGTTGTCCTCGTCAGTGCCGTTGAAGGTCTGCCAGGGATAAGCGGTGTTTTCCTTGTTGGCGGTGGTGGGGCCGAAGGGCATGAAGGCGTCGATGGTCTTCTTGGTTTCCTTGTCGCCTTCCATCTTGCCGAATTCCACGTTGCTGATGGTGATCACGTTATTGGCCGCGCCTTCGGGCGCGTTGCCGATCTGCAGGCGGATCACGGGGTCATCCACATCGGCTTCGGCCACGAACACGGAGGATACCACAGTATCTTCACCGGCGGAGGCGTTCAGGCCGTTGAAGTTGGCGCGGCATTCCCAGCTGCGGGCGGCGCTTTCCACCAGAGCTTCGCCGCCCTGGCCGTTCTGAGCGTTGATGGTGAAGCGGTAATAATACTTCTGGCCCTTTTCGATCTTGAGATCGCCCAGAAGGATATTGGCCTTCACGCTCCACACGCCGCCGTCGGTGGGATAATTGTCGATAGTCACGACGGCCTTGCCGTCCGCGAAGGAAGCGCTGGCGTTGGCGCCCTCGCTGGCTTCGGCGGTCACGCCGTCATTCTTCGTGAAATCAGCGGTGTAAACGGGCACTTCGTGTTCTTCACCGGAGATCTCGTACAACTCGATCTTGTCGATGGTCACGGTGAAGTCCTCGGGGGTGGTGTCGGCCGCGTTATCGGGGTTGGGCGTGATCTTGCCCAGGTTGAACAGCAATTCGGCGCTGCCCTCGGCGGGAGAGGAGAAGCTCAGTTCCAGGGGAGCCACAGTCTCGCTGATGCGCACATTGAACGCGCCGCCGAAGGTTTCCCAGCCCTCGGCATTTTCGTTCCGGGCCAGGATGTGGGCGTAGGTGGGCTTGGTGGCCTTGGCCCAGATCTTGATCTTATAGTCAGCCGCTTTCAGGGCATAGCCCGCCTTGGCCAGCTGCACGTCGCCGTCGCCGTTGCCGGGGTTCTGAATGTCGATCACATACGCGCCGTTCTTGAGGGCCGCAGTGGCCTGGGCGGCTTCGCCGATCTTGGCTTCCCAGCCGTGGTTGTCAGTCACTTCCACGGTGCTGAAATCAAAGGCCTTGTACACCACTTCTTCGCCGGTCTTCTTGGTGACGGTCAGGGTGGCGTAGTCCTCGCCGGTGACGCCGTTCTTGTCGGTCACGGAGTACACCAGCTCATAATCGCCGGGGTTTTCGGGGGTGGCTTTGCCGTTCTTGAAGTTCAGGGCTGGAGTGGCGTCGATCATGATCATGTCGGTCAGGTCGTTGCCCTCGGCGTCCTGGGCGGTGATGCCCGCCAGGGCGTCAAACTCGGTGCCGGCCATCACGCTCTGGTCGCGCACGCCGTCAAAGACGGGCTCGGCGTCGGCCAGGGCCAGCATGGGAACCGTCATCATGCACACCGTCAGCAGCAGCGCGACGATTTTTGTCAGCTTGTTCATGAATCCGTCCTCCTTTTTACTTCGCCATGTAGCGGTCATAGGCGTCCTGGTACACCTTCTGGATGCCGGCCAGGTTGACCTTGCCGTTCAGATCGTTCTGGAAGCTCTGCCAGGCCGCGTCGGACACGCCGCCCTTCATCAGCCAGGAAATCAGGTTGGTGCGGATGTAGTCGTTCAGGTTGGTTTCATAGTTGGACAGGGTGTTCAGTTCCTCCAGGGTGAACTGCAAATTGGGGCAGGGCTTTACGTTCTCGGCCACGAAGGGTTTGGCGCAAAGCTGCAGCCGCTCCAGGCGCAGCTGGGCGCGGGGCTCCATGTGCACCACGTTGTTCCAGGCGTATTCGCCCAGGTTGATAATGCCAAGAGGGGCGTTCTGCAAACGCAGTTCGTCGCTGGTCACGCCTTCGGGCAGGGGCTTTTGCACCAGCATGCCCTTGTCGTCCCGTTCTTCTTCATACACGATGCCGATGGGGCCATAGTTGATCTGGGCGGAAATGACGGGATCATAGTAGCGGTCGAAGTAAGCCAGCAGCACTTCGGGATACTGGCACTTGGTGAACAGGATCACTTCGCCGGTGCTGATCTCGGGGTTGTTGCTTACGCAGATGGTCTGGTCGCCGTTCGGGCCTACCAGGGGGCTGCAAACAATGTAGTTTTCGGGGTTGGACACCACGGTCTCGCTTTCCCACCAGTAGAAAGCACCGTAGGTTTCCATGCCCTTGCCGTTGGCCAGGAAGTTATCCTGGCTCTGCTCGAAGGACACCTTGTCGATCAGGCCGTTATCCACCCAATTGGCGATGAAGTTAGTGGCGTCCTTGAAGCGGTCGTCCTGCACGGTGTAGGTGATCTTGCCATCCACCACCACGCGGTGTTCCAGGTTGTCGTTCAGGCCGAACATGCCGTACAGGTCGCACTGATTGCCCTGCCAGTTATTGTAGACGAAGCTCAGGGGGCGCTCGTCGTCAGTCTTGCCGTTGCCGTTCATGTCGTGATCGCGGAAGTAGGTCAGGATCTGCTCCATCTGGGCGGCGGTCAGGGCCAGGCCGTCCTTGAGCTGATCGTCGGTCAGGCCGTCCACAGCGCCGGCGGCGATGGCTTCCTTGGTCCAGGCGATGTTCAGGAACAAAAGGTTCGGGCTCTGCAGCAGGCCCATTTCCTCGATGCGGGGCAGGGAGTAGATCTTGCCGTCCTCAATGTTCAGCAGCTGGGCCTTGATGTCGGGGCGCTCTTCCAGCAGCTTTTTGAAGTTGGGCATGTAGTCCAGATAATCGCTGATGGGCACCAGCACCTTGCGCTTGGCGTACTTGATGATTTCGCCCGCACCCATGCCGGCGTGGTAGATGGCGTCGGGACGGTTGTCCTTGTTGCCGAAGATCAGGTTCTTCTGCTGGGAATACACGGACTCGGACACGTTTTCCCAGTTGACCTGCACATTGGTTTGCGCAAACAGGTCGGCCATGATCTTCATGTCGTTGTAATCCAAAGCGGAGGCGTTCTTGGAGGAATACACCTGGAAGGACAGCTCCTGCGCGCCCTTTTCGTTCAGGATCGGGGCGCTCGTATCGGTCCACTGGAAGCCGTAGGTGGCGTTCAGGGGATGATCGTTGACGGGAGCGGCAGCCGCGGCGGGCTCTTCAGCCTTGGCGCTTTCTTCGGCCTTGGGTTCGGCGGCGGTTTCGGCGGCCGGCGCTTCGGTGGGGGCCGCCGTGGGGACAGCGGTGGCGGCGGGCTTGCTGTCGCCGCCGCAGGCGCTTAAGGTGATTGCAATGACCACCAGCAGGAGAACAGCGATCAACTTTTTCGCATTCATGGGATGTACCTCCTTATAAAGTCAACAAAGGATACAAGGTTACAATGCAGCTTTCTCGGAGGGGTGGTCTGGAGGAGGAACTGCTCTTTGGCTTCAAAGAGCGGTCCCCCTCCAGCTTTGTCTTCGTTACCCCTTCAAAGAGCCGATCATGACGCCCTGGGCGAAGTACTTCTGCACGAAGGGATACAGGCACAATACCGGCAGGCTGGATACGATCACGGACACGTATTTCAGCTGGTTGGCCAGACGATACTGCTGCAAAATGGTTTCGCCGCTGCCGCCCACGGTGCTTTCCGAGGCGATCAGGATTTCCTTCAGCACCAGCTGCAGGGGATATTTCCTTTCATCCTGCAGGAAGATCATGGCGTTGAAGTAGCTGTTCCACTGGCCCACGGCGTAGTACAGCGCCATGACGGCGATGATGGCCTTCGACAGGGGCAGCACG
>CACYGB010000088.1 GCA_902773895.1 uncultured Eubacteriales bacterium
ATTTCCGTTAAATTCTTTTTCATATCGCATTCCTCCTGCTTTTTGATGGCAAGGCTTTTTTCTCCTTGCAGCAGCATCATACCGCAAACGGAAGAAGCGGGGGTCGCCTGGCAGGCGACAGTTTTTTCTTTGACGCCGTGGCGCCGGCGATCCGGAGCAGGCTTTCCCCACCCGATGAATTTTCCTTGAAACTTGCCGTTGAGTGCCCTATAATGAAAGCGGAAAAACGATCCGATTGCTGTTGTTTTCGTTTGATAGGGGGAACAATCTGTGTATTATCTGAATACAGACTTGCTTACATACCGTGAAATCGTCCAATGTCTTCACGAACTCCGCCCGGAAATTGCTGTCGATTTGGTAGAGACGGATATGCCTCTTCAGGCGCTTGGCTTTGTCAAATCAGCGCCCTGTGTTATTTCCATCAACCTGAATGAAGAAGAAAAAGAAGAACTGGAAGATGAATTGGATGCTTTGGAAATTTATGTGGCTTCCAATGATTATATATCCCCGGAATCAGAGGAATGGAAAAATTATGCTCGGTATAACTGGCTTTTTCGTGTATTAAGAGCAGCGGGCGAAGAACCCGGAGACCTGTATGACAAGGAAAGAAAGGGATACTATGTCATCCGGAAGGCGTGATTGGATGATTCCTGCGAAAACAGCATTTTCCAGGAAGCGGCAGCTTCGGGAAACAGACGCAGGGAAAGATCCCATGGGTAGGAAAGTTTGAAACAAACAGAAAGGCAGGAGCAGGCAGCATGAATGATTTTTTGCGCAGCGTCCGGGAAACGCCGGCGCCGTACGGCACGGCGGTTTTGTGGTGGCTGGGCCAGAGAAATGGAAGGCATCGACGGTTTCCTGGGCACGCACGACCATCTGGACCACATGGATCACGCGGCCTGGCGGGTATGGTCCGGGCTGGGCGTGCCGTTCGTGTTTCCCGCGCTGAACCGGCCGGGCGTTTTGCGCGACGGGGTGGTGGAGGAAAACTGCCGCGGCCTGAATGACGGCGAAAGCTGCGGGATCGGCGGCGTCACCGTCCATGCCCTGGCCGCTGCCCACTAATTCCTTTCGCCGGACCCGGCCACCGGCCTGTATCCCTGCCTGCAGTACATCCTGGAAGGGAACGGCCTGAGCGTTTACCACGCCGGGGACACCCTGCGCTACGAGGGCATGCTGCCCCGGCTGCAGGCTTTCGGCCCCATCGACGCGGCGCTGCTGCCGATCAACGGCCGGGACGGCGCGCGTTACCGCCGCCAGTGCATTGGCAACATGACTTTTCAGGAGGCTGCCGACCTGGCCGGGGAACTGCGCCTTCGGGCTGTGATTCCCGGCCATTGGGATATGTTCGCCGACAACCCCGGCGACCCCGACGCTTTTGCCGATTACCTGGACGCCAAATATACCGGGCTGGTGCGCTGCCTGCGGCCCCGGCTGCTGGAGCCCGTTGTGCTTTCGGCCCCGGCGCCCGAAACGGCGGAAAGGAACGGTTCGCACGTTCCTGCAAACATTTGACGGCAGGATCGTGCGGGCCCGGGGAAAACCGGCAGTGGGCAGGCGATAAAGCACGGTATATCCCCGGAAAAGGTTGTTTCCGCCGAAAAAGCCCTTCTGACCGCCGAAAGAACAGGATTTTCTGCCGTTTGCAACCGGCAGTTGACAAATTTCCAAACCCGTTTGATGGCCTGCAACCGCGTCCGGCGTTATGCTGAAGATGCAAAAAAACGAACGGAGGAAACCGAACATGATCCTGGCAGACAAAATTGCGGAACTGAGAAAAAAGAACGGCTGGTCCCAGGAGGAGCTGGCGGAAATGCTGGATGTCAGCCGGCAATCCATTTCCAAATGGGAAAGCGCGCAGTCCATTCCCGATATGAACCGGATCCTGAAAATGTCCGACTTGTTCGGCGTCAGCACCGACTGCTTGCTGAAGGATGAAATGGAATTGCAGCCCCTGGGCGCCGGGACGGGCAGCCAGGAGGAGGGAAAAAGCACGGCGCGGCCCGTTTCCATGGAGGAGGCGTCCGCCTTCCTGGCGTACCGGGAGCTGTCTTCCCAGAGGATTTCGCTGGGGGTGATGATGTGTATCCTTTCCCCGATCCTGCTCATCGTCCTGTCCGCCCTGCAATCGGCGGATGTGCTGCATCTTTCGGAAACCGCGGCTGCGGGCCTGGGCCTGGTGGCGCTGCTGCTGCTGATCGGCGGCGCGGAGGCGCTGTTCATCACCACCGGGTTGAAGGGCCAGCGGTTTGAATACATGGAAAAGGAAGAAATCGACACGGCCTACGGCGTGGCCGGCATGGCGAAGGAACGCAGGGAAAAATACAGCGCTGCCCGCTCTGCACACCTGGTCGTCGGGGTCCTGCTGTGCGTGCTGTCCTCCATTCCGCTGTTTGTCGCCATGATCTGCTTTGGGGATCAGGGGGAAGCATATGCCGTGGCGGCGGCCATTCTGCTGGCGCTGGTGGCCGTGGGCTGCTGGCTGATCGTGCGGGCCAGCATCCTGTGGGGCGGCTTCCAGGCCCTGCTGCAGGAGGGAGACTACACCCTGGAGAAAAAGGCCGAAAGCGGGCGACTGGCTCCGGTGGCCACCATTTTCTGGGGCTCCGCCACGGCGATTTTCCTGGCGCTGAGCTTCCTGCTCAACGCCTGGGACAAAACGTGGATCGTCTGGCCGGTGGCCGGGGTAGCGTACGGCGTCCTTCTGGCGGTGCTCCGGGCGACGAAAAAGAAGGCGTAAACCGCCGGAAAAACGAAGAAAACAAAAAAAGAAGGTTCTTCCCGGACGGACATGTTCCGGAAAGAACCTTTTGTGTACTGGAAAATTTTTGCATAACGGGGAGCAGGTGTTTCCGCTTTGCTTACGGCACGCTGTCCGGATCGGCCACGGCCCAGAAGGCCGGCTTGGGGTTCAATCGGCCGTCAAACAGCAGGGGGTAATTGGCCGCCCGCCAGCTCATGGGATCGGTGACGCCCCAGACCTGCACCGCCTCAAAGCTGTCGCTGCAGGAAAGCAGCAGCTTCATGATCCGGGCGTATTTATCCGCCTGGCGGCGGAAGCTGTCCTCGCTGTTGCCGCTGGTGCCCACGTCCAGTTCGCTGACCCGCAGGCGCAGCGCCAGGGCCGCGATGCGATGCACGGAGGCGGAAATCTGTTCCATGGAGGGAGAGCCCACGCTGTGGTGCATCTGGAAGCCGTAGCCGTCGATGCAGCCGCCGGGAATCAGGCTTTCCAGCAGCTTCACGATGCCGTTCAGCTTGCCGGGCATGGCGGTGTTGTAATCGTTATAATACAGCAGGGTGCCTGCCGGCGCGTACTTCCGGGCCAGGGCGAAGGCCTGCTGCACAAAATCGTCGCCCACCACCTTGGTCCAGTTGGACACGCGCAGCTTTGCCGTGCCGTCGTCAATGGCTTCGTTCACCACGTCCCAGGAAACCACCACGCCGGGGTAATTTTTCTGCAGGAAGTCCATCACGCCGCGGATGTAGTTTTCCAGCCGGCCCAGCATGACTTCCCGGCTGACGAAGGGCTTGGCCGGGTCGTACCCCTGGTGGAAAAAGGCTTCCGGTGTCTGGGAATGCCACACCAGCACGTGGCCGTGCACCTTGATGCCGTTGTCCCGGGCAAAATCCAGCAGCGGACGGGCGCTGTCGAAATGCACGGCGGCCGCCGTTTCATCCTGGGCAACCAAACGCCGGCTGGCAGCCACGTCCAGCACGCTGTCGGGCTTCAGCTCGTTTTCCGGGGTCAGGATGCTGAACTGCTCCTTCACCAGGCGGATCAAAGCGGCATTCCGGAAGGCGGAAGCGGGAAGCGCTGCGCCAAAATCGAATTTTCCGGCGTAAACATCCTTCAGGGACGGCAGATCCGCCGCCGGCTCCAGGATCATGGGCGCGGCGGTAGGCTTCCTTTCAGGCACGCCGTCCGGAGCGGTCACGCAAAAATCCCGCAGGTCATAGGCCAGGTCCGATGCGCCGGTGGTTTCCACGTAGAGCACGAACCGGTCGAATTCCCCGGCGGTGTAGCTGCCCTGCAGGGTCGTCCATTCGCCCTTTTTTGCCGTGGCCCGGGCCAGGTTTTCGTAGCTTTCCACGCCGTCGGCGGTGTGGGCCACCGAAATCATAAAGGCGGCGCTGTCCCGCTGCGTCTGGCGCACCTGGGCGCTCAGCTGGTATTTTCCGCCCGGAACCAGGTCAAAATCCCGGCCCGGGGAATGCCAGTCCGCCGAGCGGCCCTCGATATGCAGCGCGCCGTCGTCTGCCGACACCCGGGCGCCGCCGCCGCTGCGGGCATACCAGCCATCCGTGCCCCGGGTAAAATCCGATTGATAAACGGCGTCCTCCGCCATACCGGCTGTGCCGATCAGCAGCAGCGCCATCAGCAGGATCAGCGTTCTTTTCATGTTTCTCATCCTTTCGTTGTTTACCTTATTGCCGCGTGTCCGGCATCGGACGGTGCGCCGCAGGGGGAACCATCCTGTGCCTGCCCGGCCGGGTCCCGCCGGGTCATCCCCCAGGCGATCAGCGCCCCCAGCAGTCCGCCCGCCAGCTTGACCGCCAGCAGCGGCAGGGCCAGCGCCGGCTCCGCATTCAGTGTGAAGGCCAGGTGCGCCCCCAGGCAGGACGCGGCGCTCACCGCGAAGGCGGCGTTCACCGTTTGCCCCCGGGGGCTCAGTTCCGGCAGCGCCGTCAGCCCCGGCAGCACACTCAGGTACATCAGCAGCAGCCCGGCCACGCCGTCGCTGCACAGCCCCGTGCGGCGGCCCAGCGCCCGGAATGGACGCTGCAAAACCCGTCGCAGTAGCTCCGCCAGCGGCAGGCTGCCCAGCATCATGATGCCGATGGCGGCCACCGTTTTCATGCTGTCCGCCAGGGGCAGCATGCCGGGCAGCAGGATCACGCCGGTCATGTGCTGGAACGCGCCCAGCGCCAGCCCGGCGGTGGTCAGGATTTTCAGGCCGGCGGCGAACAGGCTGAAAGCTCGCACCGTGCGCTCCGGGCGGAATTTCAGCGCCAGCATCAGCAGCACCGAAAACACCAGCACCGGCGCGCACAGCCACAGGGCCTGCAGCAGCGGCAGGCCGCACAGTACGCCGCCCAGCAGCAGCGTGGGCGGCAGCGCCGTCAGCCCGTACAGGATGCCCCGGGCGAACCGCTCCCGCACCGCGCCGGAAAAAAGCCCCATGCCGGTGGGAATGGTGAAGGACACGGTGCAGCCCAGAATGGCGGCGCCGATGATGCCGGCGAAGCGGCCCACGGCAGGGTCGTCCGCCAGGCGGATCGCCATGGGATAGCCGCCCATGTCGATGGCCAGGATGCAGCCGAACATGCCGGGATCCTGCGAAAACAGGTGGTACACCGGCGTTACCGCTGCGCCGAGCCATCCGGCCAGCACCGGCGCCAGGCACAAAATGCCCGCCATGGACAGCGCCACCGGCCCCAGCAGGCGGAATCCGTCCTCAAAGGGCTTGCCCAGCCCCATTTTGTTGCCCAGCAGGCGGTCGATCCCGCCTCCAACGGCGCACAGCGCCAGCACCCACGAAAGAATCTGCAGCATACGTCCCTCCGTCAAACGAAGGTACAATTCGATCCGGCGGCCCGGAATCCTGCTGCCAATGCGGAAATGAAACGGAAAAACAGCCGGCCGGATTCCCGCGTGGCCCAAACCGGCAGGCTTTTCCAGGGTTTCCGGTCGGCAGGGACAAACGGGTTGCTTTGCGGGGCATCATTTCCGGCCTGTTCCGACGCTTCCGGGCCTGTTCTGTCACAACAGATAAATTTTTTTCATTTTAGGACTTTACAAACCCATCAATCTGTGATACAATGCCATTTGTCCGCAGGGGAAACCCGCAAGACGGATGGGGCATTAGCGCAGTTGGTAGCGCACAACACTGGCAGTGTTGGGGTCAGGAGTTCGAGTCTCCTATGCTCCACCATCGAAAACCCTTGATTTATCAAGGGTTTTTCCTTGTTTTGACGGCTTTCGATCCGGCGACCGGGTCGAAAGCTGGTTTTTTCTTCTGCATCAATGGGAATGTATCGGCTTATTTGCAGCGTGCAGCCAGGGGGCGCCGGCATCCGGCAGGAAGACCGATGCGGCGCGATCAGGGACTTCGTTGGAAGGATCGAAAGCCGGGGCGGACGCTGCGGGCCAGGCGCAGGTCAGGTTCATTCAAATGCAAACATCCCCCGGCGGTTTTGCCAGGGGATGTTTCGGTTTGCAGGCCAAGCCCGGAAATGCATCGAAGGGGCCGCCCGAAAAAGCTGCCCCGGGTCTTCGCAAGAATATGCCGGCGGGCAGGTTTTCGGGCGCTTCGGCCCCTTCGATTGGCAGCGCCGCCATCGTGGAGTTACAGGGTGATCTCTTTTTTGCCGCTGATTTTGAAAAACAGCGCCAGGGCGATCACCGTGGAGAAGGTCAGGATGGCGGATATGGCGGAGGCCACGCCGTCGTTGCCGCGGATGACCTGGCTGTAAATTTCCAGGGTCATGGTTTTGGTGGAGGGATTATAGAGGATGATGGAGGTGGACAGCTCGGTGATGATCATGATCCAGCTGAGGATGGCGCCGGAGACCACGCCCGGCATCATCATGGGGGTTGTCACCCGGAAGAAGGTTTTCACGTTGCTGGTGCCCAGGCTGACGGCGGCCTCCTCAATGGAGGGAGGAATATTGCGCAGGATGGCCGCGGAGGAGCGGATGGTGTACGGCAAGCGGCGGATGGTGTAGCTGAGGATCATGATGAACATGCCGCCGGAGAGCAGCAGGGGACGCTTGTTGAAGGCGGTGAGCAGGGCGATGCCCAGGATGGAGCCGGCCACCGTTTCTGGGAACATGCTCATCACGTCCACCGTGGCATTGAATATGTTCCGGCGGCGCACCACCAGATAGGCGATCATGCAGGCGACCACGACGATGCACACAATGGCGATGGTGGACATGAGGTAGGTCATCCAGATGGAGCGGCTCACGGTGTCAAAGGCTTCCCCATAGCTTTTCAGCGAAAAGCCCGGGGCGAACATGCGCCCGCTGGTGTTGCGGAAGGAATTGAAAATGACCAGGCACTGGGGCATGATGGCGATGCCCACCATCACGTAGCAGTAGACATGCGCCAGCACGTTCCGCACGCCCTTGGCCTGATGGGCCTCCACCGGATGCAGGGCGCTGATGGAGAAGATTTTCCGGTTGGAAATATACTTCTGTAGCAGGAACACGCTGGTGGTGATGATAATCGCGATGATGGAAATAGCGGCGGCCAGGTTTTCGGAGCCGCCCAATTCGCTGAAGAATTCCTTATACACCAGCACAGGCAGGGTGATGTAGTTTTCGCCGATGAGCATGGGGGTGCCGTAATCGGCAAAGGCCCGCATGAACACCAGCAGCGCGCCGGCCAGCAGCGTGGGCAGCATCAGGGGCAGCACCACCTTGAACACCTTTTTCAGCCCGGAGCAGCCCAGGCTTTCGCAGGCTTCGATCAGGCTGTTGTCCATGCTCTTGAACGCGCCGGAGATGAACATGAATACCAGGCTGTAAAGCTGGAAGCTCATCACGATGACGCAGCCCTTAAAGCCGTAAATATCCCCGATATTGATGCCGATGGAGGCCAGCAGGTTGGTCACGATCCCGTTGCGGCCGCACAGCTGGATCCAGGCGTAGGCCCCGATGAAGGGGGCGGACATGGACGACACCAGGATCAGGATCTGCAGCACACCAGCGCCCTTGATTTTCATGGTGGACATAATATAGGCCATGGGCGTGGCAATGAGCACCGACACCAGGGTGACCACCGCGGAAATCAGCAGCGAATGCCAGATGGCGTTGCTGTAATAGGCGCGGCTGAAGATCTTTTCGTACATTTCAAAGGACAGATGCCCCTCGCTGTTGATCAGCGCCTGCCGCAGCAGCATGTAGAGCGGATACATCAGGAACACCAGGTAGAAGATGATGGCCAGCACCGTCACCATGGGCCACACATCGTGGGAAATGAGCAGCCAGGCCCCGGCTGCCAGCAGGATTAGCCCGGCAATCAGCGCGGGGTAGCGCAGGGGCATGATCACCCGGTCCAGTTCCGTCACCTTGGCCAGCTGCTCGTTCAGGGTCTGCTTGGCCTTGCCGGCGGCGGTCAGGTTGCGGCCTTTATAGTCCGCCTCGGTAATCGGCTCCACTTCCCTTTTGCCGGTGGCGTATTCGATGAATTCGCCCTGGGAAAGCTTCACCTTCCGGGCATAGTAATCCGCCTGGCTGCGGCCCATCAGGCCGAGGGCGCCCGCCACGATGCCCAGCACCAGCAGCACGATCCCCAGGATCATCACGCCCGTTTTCCGGGGCCGGATCACTTTAAGCGTGCGCATCGTCAACGACCCCCTTCGTCAGGCTTCTTTCGCCGTCGGGTGTAAAGACGTTGATTTTTTCGGATTCGAAGGTCAGGCTCACCTCCGTGCCGTTGGGCAGGATATTGGAGATGGAGGAAACGTCGGTGATTTCAACGGTCTCCCCGGAGAAAAGATCCACGAAATAAGTGGTCATCAAGCCCAGGAAGATGCTGGATTTCACCCGCGCCGGCACACCGGGGGCGTCCTTTGCCTGGATGATGAATTCCTCGGGCCGCACGGACACCAGGACCTCCCCGTCGCCGGCCTGCCGGGAAAAGCCGTCGTAGGGCAGCGCGTAGCCGTTTTCGAACACCAGACGGTTTCCCTTCACGTCGGCTTTGGCCCGAAGGGTGTTGCTGTGGCCGATAAAGTTGGCCACAAACAGGTTGGCGGGGCGCTGGTAGATGGATTTGGGGGTCGATACGTGCTGGATCACGCCGCTGTTCATTACGGCGATGCGGTCCGACACGGCCATGGCTTCTTCCTGATCGTGGGTCACGTAAATGGTGGTAATGCCCACTTCATTCTGGATCTGCTTGATGGCGTTGCGCATTTCGATGCGCAGCTTGGCGTCCAGGTTGGACAGCGGCTCGTCCATCAGCAGCAAATTGGGCTTGATCACGATGGCGCGGGCCAGCGCCACACGCTGCTGCTGGCCGCCGGAAAGCCTCTCGGGCAGGCGGTCGGCGTATTCGGTGATTTTCACGGTTTCCAGGATCTCGTTCACCCGCCTGTTGATTTCTTCCTTGGACACCTTCCGGTTTTTCAGGCCGAATTCCACGTTTTTGCGCACCGTCATATGGGGGAATACGGCGTAATTCTGGAACACCATGCCGATATTGCGCTTGGCGGGGGCGATGTCGTTGATCACCTGGGAATCGAAGGAGATGGTGCCCCCTTCGATGCTGTTAAAGCCCGCCACCATGCGAAGCAGGGTGGTTTTGCCGCAGCCGGAAGGGCCCAGCAGGGTGAAAAATTCCCCTTCCTTTACCTGCAGTGACAGATCCGGAATGATCGTGGTATCGCCGTACCGCTTCACCACATGATCAAAATTGATGCTGACGCTCATCTTCGATTGATCCTTTCTTTTGTCCCCATAAAAGGCCGGTGCGCAACCGGCTGTACCGATTGCGCACCGCTGGAAACGGGATGGATTACTTGTTCATGATGTCGCCCACGCGGGTCTTGAGCTCGGCGGTGTGCGCGATCACGTATTCGCTGTCCTCATAAGCCAGGGCGATGTCGGCCAGGGGGGTCATCACGTCGTTCTGGTATTCCACGGGGCGGATGTTGCGGCTGGTGGTCTGCTCGGCCAGGAACTTCTGCGCGGTTTCAGAGAGCATGAAGTCCACGAAGGCCTGGGCTTCTTCCAGGTTCTTGCAGTTGTTGGGAATGCCGATCTGGGCAGGCAGGAACACGGTGCCTTCCACGGGGTAAACGATGTGCACGTTGGTGGCGCCGTCCTTGATCATGGTGACGCAGGGGTCTTCATAGGTCAGGCCCACGGCGTATTCGCCGTTGATGACTCCCTTGTACACGGCGGAGGAGGAAGAGGTGATCTTCACGTCCTGGCCCTTCAGCAGGTCCTCGGTGAACTTCCAGGCTTTTTCGCTTTCATAGCGTTCCGCGGGGGTTTCGCCTTCGCCCATCACCAGCAGCCAGTTGGTCAGCTGGCAGAAAGCGGAGGAGGAAGCGGAGGGGTCGGCGGACACGATCTTGCCCTTGAGCGCGGGCTGAAGCAGATCGGCATAGCCCTTCACTTCAACGCCCAGTTCCTTGAGCAGTTCGTCGTTCACCAGCAGCACGCTGCCGTCCACGGTGTAGTTGGTGCAGAAGCCCAGGGTGTTGCGATAGGCTTCCATCAGGTGTTCGTCTTCCGGAGAATAGTAATCCTGGAACAGGTCCTTGTTGGCTACGAAGTTGGCCAGGCTGCCGCCGTACATCAGGTCAAACGAGCAATATTCCTGCTCCTTTTCAGCCTTGATGCGGGCCATGCAGTCGCCGGTGCCCAGGGATTCGGAATTGATCTTGATGCCGGTTTCCTGCTCGAACAGCGGATAGATGGAGCGCAGGCCGTCGCTGTTGGGGGTGCAAATGTTCAGCACTCTTTCTTCATCGGCCAGGGCGGCGGTCATGCTCATCACCAGGACGAGCGCCAGAATCAAAGCAGCCAGTTTCTTCATATGGGAAAACCTCCTTGCGTATTATATGGATGTGCCATCCATGTTTTGTTACCCTTATTCTATCACGTTTTTCCCAGAAATGCAACCATGTACGCAACGGATGCCGGCACGCGGGAAAATGCACGGAAAAGAGACAGCACGGCCCCAAAACCGGGAAGAAATGCAAAAAATGTTTCATGATGATTGAAAGTTGATTGAGTAAAAATATTATGAAAATCCCGGATAGTTCGCCACCGTCATTGCAGACAGCTTCCTCACCTTGCAGTCGAACCCGAATTCCACGATGGCGTCATCCATCTTCCTGGAAATGAAAACCCCCTTTTCCTGACAGCTTCCAATCAAGAAAAGGGGGAAAATGCTTATCGTACCTAAATCCAAATCATCAGAACGGTTTACGGTACTAAATCAACATTTTACGCACCTGGGCTCGTTCTTTTGCTTTCGCAAATTCCGCAAACCCTTACGCTACAATTACTTCAGCTCGGCGAAGTATTTGATGGTGCGGACCATCTGGCTGGTGTAGCTGTTCTCGTTGTCATACCAGGCAACGACCTGCACCTGAGCGGTTTCGTCGTCGATCTTGGTGACCATG
>CACYGB010000089.1 GCA_902773895.1 uncultured Eubacteriales bacterium
CAGCCTCCTCCGTGAAGACATAAGCCGTCTGGCTCCCATCAGAGTAGTCTCTTCTGTAAAAGAAGAAACCGTTGTGAGTTTTTTTGTCCACAGCATATGCAACACTGACAAGATGGTTTTCTCGAATCCCGTCAAAAATAAGTGATAGCACATTCTGAAGTGATTCCTGATCAGGTTGACTGTAAAAGGCGCCAACGCTTTCCTTCAGCTGTTCGGTATATTCCATGCTGTTCATTGTACCCATCCTTCCTAAAAACCGATAACGAACTCTTTCCTCTCCATTGTTAATACCGTGGTCTATCTCCCGGAGCAATTGTTCCGTAATCTTTGGGCTCATCGACTGTAGGATACCCTAAGCTGCCTACGAACTTGATTTTAAATTGTCCGTCATGCATGAGTCTGCCGTCCCTGTAATAGCAACGGCCGTAGACGGGATAGTTCGGCCCGTAATGATAATGGTATTTCAGGATGCCGTCGAATCTGACTTGTCCGTTATCATAGTATTCCACGCCAGACAGCAATCCTTTCTCGCCGAAGATTCCTTCCTGATAGGTTCCCCCATCAGGGAAATATGCTTTCCCCGCTCCATGAGGCATGCCGTTTTCTGTAAACCCTTCATAGGCAAGTGTTCCGTCCTGACGGTAAATCTTTTTCCATACACGTTCGGGTTTGGAACAGGTTGCCACTTCCTTTATAAAATCGTCAACCCATATGACTCTGATTCCAGTGTGAATCATGGCTCTTGTATCGTCCGATTTATCGATACGTCTGAAGGTTTTATTCGCAAGGTCGATGATGTATAGTTCATTATAAGGGTATTTTCTATAATGGTACTCCTCAGAAGCCAGGATCCCCATCTCTGCCATAGTACTCAAAAACTTCTCTTGCTGTTCCGAGTTAAACACATTGATAACATAAGGATTCCTATCCATTTATTTTCCCTCCTGTCTGTAGTACGGATTCCATTCTTCAATTTGAAACATAGATGCCCGAACACATTTCCCCTCATGTTCCCCGGCAAGCTTATCGATGAAAACTTTATAGAACATGCGGGCATTTCCAATTCTTGTGATACTCTGGATGTACTGGACATCTTCCTTGGTCAAGGGAATTTCCTGCAATTCCTTTTCTGCCGCGCTGCCCTGACGCGGAGCGCCTTTTACGAATCCTGAATGATCAAACCGGATCTGGAAATACCGCTTCAGGTTATTGCTCGGCGCGTTCTCATAGATCCCTTTCCAATACGGATTCTCCATAAACGTGTCAAAACCTTTCCCCATAGTTCCCACCTCAAACCTGTCCTATAGATTCAACAAGTACTTTTTCCAAAATTTGCCTGAGCTGGAGAAGCCTGCCTTCAATCGCATCTCCGTTGCGGTCACAGTAAAACCGCTTATTCACTTCAATCATGATGCCGGTAAAATCCCGGCGCCGTCCGCTTTTCAGCACGACATTCGGTACGAAGCATCCTCGATAAGGATAGTTTTCCGCATAGGAGATGTTTTCCCGTACAAAATGTCTTTCCAAGGTATCTGTCAGCGCACGGGGCGTATACCGTGGATCCGTGCCGATACAGATATCCGGAGTCGGCTTACTCAGGGAAAGAAATGCTTTTGGTACAATATCGTCTGAATAACTGTGCAGATCAAAAAGGAGTAAATGCAGATGCGTGATGGCAACAGAATTCATCTTCTCATGATGCTTTTCGTAATACTCCCTTGTTTTCTCAAGCAGCTCAGATGTTACGGCCTTGATCTTTGTACCGTCAAAAGAATTTTCATAGCAGAATCCCATCCCGTATTTCTCCATGGGTTCCTCATCGCCGATAAACCGCTCCACGTCACACAGGAGCCGGCTGATATCAAAATTCTCGACATGTGACGCGGTCCGCTGCACTCTTGGAATGATCCTGACAATCTCCTTATCCCGCATTTTCTTCATGGTTTCGCCCAGGGTACGCACCGTTTCGATGGCGTGCTGGAGCAGCCAATGCTGCCCATCCAACGCGCCCATCCAGCCGGGCACGGAAAACCGTACTTCCCGCAGGGGAAACTCCAGCAGCAGGGAGGAAAGCAGCTTCTGCATATCTTCCTGCCGCATTTCCTTCACGTTCAGCAGCGTCACCGGCACATCGTATTTGTTCTCCAGGGACGCGCGCAGGACCCGGGCCCCCACTCCCGGCTCGATCTGCATCTGGGCCGCGCCTTCCCCGGGGATAAACTGGGGCTGCGTGGTCATCACCGTTTTCCCGGAACCGGATTGGGGCAGCCCGTCGTTCAGCCGGTCCCTGCGGGGCCCGGGCGCCATCAGCGGCAGCACCAGCTGCTCCATAAAATGCTTGATAAAGGTGCTTTTGCCCGTTCGCACCGGGCCGACCACGCCGATGTACAGATCGCCCTGGGTTCTTTCCGCAATATCCCGGTACAGGGGCCGCGCGCCCTGGTTTTGATCCTGCATCATCCAAACGCCTCCTTTTTCTGTTCCGATGATACATATGCGCTTCCGGCGCCAACTATGAAAAGCGCGATTTCCGCCCCAAAGCGGTCCCGGAATTGACATTTTTCTCCTGTTTCATTATACTCGGTACAGGGAATGCCATGCTTTGAACACGGAAAAGGAAAGGAGTTCTTCATGATGAAGTGGCATCTGGTTGCCGATTCCAGCTGTGATCTGCACGCGCTGTCCCCGGAGGATTCCGCCACTGGGTTTGAAACCATCCCATTTCATATTCACGTGGGCAGGCGGGATTACATCGACGACGCGGCCATCGACGTGGACGCCATGCTGACCGACAACGAAAAAAGCGCCGAAGCGGCCGCCACCGCCTGCCCCGGCGCCCAACAATGGGCCGATGCCTTTGACCGGGACGGCCCGGTGATCGCCTTCACCATTTCCAGCGCGCTGTCCGGCAGCTACAACAGCGCCTGCGCCGCCCGGGAAATGATCCTGGAGGAGCACCCGGACAGGCAGATCGCCGTGATCGACACCAAGGCCACCGGCCCGGAAACCGTGCTGATCATCCGCAGGGCCTGCCAGCTGATCCGGGAAGGGCTGGCGTTCGACCGCGTGGTATCAGATCTAAACGACTGCGCCGCCAAAACCCACATCATTTTCGCCCTGTCCTCCTATCACAACCTGATCAAGGCCGGCCGGGTGAACCGGTTGGTGGGCCTTGTGGCCGGGCATCTTGGGTTCTGGGGCATCGGCGTGGGCAGCGACGAAGGGAAAATCGCCATGCGGGGCAAGGCCCGGGGCGAAAAGGGCATGATCCGTTTCCTGGTCAACGAAATCAAACAGACAGGCCTGGCCGGGAAAGCCATTGTCATCTCCCACTGCCTCAATGAAAAAGCCGCCCAACTGCTGCGGGACGCCCTGCTGGCCGCTTTCGGCAGCGTTTCCGTGGACATCCTGCCCACCCGGGGGCTGGACAGCTTCTACGCTGAGCGGAACGGATTGATCGTAGCCTATTGAGGAGCCAAAAAACAGAAAAGAAAAGCCCGCTGCTTTCGCAGCGGGTTTTTTTGGAGGCGCCATCCGGATTCGGACCGGAGCATAAAGGTTTTGCAGACCTTCGCCTTACCACTTGGCTATGGCGCCTTAAAAAATGGAGCGGTAGACGAGGCTCGGACTCGCGACCTCCACCTTGGCAAGGGAGGCTCGGACTCGCGACCTCCACCTTGGCAAGGTGGCGCTCTACCAACTGAGCTACTACCGCACACTGTGGTGCCTTGGGGCGGAATCGAACCACCGACACTGTGATTTTCAGTCACATGCTCTACCGACTGAGCTACCAAGGCAGATATGGCGACCCGGAAGGGGCTCGAACCCTCGACCTCCAGCGTGACAGGCTGGCATTCTAAACCGACTGAACTACCGGGCCACATTTATGGTGGGAACAACAGGGCTCGAACCTGTGACCCCTTGCTTGTAAGGCAAGTGCTCTCCCAGCTGAGCTATGCTCCCCCGCCATGCCGTTTTCGCGGCACGCAATATATATTACCCTAACGGGCGCTGTTTGTCAAGCGTCATTTTCAAATTTTTATACTTTTTCTCTGTTTACGGCAAATCCGGTATCCGGAACGCCTCCCCGGCCCGCAGCCCGAACACCCAGGTTTCCCGGACCGGCGTGCCGGTGATGCGCGCCAGCGCCCGGGCATACCACTGCAATTGCAGGGTGTAGCGACGCACCAGCTCTTCCCCATCCGCGGCATCCGTTTTGTAGTCCACCAGCACCCAGCCGTCCGCCTCCAGGAAGCACAGGTCAATCACGCCCTGCACCAGGGTCTGCCCGTCGCCCCGCAGGTTGAACGCCCATTCCCGGTGCAGCGTATCCGCCGCCAGGGCGCGTTTTCCCAGGCCGGACCCAAAGAAGCCCGACAGCCAGGACAGGCGCACGGCCTCCCGTTCCGCCTTCGTCAAAAGCCCCTTGCCTGCCAGCGCGTCCATGGCTTCCTGCCATTTGCCCTGCCGCGCCAGGGCATAGTCGATGAGCCCCAGCACCCGGTGCGTCACCGTGCCGCGCTGGGCCGCCGTGATCGTTTCGTCCCGCAGGAAATCGGGCACGGAGGCTTCCTGGGGCAGCTTCCGCTTGTCCGCCGGGGATTCCCACGCGTCCTTTTCCTCCTGCAGCCGTTTGGCCATAGCGGTGACGGAGGTTTTCAGCGGCGGCTGGGAAGGCAGCGTGCGGCTGAGCCGTTCCACGGTCCGCTTGTCCGCTTCTCCCTGGGCCATATGCAGCGGCGCGGCCGCCCGCAGGACCGGCGCAGTCAGTTCCTCCGCCGGCTGGAAGGACATGCGCCATACGCTGCCGTTCTCTCCGGTCCACTGCCCTTCCCGGAAGCCGCCCAGGCTTTCCATCACCCAGTCCAGCATGCAGTCCGCCGAGCCGGCGGCGTAGGCCGTGGCCGGACGGCGCCATTTTTCCAGCGCGTTTTCCAGCCGCCGGGGCGACCCCACCAGGATCAGTTTTTCCTTGGCGCGGGTCATGCCCACGTACAGAAGCCGCGCTTCCTCCGCCCGGGCCTCCTTTTCCCCGATGCCGGCCAGGGCCTCCTGGGCGCAGGTTTTTTTCGTCACTCGCCTGTCGCTGTCGATATACGGAAGCGTCAGGCCGTACTGCGCATGCAGCCGCATGGGGCTGTCGCCGCCCTTGCGGAAGGGCCGCGCCAGCTCCAGCAGGAACACCACGGGGAATTCCAGCCCTTTGGATTTATGCAGCGTCAGGATGCGCACCACATCCTCGTTTTCCCCCAGGGTTTTGGCGGATTTTCCGTCGTCGCCGGCGTGAAGCCGGCCCGTTTCCCGCAGGAACGCGTTCAGGCCTTCCCGGGCGCTTTCGCCCTGGGCGCGCTCCGCCAGCAGGCGCAGATTGGCCTGCCGCAGCTCCCCGTCGGGCAGCGCCCCCGCGCGCATATACAATCCGCTTTCCTCCAGCACCCGGTACACCAGCTGGTCCACCGTCAGGTTTTCGGAAAGGAAGCGCCATTCCTCCAGCCGCCGCCACGCCTGCCGGGCCTTTTCGCCCAAAGCGTTTTCCTTCTCCTTCACGGCCAGAAATGCTTCGTAAAACGGCGTGCCGGGCGTACGCTCCACCAGGCGGATACGGGCCAGCTCCTCCTCCGTAAAGTCAAAGCAGGGGCAGCGCAGCGCCGAAAGCAGGGGAATATCCTGCAGGGGATTGTCGATCACCCGCAGCAGGTTCATCAGATCCACCACTTCCGGCAGATCAAAGAACTGAGCATCCGCGTCGCTGTACACCGGGATGCCCTGCAATTGCAGCGTTCGGGCGATCTGGGGCGCGCGGCCGGAAGCGTAGCGCAGCAGCAGCGCAATATCCCGGAACCGCAGCGGCCGGGTGCCGTTTCCTTCCCGTATAGTGAAGAAGCGCATCAGCTCCTTGATTTTCTGGGCCACGAACTCCGCCTCATACAGGTATCCCCTGCTCAGCTCCCCGGCACCGCCGTCCTCATCCTCCCGGGCCGTAATCAGGTGCACCTCCACCGGCGCGCCCAGGGGCTGGCCGCCGGGCCGCAGCATCGCCGCCTCATCATATTCGATTTCCGTTTCTTTTTCCCGCATGGCGTGGCGGAACACTTCGTTCACCGCCAGCAGCACGTTGCCGTCGGAACGGAAATTCTGCTGCAGCAGGATTTTCCGCTGGGCCGCGTTTTCCTCCAGGGAATAATCCCGGTATTTGCGCAGGAAAAGCGTGGGATCCGCCAGCCGGAAGCGGTAAATGCTCTGCTTCACGTCCCCCACCATAAACAGCAGGTTGCCGTCGTGCAGCGCGTTCAGGATCGCTTCCTGGATGCCGGATACATCCTGATATTCGTCGATAAACAGCGCGTCAAACTGGCCTGCCACCTGGCGCCGCACGTCGCTGTTTTCCAGCGCTTTCAGCGTCAGATGCTCCAGGTCGCTGTAATCCAGATAATTGCGGGCCTGCTTCAGGGCGAAGTACGTTTCGTCCATGCGCCGCACCACGCGGCACAGCGCCCGCAGCGCCGGCAGCGTGTGGCGGATGTCCGCCTCCGCTTGCGCTTCATCCGCCGGCAGGATCTCCCGGGCCTTGTTGATCCTTTCCTTCCATTCGTCCCGCAGCGCCTTGAACTGATCCGCCAGATCCGGGTTCTCCTCCGCCCCCGCTTTCTTCGTGCTCAGCCGGTCGAACGCCGTTTTGCCGCCGGTCAGGGTGCCTGCCCGGGCTTCCTCCAGCAATGCGCCGGTCAGCGCGGCGTCCTTTTCCAGCGTGGAGCCGTACCGGGCCGGGCCGCCGCCCTGATGAAGGATCTTCTCCATTTCGGGCAGCAGCTCCCGGGCGCCCTCCAGCCGGGAAAAGCACAGCTCGTTCAGCACCGGCCGCCATACCGCCATGGACGCCCGGTCATCGCCGCTCATTGTTTCCGCCCAGCCCCAGGGGTCCGCCCGGGAAATCAAAAACTGATACAGGTTTTCCGCCATTTCCACGATCTGCGGATCCTCAAACTGCGCAATCAGCGCCTGGTCCTCTTCATCCGGCTGGGCGTACATCTTTTCCAGCGTGTCGTCCAGCGCCTGCCGCCGCAGGGCGTTCAGCTTTTCTTCGTCGGCGATCCGGGCCATGGGGTCCACCCCGGCAGCCTCAAAATGCTCCCGCAGCACCCGGCTGCAGAACACGTGTAGCGTGCAGATGGCCGCCCGGTTCAGTTTCAGGGCCTGCCGGCGCAGATGGGCGTCCTTTTCGCCCTCCTTCTCCAGCCGCCGGCCGATGCGTTCCCGCATTTCCCCGGCAGCCGCCCGGGTGAAGGTGACGATGAGCATCCGGTCGATGCGGCCGCCTTCCCGCAGCAGCGACAGGACCCGCTCCACCAGCACCGCCGTTTTGCCCGAACCCGCCGCCGCGCTGACCAGCACGCTGTCGTTGCGGGCGTCGATGGCCGATTGCTGCCCTGCCGTCCACTGCATAAAGCCGCCTCCCCTGTTTCCTCTTTTCCCCATTTTACCGCATCGGGCTGCCCTTGGCAAGAGCGCAGCATGCCCCGGAATGAGCAACAAACGCGCTTTCTTCCATTAACTTGCCAAATACAAAAAAAAGTGGTATAGTATTCACCGATTCCACATGGAAGACAGAAAAAACGAAAAAGTGGGGATGATCGGGCGAAATTTGCCGAATTTTTCCGAAAAAGTAGCGCTTCATTCCCACAAGCATGGTAAAAAAGAGGATTTTTCTTTCCCGCGTCGAATGAAGAAGTTGGAAAACCATTTCTGGAAAAGGGGATTCATCCATGGCAGCTAATCTGGACATTGGCATTGATCTGGGTACGGCCAGCGTCGTGATTTACGGAAAAGGCAAGGGCGTAGTGCTCAACGAGCCCGCCGTCATCGCCTTCAACCGCGAATCACGCAACGTCATTGCCATCGGCGAGGAAGCCCACCGCATGATCGGCCGTACGCCCAGCAGCGTGGTGGCCATGCGCCCCTTGCAAAACGGCATGGTGCCGGATTTGGAGCTGGCCATTACCATGCTGCGCCATTTTGTGAAAAAAGCGGTGCCCAAGCGGCTCATCGGCGGCCCACGGGTGCTGATCAGCGTCCCCAACGGCGTCAACGAAATGGAGCGCCACAGCCTGATGACCAGCCTGTTTGAAGCCGGGGCCCGGCGCACCCAGATGATCGAGCGGCCCATTGCCGCCGCCATCGGCGCGGGGCTGCCCATCGGCGAAGCGTACGGCGAAATGATCTGTGACATCGGCGGCGGCGTAACGGAAATCGCCGTCATCTCCCAGGGCCGGCTGATCGTGCGGGAAACCATCAAAATCGCCGGCGACGCCTTTGACGACGCCATCATCCGTTATCTGCGGCGCAAGCACAACCTGCTGATCGGCGAACTGACCGCGGAGGACCTGAAGATCAGCATCGGCTCCGTGCTCCCCCGCGCCGAGCAGTTTTATATGGAAGTGACGGGCCGCAACCTGATCACCAATTTGCCCAAAGTGATGCGCATCACCAGCGACGAAATCACCGAAGCGCTGGACGAGCCGCTGCAGCAGCTGCTGGAATCCATCCACGACGTGCTGGAGCACACCCCCGCCGAACTGGTGGCGGACATTGTGGAATCCGGCATTACGCTGACCGGCGGCGGCGCGCTGCTGAACGGGCTCAGCGACGCGGTGGCCAAATCCCTGATGATGCCCTGCACCCTGGCGGACAACGCCCAGGAATGCGTGGCCATGGGCTGCGGCATGACGCTGGAAAACTGGAGCGAGTACAGCCAGTTCCTCAGCGACCGGCGGAAGCGCTGAACAAAAAACGAGAAAAGAAAGAGCTGCACTCTTTTCAGAGCATCGACAAAGTCGATGCTCTGCCATCGAAAGTCTGCAAGCAGTCTTTTGATGGATGCATCCATTTTACAGCAAATGGATAGAGGAAGCAACATTCTGTTGCTCCTCGGCGGCGCACATGTCGCCGCCTGCGGATTTCATATCGAAAGGGCTGCGGCCCCTTCGATGCATCCCCGGGGTTTGTCAACAGTCTGGAAAGAACTGCATAAGCAGCTCTTTTTTCTGTCCGCCAGCAGGACGTTACTTTTTCAGGGTAAAGGCGGTTTCCAGAAACGCCTGTCCGTCCAGATACAATTTGAC
>CACYGB010000090.1 GCA_902773895.1 uncultured Eubacteriales bacterium
GAACCTGCGCTGGGCTCCCTCCACGGAAGCGGAACGCATCGCCACCTGCCCCCAGGGCAAGAAACTGACCGTGCTGGCTGAAATGAAGGACTGGTACCAGGTGAAGGATCCCGCCACCGGCATGATCGGCTTCATCAGCAGCAAGTACGTGACCAGACAGTAACCCAAGCGACAACGCAGGAGGAATAAAAACATGAAAAAGATCATTGCGCTGCTTCTGTGCCTGGCGATGATGCTGGGCTGCGCCGCCATGGCGGAAACCGCCGAGAAAGAACTGAACGGCGAACTGACCGTGAACGGCAAATTCACCGCCAAGTGGGCCGCTCCCGAGGGCTACCATCTGACCGAAATGCAATCCGACGACGACGGCTACATGATCGCCGCTTTCCTGCCGGAAAACGAAACCGCCGGCAAGCCCGTGATGGTCGTCTCCATCGCTCCGGATGAACTGCTGACGGACGTGGCTCGCCTGAACGACCTGGATGATGAAGCGCTGTCGAAGATCGAAGCCACCTTCCGGGAAGAGGATGAAGTGGACATTTCCTACATGGAAACCAGCCACGGCACCAAGCTGATGGTGATCAAGGAAACCAAGGAAAACGTGGATTATGTGGATTTCTACACCATCTACCTGGGCTATGAAATCGAGCTGGTGCTGACCCATACCGAAGAAATGGCCGGCACCCCCATCACCGACGAGCAGATCGCCACGGTGGTCCAGTTCCTCAGCGACCTGGATCTCATCCCCGTAAAGGAATAATCCCTGCTGATCAGGCTCCGCGCCCTTTGGGGAGCGGAGCCTGAATTTCCAAGACGATGAAGAATAGAGGATAAAACGATGAAAAAACTGTTTGCTTTGATGCTCACGCTGGTTCTGATGCTTTCCTGCGCCGCCTTCGCGGAGGAGGACGAAATGACCATGCCGGAAGCGGCGGCCGTGTTTTCCGGCTCCTGGGTGTGCGGCCGGGCGTCCATCGACATGGATTGGGAAGAAGAGGGTTTCCGGGTGTTCATTTCCTGGAGCAGCAGCGCTTCTGAAGTGACCGAATGGGAATACAGCTGCCTCTATCAGGCGGATGACAATTCCCTGGCTGCGATGCCCACCGGCATCTGCACCGACGTGGTGTACGGGGACGACGGCGAAGTCGCCTCCTACCAGACGGTTTATGAAGACGGCGATGCGGTTTTCACCCTGGACGAAGACGGCTTCCTGCTTTGGAAGGACCTGAAGGAAGACGCCGGCAAGGACATGCGCTTTGAGCATGTGGAAATAGTCAGCCCTGAAGAAGCTATGTAAAAGTCCGTTTGGCGGATGGGACGGAGACGTTTGCCTCCGCCCTCCGCCGGACGCGGAAAGAAAAAAACGACTGGAGATACATCAGCGTGACTGCGTTTGCCAACAGCCTGACGACCAACCTGGCGGTGACCGGCCTGGTGCTGGCCCTGGTTTTTTTGCTGCCCTGGCTGGACAGGACGATCTGCAAAAAGCTGGGGCTGAATCTGCAGGGCGGCGTCAGCAGCCATCCCCGGGCGGAGGCGCTGCTGCGGCTGCGGCAGGGCCTTTTGCTGTTCGCCTTCGCCGTTTACCTGGCGGCGGTGGCCTTTCTGGTTTTCTTTTCCCGGTCCGCCACCCGGGATTACCAGGTGCATGTGGCGCTGTTTGAGGATTTGACCGGCGCTGTTCGGATCGACCTGGGGTTTGTGGGATTCCTGAAAACAATCTTTACCGACGGCTTTTCCAAAGCCGTTTCCCATGTGCAGATCATCTCCGCACAGAACATCGCGCAGGTGTACATGAACATCATGCTGTTCGTGCCCATGGGCTACCTGCTGCCGTACCTGTTCGGCTGGTTCCGCGCCAAGGTGCGCTACCGGCCGGCGCTGGCCTGCCTGGTGCTTTCGTTTCTGATTGAAAATGCCCAGCTTGTCTTCCGGCGGGGCTTTTACGATATTGACGATCTGGTGTCCAACACGCTGGGCGGCGTGATCGGGCAGTTTTTGTTTTTGTCGGTGGCGTATGTGGTGACGCATCCCAACTGGCGCAAGGAAGTGAAGGCCTACCGCCGGTGGAAACGCAACGCCCAGAACCGCACGCTGTACCCCTTCGCCCGGCGCATGGCCCTGATCCGCACCACGCTGCTGGCGTCCAATGAAGAGAATGTGTGGGATTTTTATGTGATGAAGCTGGGCTTCCGATTGATCCGGCAGATCGTGCAGCTGGATGCCCCGGGAACGGATATGCTGCTGCAGATGGGGAAGATGCAGGTGGAAATCCACTGCGCCAACACCCGGGAGAGCCTGCCCGGCCAGACGCTGACCCTGTCCGTCCGCCGCCTGCCGCCGGTGATCCGGCGGATGCGGGCCAACGGGATCACCGTCAGCGAAATCCGCCAGGACGTTTACACCGGCCTTCGCTGCGTGCAATTGCAGGGGCCGGACGAGGTGAAGATTCTGATCATCGAAAAATAAAGGGAAGAGAAACCGATGGATATACAGTACCTGCTGTGGCTTCAGGATTTCAGGAACAGCATTCTGGGTTCCCATTGGGGCAAACTGGTTTTCTCCGTGCTCTACGCGTTCTACTTCATCGCCCTGGTTCCGCTGGTACTGAAGCTGTGCGGGGGCAAAAAAGCGTCGAAGCCTGATTTTCCGCTGTTGCATTTGCAGGCCGTTTCGGGTAGGATAAGAAGCGGGGAATAGCCGTTGGGAAGGGAGGACCGGGATGGGCCTTATTTCTGCCGAACTGCAGGAACAACTCAATACGCTGCTGCTGCCCGTGCTGGCGCTGATCGGTCTTGTCTTCGCGGCGGCGGTTGACCCGTACATGAAAAAGCCGGTGAAGCACGTGCTGGTGGCCATCATTCTGCTGGTGCTGTCTATCGTTGTGTGCAACTGCGCCGGCAACGCGATGAAGGCGCAGTGGAGCCCGGATGACTGGCTGCTGCAAACCGGCCAGACGGCGTACTGCTACATCATGCGTCCCGTGGTCATTGTGCTGTTCGTTTACATCGTCTGGGACAGCCCTCTGCGCCGCCTGTTCTGGATTCCGGTGGCGCTGAACGCCGCGCTGTACCTGACGGCGTTTTTCCGGGGGTGGACGTTCATCATCGACCGGGACAGCGGCCTGTTTTTCCGCGGCCCCCTGGGCTACGCCGCCCACGTGGTCTGCTTCGGGCTGCTTCTTTCCCTGCTGGCGATTGCGCTGACGCAGTTCAAGGGCATTGACCGGCTGATTCCGGCAGCCAATGTGATCATTGCGGCCCTGGGCCCGCTGATGGATTCCCAGTGCTCCATGAGCGGCACCGTCACCTTCACGGAGATCACCACGGTGTTCTGCTGCCTGTTCTTCTACACCTGGCTGCATTTGCAGTTCGTCCGCGAGCACGAGCAGGCCATGGTGGCGGAGCAGCGGATCCAGATCATGATCTCCCAGATCCAGCCGCATTTTCTTTACAACACGCTGACCACCATCCAGACCCTGTGCCTGGAAAACCCCAAAAAGGCGGCCACCATTACCGAGCGGTTCGCCACCTATCTGCGGCAGAACATCGACTCCCTGAATGAAGCGAGGCTGATTCCCTTCCGGAAGGAGCTGGATCATACCCTGGTGTACGCCCAGATCGAAATGGAGCGTTTCCCCAACATCCACCTGGATTACGAAATCGAGGACGAGGATTTTCTGCTGCCCGCGCTGACGGTGCAGCCCCTGGTGGAGAACGCCATCCGCCACGGCGTCCGGGGCAAGGACAGGGGTCAAATTGACATCGTGACCCGGGTGGCGGACGACGGCCATGAAATTGTGATCCGGGACAACGGCAAGGGCTTTTCCGCGGAGGAAGCGCCCCGTGCCGAAAGGACCCACATCGGGATCCAGAACGTGCGGGAGCGGCTGCAAAGGCTGTGCGGCGGCACCATGAAAATCGAAAGTGAAAAGGACAGGGGGACCTGCGTGACCATTCACATCCCCCTGGGAAAGGAGCATGCATGAACGCCGTTTGCGTGGACGACGAAGGCCAGGTGCTCAAGTACACGGTGGCTACCTGCCAGAAAATGCGCCTGCTGGACGATGTGCAGGGCTTTACCCATCCCCTGGAGGCGCTGGCGTGGATCAAGGCCCATCCGGTGGACCTGGCGCTGCTGGACATCGACATGCCCGATATGAGCGGCCTGGAGCTGGCCAAGCGTATCAAGCGGATCGACCCGCATATCGCCATAATTTTCATCACGGCGTTCAGCCAGTATGCCCTGGACGCCTACGACGTGCATCCCGTAAGCTACCTGCTCAAGCCCTTTGACCAGGCCCGGCTGGCCAAGGAAGTGGAATACGCCCTGTCTATCCGGGCGGCCCGGATCCCGTCCCACATCGCGGTGCAGACCTTCGGCCACTTTGAAATCCTGATCGACGGGAAAACCATGGATTTCCGCCGCTCCAAATCCAAGGAGCTGCTGGCTTATCTGGTGGACCGCCGGGGCGCCGGCGTGACCAGGCAGGACGCTTTCGCCGCGCTGTGGGAGGACCGGGAATACGACGTGTCCATGCAAAAGCAGATGGACGTGGTGATCCGTTCTCTGCGGGAAACGCTGCAGAAATACGGCGTGGGTGATTTGTTTGAACTGAAAAACCGCAGCCTGCGCATCCTGCCGGAATTGATCGAGTGCGATCTGTACCGCTTTCTGGAAGGGGACGAGGAGGCGGTGAACGCCTATTACGGGGAATATATGTCCCAGTACGCCTGGGCCAGCGATACGGAAGCCCAGCTGACGCTGATCCAGAGAAACAAGCAGTAGGAAGGATGTCCGGAAGGAAAGCAAAAATGCCGCATCCGGGCGGGCTCCGTAACACAGTATTAGGTTCCAAGCGACGAAAACGTAATGTTTTCAAGGCTCACGGCGTGATTTCGGTCACGCCGTTTGCTTTGCCATCAGTTCATGGATCGGGATAAAACCGATGCCGTTGTACTCAATGCGGATGTGCTGTTCCCTGTGTCCACTGCTTTTGTCAGGCGCACTCACATAGATCGCGCTGATCAGCTCATGCAGGATATAGCCATCCAGCTTCTTGATACCGACATAGGCTCTCGCCTTTTCAATGAACCGCTCAAGATGATCGTTCTCTGCTTCCTGTACTTCGATTTCCTGCCGCAGTCTGGCAGTATCGGCTTCCAACTGCTTCTGCTCCGCTTCATAGGTCTGTGCCTGCCGCATTATCCTCATACACCTTGATGAACAGGCGTTTCAGCTCAGAAATACGGCGTTCATCCCGGTCAAGCTCCTTTTTCCGGATTTGGATCGTTTCCTTGCTTGCCTGACGCTTTTGAGCTGTCATAACCTGCCGGAAGTAGTCCTCAAAACGAAGAATGTAGCTCGTCACCATCTGAACGTGAGCCAGTACCACTTCCTCAAGCACAACCGCCCTGATAAAATGCCCTTTGCATTTCTCCTTGTTCTTCCGATGGGTGGAGCACTCGAAGAATTCTTGGTTGGGCTGAAAGGTCTTACTGGAACAGAAGTAGAGCTTTTCTTTGCAATCATCGCAGAATACCAGGCCAGAAAAGATGCTGCTTTTTCCGCTGCTCGTTCTGCGATGCCGATGCTGCCGGATTTCCTGCACACGCTGGAATACGTCCAGCTCAATGATCGCTTCATGGTGGCCGGGGAATACCGCCCAGTTTTCCTTGGGATTATCTCTGGTTTTCTTATCCCAGATGGAATTGGTGTAGGTCTTGAAATTGACCGCGCACCCCGTGTATTCCGGCATCTCCAGAATA
>CACYGB010000091.1 GCA_902773895.1 uncultured Eubacteriales bacterium
CGGCTACGCCCGGGCCATGTGGTGCGGCGACCGGGCCTGCGAGGACAAGATCAAGGAAGAAACCAACGCCACGTCCCGCAACATGCCCTTTGACCAGACACCCTTTGGCGACACCTGCGTCTGCTGCGGCAGGAAAGCCAGCAAGGTGATGTATTTCGCCAAGGCGTATTAAAAGAAACCTGCTTCGTGAAGAGAAAGAGCAGGTTCCCGCCTGTTTATCAGCTGCCTATGGGTACCCATAGGCGGCTTTTTTTGAAATTGTTATGGCAGCTGTTCAAATCGTTCCGGGTCGATCACAAAGGGATCAAAGTCTTTTTCATCCTCCCACCAGGTGACGGAATATCCGCCGTCTGCGCTTTTGCGCACTTCGATCTGGTAGGCTGTTTCCTTATGCGAAAGGGTAAGGCGTACCCGGCCGGCCGTTTCCAGGGGCCAGGTTATATCCAGATAATGGTCGAAGAAGGAAAGGGCTACTTTGCCCGGATGGGAGTAATCGTCGAGCTCCACGGGGCACTCCAGCCAAGAACGCGCTTCCTGGCTGAGCCCGCCGTCGGGGCCGACAGGGGAAAAATCCTCGGGGATCATGCCCCAGGTTTCACCGGCGCTGTCCTGCCATTGTACGGTATCGTCCGGCAGAACGGACACCCGGACCTTTCTCTGCTTTCCGCCGTTGCCGATCCAGCGCCGCACCGTTTCCTGAAAACCGCCCAGGTTTGAGGCATACGCCGCCGTGAGGAGGCAGAAAAAGAGCAGGACTGCAGCGCCGAGGATAATCGGCCGGCGCCGTAAAAAGCGCGTTGAAAGCTTTTTCCCGGCCGACACTACAATGGGCCTGGAGGGCTGAACGGCGTCAAAAGCGCGACGGATTTTTTCACGGTTCGTCATCATTCCATTCCTCCTGCAACAGGGTTTTCAGCGCCATTTTTGCCCGGCGCAGGTGGCTTTTTACCGTGTTTTCCCGGCTGCCCAGGATCCGGGCGATTTCACGGACGGGTTTATCCTCGTAATAATGCAGGTAAATCACGATCCGTTGGTTCTCCTTCAGCTGCATCACCGCTTCGAATACACTGCGGTCCTGGGGCATTTCAAAGGGGATCTGCGAGGCTTCGCAGTCGATGCCGATCCGGCTGCGCCGCCGGAAAGCACGGCGCGCGTCCTTGGCCCGGTTGACAGTGCAGCGCAGGAGCCATGCTTCCAGGTGCGCCTGGCTTTCAAATTCCTTGGCGCTGTCGAAATAGATCTGGAACACGTCCTGCACGATGTTTTCTGCCTCCTGCCGGTCCCGGCAAACAGACAGGGCGGCGTGAAAGAGCCTTGCCTGCATACGGGGCACCAGGAAGTCGATGGGTTCTCTCATGGCGTCTGCTCCTTGTGTGAAAAGTCCTTTCACTGTATATACGCCGGAGCAGGCAAAATGGTTGCAGGGACGAAATGATTTCCGTCAGGCATGCCTGATCCGGACGAAGAGGAGAGCCTGTCATGTTCCCGAAATCCGGGCAAACGGCGGCGCATTCAGCAGCGCCGCGGTGACGCGCAGCGGCAAACGAAAAAAAGGCTTCCTTCGATGGAGGAATCGAAGGAAGCCGCGCGGATAACGTTATTCTTCCAGCTCCGGCAAGATGCTCTGGTAGCCGCTTTCATAGGCGTGGGCTTTGCCGGACATTTTTTTGATTTTTTCCACTTCCTGGGCCGCCTTGGGGATCAGCTGCACGGTGCCGGCGCCGCCGATGCAGCCGCCGGGGCAGGCCATGCCTTCCAGCAGGTAGCCGTTCAGCTTGCCCGCTTTGGCCCGCAGCAGCATTTTGCGGCATTCGTTCAGGCCCTCGGCATGCTCGATGAGCACTTCCCGGTCGGGCGCCAGCTCCCGGATGCAGTTGGCCACCGCGCCGGCCACGCCGCCGCTGACGGAGAAGCCGCGGCCGTCGGCGCTGGCGGCGTTGGGCACCGGCATTTCTTCCAGGGCGGAGAAATCCACGCCCTTGGCTTCAAACATGCCCATCACTTCTTCAAAGGTCAGCACAAAGTCGATGTCGCTGCGGATGGATTTGCGGCTGGCTTCCAGCTTTTTCGCCGCGCAGGGGCCGATGAAGGCCACCTTGCAGCCCGGGTTTTCCTTTTTGATCAGCCGGCCGGTGAGCACCATGGGGGTCAGGGCCATGGAGATGCATTCGGCATGCTGGGGGAATTCCCTTTTCGCCATGACGGACCAGGCCGGGCAGCAGCTGGTGGCCATGAAGGGCAGCCCGGACGGCACCTCCTCCAGGAAAACCTTGGCCTCCTCCAGGGTGCACAGGTCGGCGCCGATGGCCACCTCCACCACGTCCTGGAAGCCCAATTGGCGGAAGGCGGCCCGCATTTTCTCGGGGTTCAGGTCCTTGCCGAACTGGCCGGCGATGGCCGGGGCGATGGCGGCGTACACCGGCGTTTCGCTGCGGATGGCCTGTATGCACTGAAAAATCTGCGCCTTGTCGGCAATGGCGCCGAAGGGGCAGTTGGCCAGGCACATGCCGCAGCTGACGCATTTTTCCTGGTCGATTTCCGCGCGGCCGTACGCGTCGCTGGTGATGGCCTTCATGCCGCAGGCCACGGCGCAGGGCCGCTCCATGCGCAGGATCACGCCGTACTGGCACACGCTCATGCACTTGCCGCATTTGATGCACTTGCTTTGGTGAATGTGGGCCTGGCCGTTCTCAAAATAAATGGCGTCCCGGGGGCACACCTGGCGGCAGGGCTGCGCCAGGCAGCCCTGGCACTGATTGGTGATTACCACCTGATTGTCCGGGCATTTGTGGCAGGCGAATTTGATGATGTTGATCAGCGGGGGCTGATAATATTTTTCCGGGTGCACGCACTCCTCGGCACCTTTGGACACGGGAGCGTGCTCCGTCACGTCGCGCAGGGGCAGGCCCATGGCCAGTCGCATGCGCTCCTTTACGATGGCTCTTTCCAGGAATACGCTTTCCCGGTAGGTGGACACTTCGCCGGGAATGATGCGGTAGGGGATATTTTCCATGTCGGACAGATCCCCCGCGTATTGGTAGGAAAGCCGGGCAACCTCGGTGAACACCTGCTTGCGGATGTCGTTGATGGAAGTGTGGATACCGCGCATGCCCATATGTGATCCCCCTTATCCGGTCTTTTTTTCATTATAACAAATCCGGGCTTCAAAGGGAAGCAAAATTTGAGAAGAAAAAACAGCCGTGCGGGAAAAACCGCACGGCCGGACAGAGGCCCGGGCTTATGGGGCGAAGCCTTCGGTGGATACCGTGGAATGCCAGCCATTCTCCCGGCTGCCGACAAAGGTGATGTAGTAGGGGACGCCGTCGTGCTCCAGATGGGCTTCAATGCGCCCGGAGGCCACCTGATCGGTTACTTCCACGTAGTTTTCGTAAAACTCCAGGAAAACGGTTCCTTCGTCTTCGAAGAAATCCAGCACCGGGCCGCCGCTGAGTTCGGAATCAATGATTTCCTCCATGGTGACGGGCTGCGCGTTTCCATCGTTATCGTAGGCAACTCCGCCGACAAGGTGGCTTTCGCCGTCTTCACCGGTCCATTCCACGACGCCGGGCGCGATTTCCTGCACGGACGCTTCCTGCTTCTTTCCGCCAAACCAGACGGTGAGCGTTTCCCGGAATCCGCCCAGATCGGCGGCGTAAGCGATGCTGAGGCTGCCCAGCACCAGGATGGCTGCGCACAAGGCGACAAGGGATCGTTTGGGCATGAATCTGTTCATTCTTTTTTCCTCCAGTTGAATGGGTTCGGCAAGCTGCAGGGCGTCAAAAGCCCGGTGGATTTTTTCACGGTTCGTCATCACGCCAATCCTCCTGCAATATGGTTTTCAGTTCCATCCGTCCGCGCCGCAGCCGGCTTTTTACGGTGTTTTCCGGCAGGCGGAGGACCCGGGCGATGTCCTGAATGGACCGGTCCTCGTAGTAAAAAAGATAGATGGGAATGCGCTGCTTTTCCTTCAGCCCCATGACGGCCAGGAACACGCCGCGGTCCTCCCGGGTTTCAAAGGGGATGGGGTCGGCAATTTCCTCCAGGCTTTGCCGGTTCCGCCGCCAGAAGGAACGGCACACGTCCTTGGCCCGGTTGATGGCGGCGCGCAGCAGCCAGGCGTCCAGGTGATCCCGGCTTTCAAATTCCTTGGCGCTGTGATGGTACAGCAGGAAAACGTCCTGGGTGATGTTTTCCGCTTCCTGCCGGTCCCTGCATACGGAGAAGGCGGCCCGGTAGAGCCGGTTCTGCATCCGGGGAACCAGCGTTTCGATGGGTTCTCTCATTGCGGCTGCTCCTTTGAAAGGTCCTTTCGCCCTGTATACGATCCACGGGCCGGAAAAGTTGCATGAAATAAAAAAATCGGGCGAAGGATTTCCTTCGCCCGGTGAAAAACGGAAAATCAGCCGCCGGTCAGGTCGATGCTCAGATCGCTGCCGTCCAGGCGCACCTCGGCGCCCAGGGCTTCCAGGAAACGCAGGTTCACCATCAGGTCCCCGTCCATCAGCAATCCGTTTTCCAGCTGGTTCTGCTCGTCCACCGTCAGGGCGGAAATGCCGTCCGCGGTGTACAGCGCCGCCAGGTAATGGCCGTTGATCTGGCATTCGGCGTTGGGCGTGTAGGGCAGGGCAATGGCGTCCGCCAGCTCCTTCAGGCTCATCCAAACGGTTTCCTTCTCATCCGTCAGCCAGTTCAGCGGCAGCGTCACGCCGTTGAGCCGGGCCGAGTCGCCGGCGGGCGACAGCTGGGGCTCGGCGCTTTGGCTGGGCGCCGCAAAGGAGAACAGCACTGTTTTGGGCTCCGGCCTGCCGTCGGCGGTGACGCGCACCAGCACGGCCTGGTGATCGCTGATCAGGCGGTACTGCGCCGGCACCAGGGAAAGATCCACCGCCACGGTGAATTCCTGGCCGGCCTGCAGCGTCAGGGTGTCCCGGTGAAGAACGGTGCCGTCGCTGGCAATATAAATGATGGTAATGTTGGCTTCGGACCCGGCAGCGGGGGCTGCTGTGGGCGCCGCGGTGGGCTCTGCCGTGGGGGCGGCAGTCGGCGCTTCGGTGGGCGCTGCTGTCGGCTCTGCCGTGGGCGCTTCCGTAGGCCTGGGGGTTCTGGTGGGCCGGGCCGTCGGCGTCTTCGTGGGTTTCCTGGTGGGCACCGGCGTGCTGCCGTTCACCGTCACTTCCACGGATTCGGGGCTGGTCAGCTTGTAATACGAGGGCACCAGGTCCGCGGCGGCCACGACGGGAGTCACCGAATTGGCGGCCAGGGAAATGCTGGTGCGGTGCAGGATGCTGCCGTCCTCGGCGATATAGATGATGGGCACCACGGCGTCCACCGGAATGGGCGAGGGGGTGGGCGGCGCTTTGTAGGTGAAGGTGACGGAGGCGGGGGAGGCCTTGCCGTTCTTCACCGTGATCTTGACGGATTTGGCGGAGGCGAGCACGAACCCTTCGCCCACCATGGCGGGATCGGCGTTGATGGTGGTGGTGCCGTAGCACACCATATCCACCTGCCGCAGCACGTTGCCCGCTTCATCCTTGTAGTACACGGGCACGGTGACGTTCACTTCCCCGGACACCTTGGGGGCGTTGGTGGCGCCGTCCGGACGGGCGGTGACCAGTTTCTTTCCATCATAGAGCAGCGCCAGGGTGGTGCGTCCAGCGATACCGTCGGATTCCAGGCCGTTGTTGTGCTGGAAATCGGCCACGGCCTTGCGGGTCTGCTGGCCGTACTGGCCGTCCACCTTGCCCTTCAGGTAGCCCAGCTCCTTCAGGCGCTGCTGCATCCTGCGCACGTTTTCGCCTTTGTCGCCCACGTACAGGGTGTTGTACCGGGCCGGCGCGGCGGTGGGGGTGGCGGCGCGGCTGACGGCGGTGGCCGCCGCTGTGGGCCGCGGCGTGGGCGTGGGCGGAATGACGGTGACGGCGGGGGCGCCCTCGGTGGCGGCGCCGGTTATCAGCATCATGTACACCAGCAGGGTTCTGATCAGATCCATGTTCTCCCTCCTTTGGCGCAGGAACGCGCGTCGTGGGTTCCGGCGGCGATCAGGAGAATAAAGCGTCGCTGCCGGTCAGGAAAAATCAAATGTCGATAAACTTGCGGAATTCTGGCAGGATGCCGATGCCATCGGGATAATGGGCGGCAAACTGCGGCACCGCGTGGCTGGGGAAGGAGTTGCCTTCGATGAAGCGGGGACCGTTTTCGGTGATGGCCACATCCCAGGCCACGAAGCGCACCTGGGGCACCACCCGCATGGCCTCCAGGCACATTTGCTTGGCTTCTTCGAAGAAGGGAATCTGGAAGCCGATGATGTCCGTGCCGGTCATGGGGTGTTTTTCGTAGGTGTTGCCCTGCTTGTCCGCGCCCACGGTCAGCAGTTTTCCGCTGTCCAGGTCCACCCGGGCGGCCATGCCGCCGCAGTCCACGTTGTCCATCACCCGGCCGTTGCCGATGCGCAGGAAAGCGTAAACGATGCCTTCCTTTTTATCCCCCAGCAGGGTGGCGATGCGCACGGTGTTGACGGAGGTGGGGCACATGCGGGACATTTCGGGGTGCTGGATCACCACTTCCTCCAGGATGCCGGGGCCTGCTTCGGACAGCTGGTCCATGAACAGGGGCATTTCCTGCCAGTCCTCTTTTTTGTATTTTACAATGCCCTGGCCGCTGGAGCCCTCCAGGGGCTTGTAAATCACCTGATCCTTGCCTTCCAGGAAGGCGGCCAGGCGGTCCTGGGTCAGCGCTTCGTCGGACTTGATCCAGTCGCGCTGCACCCATTTTTCAAACAGGGCGTTGAACTGGGTCTTGTCGTCAAAGAAGTGCCAGTACGCCTTGTCGTTCATCCGGCGGACGATTTCATTGGAAATGCCCCGGGTGATCACGGTGCGGCGCTGGGCGTCGTTGAGGCGGTACATTTCGGCAATTTTGTAATCCATATACCCGGCGTTGTATTTTATGGCGCATTTGCCCATATCCGCCAGCAGCCACAGGGTCGGCTTTCCGGTTTTTTTGTGCAGCATCCGGGCGGTTTCCTTCATCCGGGCGTAGTCCATTTTCCCGATGCGTTTGATCACATAGGTTATACGGCTCATGGTGTTCCTCCGAATCATTGATCGTGACAGGGATACCTTCCCAATCATATCATGCCCATTATACGTCATTTCTTCATTAAAAGCAAGAAAAACAGGAGGCGGATTGCGGGAAAGAAACAATTCCGCCGGAAAAAGCGCGGCCGGCGCGGGGAACGGAGGAATAGGAAAGCGGGTCGCTGTGCATCCTGGGCGACATTTTTCCGGATCGTGCAGGAATCAGGAAAACACGGAAACCAGAAGGTTTTTTTGCTTATTTTTTCAGGAAAAGCGGTTGACAATCGGGGTTGACAATGTTATTATGTTATAGTT
>CACYGB010000092.1 GCA_902773895.1 uncultured Eubacteriales bacterium
GAGCACCATGGGATTGGCGCCGGCAGCCAGGTTCTTGAGGCCTTCGCGCACGATGGCCTGGGCCAGCAGGGTGGCGGTGGTGGTGCCGTCGCCGGCCACATCGTTGGTCTTGGTGGCCACTTCCTTGATCAGCTGGGCGCCCATGTTTTCAAAGGGATCTTCCAGATCGATTTCCTTGGCGATGGTCACACCGTCATTGGTGATCAGGGGAGCACCATATTTTTTGTCCAGCACCACGTTGCGGCCCTTGGGGCCCATGGTGATTTTCACGGTATTGGCCAGGGCATTGATGCCGTTTTCCAGCGCGCGGCGGGCATCCTCGCCGTATTTGATCTGCTTTGCCATAAATATCTTCCTCCTATTTCATCAGCACCATGCGGATTATTCCACGATGGCAAGAATGTCGCTCTGACGAACGATGATCATTTCCTTGCCGTCCAGCTTCACTTCGGTGCCGGCGTACTTGGAATAAATGACCTTCTGGCCCACCTGCACCTGCATTTTCACTTCTTTGCCGTCCACCATGCCGCCGGGGCCAACAGCCAGCACTTCCGCCATCTGGGGCTTTTCCTTGGCGGTGCCGGGCAGCACGATGCCGGATTTGGTGGTTTCTTCCATTTCAACATTCTTGATGACCACGCGGTCACCCAAAGGCTTGACGTTCATAAGGCTCCTCCTCATTGCTTGGTTCGGATTTTTATCTGTTAGCACTCTCGATTGTCGAGTGCTAATTCATCCTTGCATAGTGTACTTCATTACGCCGCAATTGGCAAACGGGAAAATCCCCGTTTCCATTTGATTTCCTCTTTTTCCCGAAAGTATTTCTGAATTTATTTAATTTATCTCATGTTTTCTCTTGTTTTCTTTTATTTTCTCTGTTTTTTATTTCCTGTATTCAAACTTCCCCCGTGCTGTGCTATAATGGAAGCGATTTTGAACCCGATTCCCGGCGATCCGGGACGCACAGAAGGGCGGAAGCAGCGTGCAGCGCAGTTTGTTTGAGGATACCCCCGTTCCCCGGGCCTATGTTCGCCTGGCCTTTCCGGTGGTGCTGGCCATGGTGCTCAGCGTGGTGTACAACATGGTGGACACCTGGTTCATCTCCCTGACCGGCGATACCGACCTGGTGGCCGGCGTTTCCCTGTGCGCGCCGCTGTTCGTGCTGTCCGTAGCCATGGGGGATATCTGGGGCCTGGGCGGCAGTTCACTGCTTTCCCGGCTGCTGGGCCAGAAAAAGGACGACGACGCCCGGCGCGTATCCGCCTTCTGCTTTTACGCGGCCCTGGGCACCGGGCTTGTGTTCATGGCGGTGCTTCTGCTTTTTCAAGGCTCCATTCTGACGCTGCTGGGCGCCCGGGAAGCCGTTTTGCCCCACGCCTCTTCCTATTATTTCTGGATCGCCCTGGGCACGCCCTTCATTGTCCTGTCCATGATTCCCAATAACCAACTGCGCACCGAGGGCTTCGCTTCCCTGGGCATGTGGGGCGCCATGGCCGGTTCCCTCGTCAACATCGCGCTGGACCCCCTGTTCATTTTTGCCTTGGGCATGGGCGCTGCCGGCGCGGCGCTGGCTACGTCCGTCAGCAATCTAATCACCTGCGGGATTTACGTCGCGATGATCCGGCGCAAATGCCGCGTCGTCAATACCCGCTTATCCCTGGCCAGGCTGCCCCGCAGGCACGTTTTCGGCGTGCTGGGCATCGGCGTTCCCGCTTCTGTTACCAACGTCATGTCCAGCCTGAGCATGCTGATCACCAACCGCTTTCTGTCGCCCTACGGCAGCACGGCCCTGGCGGCCATGGGCATTGCCGCCAAGGTCAACATGGTGTCGCTGATGACGCTGATCGGCTTCGCCTTCGGCGGCCAGCCGCTGTTCGGCTACGCCTGGGGCGCCGGCAACAGGCAGCGTTTCCGCCAGGCAGCCCGCTTCGCTTACCTGTCCGAAGCGGGGCTGGGATGCTGCTTCGCCGCGGTGCTGTTTCCGGCCGCGCCGCACCTGCTGCGGCTTTTCATGCAGGATCCTCAGGTGGTCTCCGCCGGCGCGGACATGCTGCGGTATATGCAGCTCAGCTCCATTCTGCTGGGCGTGCCGCTGGTGACCACCTGCATCTGCCAGGCTGCGGGGCACGCGCCCGGCGCGCTGATCCTGTCCCTGAGCCGGCAGGGCCTGCTGTTTGCCGCCCTGATCGTTCTTTTCTCCCGGTGTCTGGGCTACACCGGTATTCTGCTGGCCCAGCCCGCGTCCGACCTTCTCACCGGCGCGCTGGCGCTGTTTATCCTTTCCCGCATCATGAAACGCCTGCCGGATTCTGCCCGGTAACAGTTTGGAGGCCCTATGTTTTCCACTTTGCTTTTGGCGTGGTACGACGCCCACCGCCGTTCCCTCCCCTTCCGCGGCACCCGCGATCCCTACCGCATCTGGATCAGCGAAATCATGCTGCAGCAAACGCGTACCGAAACGGTGGCCGGTTACTACCGGCGGTTCCTGGAGCGGTTCCCCGACGTGTTTTCCCTGGCCGGCGCCCCCGAGCAGGACGTGCTGAAATGCTGGGAAGGGCTGGGGTACTATTCCCGCGCCCGGAACCTGCACAAAACGGCTAAAATCATCGCGGAGCAATACGGCGGCCAGTTTCCCCGGAACCGGGACGCCCTGCGTGCCCTGCCCGGCGTGGGCGATTACACGGCGGCCGCCGTGGCCTCCATCGCCTTTGACCTGCCCGAGCCGGCCATGGACGGCAACCTGACGAGGGTGCTGTCCCGCTTCCACGGGATCCGGGAGGACGTGGGCATGCCGTCCGTGAAACGCCGCCTGGCCGATTTGGCCCGGCAGGATATGCCGCCGGTGCGCTGCGGCGACTTCAACCAGGCGCTGATGGACCTGGGCGCCACGGTATGCGTGCCCGGCACGCCGGACTGCGCCGCCTGTCCCCTGCGGCCCCTGTGCGACGCGTTCCGGGCCGGGGATGCCGACCTTCTGCCCGTCAAGGCCGCCGCCAAGCCTCCCAAGGAAGTGCAGTTGTCCGTGGCCCTGGTGCTCTGCCACGGCCGCATCCTGGTTCAGCAGCGGAAGGAAGCGCTGCTGAATGGGCTGTGGGTCTACCCCCTGATCGAGGCGTCAACCCCCGCCGGCATCGAAAAAGCCCTGAAAAGCCAAGGGGTGTCCGCTTGCTATCGCGAAAAGCTGGGCGACGCCCGCCATGTGTTCACCCACCGGGTGTGGCAAATGACGATCCATCTGTTGACGGCAGAGGAGCCCGCCTGCCGGGAAGGGCAATTCGTATCCCTGCGGGAAATGGACGCGCTGCCCATGCCCACCGCCGTGCGATCCGCCCGGGAACAGGCGCGTACGCTGCTGACGCCTGCCTTCCCGGAGGATTTTGACCTGGCGGCAGCCGCCGCCGTCTATGCCCAAAGCTGGCAGCAGGCCCACAAGGCCCACTGCAGTGACGATTTCATCCGCCAGCATGACGCCGCCCACATGGAAATGATCCTGCGGGGACACCGCGGCGACGGAAACCGGGTGTTTGCCATCACCGTGGGTCCATCCACGGAAGGCGTGCTGGTGATTGATCCCCGGGAAAACGAGCTGGTGTCACTGTACCTGCATCCCTCGGCGCAGCACGCCGGCATCGGCCGGGCCGCCGTGCGCTTTGCCATCCGCCAGTTGGATGAACAGCGTGATATGAAGGTGACGAATCTGCGCGCCAACACCGCGGCGCGGACGCTGTACGCCGCCTGCGGCTTCACGCGGATCGTGGCCACGAAAACGCTGGACCCCCAACGGGACCTGCAAGAGGAGACCCGCGTCCGCCCGGGGCGGTACTAGCTGCCGCTGACCCAATTGCATCCCAGCCAGCTCTATATTTCCCAGGAGAAGCTGGACGCAGTGCGGCAGTGGTTCGACCCCCGGGACCTGACGAATTTTGAGCCCCTGCCGGTCAAGCGGGACGGCATGTTCCTGACCGACGGCCACACCCGGGCAGTTGCGGCCTTCCTGGCAGGCCTGACGCAGGTGCCCGTGTGCGACGAAACGGACGAGCTGGATTGGCAGGCCTACGGCCGGTGCCTGCAGTGGTGCCTGGAAGAACAGGTGAATACTATCGAAAGCCTGGCCCGCCGGATCGTATCCCCACAGGATTATGACCGGCTGTGGCATCAGCGGTGCGATGAAATGCACCGGGAATTGGGGTGGAAATAAATGAAACTGGAACTGCTGCCCATGACCTTTTCCGTGTGCAGGATCGCTGATGGAAGCGCGGCGGACCTGACCGCGCCCTTCACCTTCTTTGCCCGCACGGATCAGGAGGTGTCCCTGGTATGCGAAAGCGCCCGGGCGCCCCGGGATGCCCTGGCAACGGAGCACGGCTGGCGCTGCCTGCGCGTGTCCGGGCCTTTGGATTTTTCCCTGATCGGGATCCTGGCCGGCATCGCCCAATGCCTGGCCGACGCGGGCGTCTCCATCTTCGCCGTGTCCACCTTCGACACCGATTACATCCTGGTGAAAAATGAATCCCTGTCCGCCGCAGTCGCCGCGCTGCGGGACCGGGGTTACGAAATCGCGGAGGCCTGACGCCGGAGGGAACGCTGGGGCGCTGCCCCAGACCCCGCCGGGGAGGGTGTCCCTCCCCGAACCCCGCCACTTGCGGATGGTGTAAAACTTATTTCTCAAGCAATGTTCCGCAGTAGCAAAGAGAACGCTGGGGCGCTGCCCCAGACCCTGCCGGGGAGGATAATCCTCCCCGGACCCCATCCATTGCGGATATTGCATGTCTTTCTTTTCAAGCAATGCGCCGCAGCAGCAGAGGAAACGAAAACGTGCCGCTCCCGGGCAGGCCGGCTTAGCCGGCCCACCTGTGCGACAGCGCACAGGGAAAAGGCTGGGGATTTCCGAGAAAACAAGCGAGCTTGTTTTTCGGGAAATCTCCAGCCTTTTCTTTTGCCCGGGAGCTCTCTTGCCGGCGGAATAGCTCCAAGCGCATATTGTATGTTATTCTAAGTTTGCTATATCGCCAGGACGGGTCCAGGGACGAACCGCAGGCAACCGCCTGTGGCGGATGCTTTGCCTGCGGTGA
>CACYGB010000093.1 GCA_902773895.1 uncultured Eubacteriales bacterium
CACGCGGAACACGCGCTTTCCAGGATCACCTGCTATGAGGGGGGACACCCCGTTCCCGATGCGCAGGGCGTGGCCGGGACCCAGGCCGCTTTGGAACTGACGCGGGATTTGCAGCAGTCGGATACCGTATTGTTCCTGCTCTCCGGCGGCGGCAGCGCGCTGTTTGAAAAGCCGCTGATTCCTCTCACGGAGCTGCAATCCATCACGGATCAAATGCTGGCGGCGGGCTGCGATATTGTGGAAATCAACACCGTGCGCAAGCGTTTATCCGGCGTCAAGGGCGGCAAATTCGCCGCCTGGTGCGCGCCGGCTAAGGTACTTTCCATCGTGCTGTCCGATGTATTGGGCGATCCGCTGGATATGATTGCTTCCGGCCCCACCGTGCCGGACCGCTCCACCTGCGAGCAGGCGCTGGAGGTAATTCGCCGGTACAATATTCAAATCAGTTCGGAGGCCGAAGCCTGTCTCCGAAAAGAAACGCCCAAATCTTTGCCGGACGCGGAAACAGTGATCATAGGAAGCGTGCGTCAGCTTGCCAAGGCAGCGGAGGATGCCTGTCAGACATTGGGCTATACCCCTGTCCTGCTTACCGATCAGCTTTGCTGCGAAGCCAAAGACGCGGGCAGCTTTATGGCAAGCATTCTGAAAACGCACGCCCATCAGGGGCAGAAAATGGCTTTCCTGGCGGGCGGCGAAACGGTGGTGCATCTGTCCGGCAGCGGTTTGGGCGGACGCAATCAGGAAATGGCGTTGTCCGCGGCCCAGGGGATCGCAGGCATCCAAAATGCCGCCGTCATCTGCGTGGGCTCGGATGGCACCGACGGCCCTACCGATGCAGCAGGCGGCTACGTGGACGGCGATACGCTGGCGGCGCTGGCCGAAAAGGGGCTGTCCTATACTTCCATGATGGAAAACCATGACGCCTATCACGCGCTGGAGGCGGTGGGCGGACTCATCAAAACCGGTCCCACGGGCACCAACGTCAATGATATCGCCGTAGCGCTGATCGGGTGAACGCCATGAAATATCTGTATCAGGCCGGGATCATTTTCCTGTTTACCTTTCTTGGGGAAGCGCTGGCGACGTTTATTCCCTTTCCCATTCCCGCCGCCATTTGGGGATTGCTGCTTTTATTCCTTGCCCTGTGCGTGAAGCTGGTGCGTGTGGAGCAAATCAAAGAATGCAGCGGCTTTCTGGCGGCGCTGCTTCCCGTGCTGTTCGTCGCGCCCACCGTCAATCTGATGGAGCAGGCAAAGGCGCTGCTGGGCAGCCTGCCCGCGGTGATCGCCATCCTCCTTATTTCCACGTTCCTCACCTTCCTGGTGTCCGGGCGGGTGACGCAGGGAATGCGAAGCAAAGGGAAGGAGGAGCAGGAAAATGCTTGATTCTCTTTCCTCCAGCAGCTTTTTCGCCATCGCGCTGACGCTTTTGATCTGGCGCATCGCCAACGCCCTGCAAAGGAAAACCCGGTCGGTGCTGCTGCATCCCATCCTGGTTTCGGTGGCGGCGATTATCGGGATCCTGCTGGTCTCCGGCATCCCCAACAGCGCCTATCAGCAGGGCATGAAGCCCTTCTCCTGGCTGATGACACCGGCCACCGTTTGCCTGGCCGTGCCGCTGTATGAGCAGGTGAAGGTGCTGAAAAAGAATCTGCCTGCGATTCTGCTGGGCGTGCTGTGCGGCACGCTGACCAGCCTGCTCTGCGTGGGCGGACTTTGCCTGCTGTTTCAGCTGGATCAAACGATGACGGTTTCCCTGCTGCCCAAATCCGTGACCACTGCCATCGGCGCGCCGGTCAGCGAAGCCCTGGGCGGCATGAGCGCTGTCACCGTGGCGGTGATCATCGCCACGGGCATCCTGTGCAATGTGTTCGGCCACGCTGCCTGCCGGCTGTTTCGCATTCAGGATCCCATCGCCCAGGGAACGGCCATCGGCACCGCCTCCCATGTGATCGGCACCACCAAAGCCAACGAGCTGGGCCCCGTGCAGGGGGCAGTCAGCAGCCTGTCCCTGGTGGCAGCAGGCGTATTGACCGCTTTCCTGATCCCCATGATGTACAAGATCTTTTCATAAACGGAGGGTATAAGCCATGAGAACGATGATGAATCTGAACGACGATTGGCGTTTTTGCAAAACCGTAGAGCTTCCCCCGGCTTTTCCCGCCGATTGGAAACGGGTCGATCTGCCCCACACCTGGAACGCCGCAGACGGCCAGGACGGCGGCAACGACTACTGGCGCGGCACCGCCACGTATTGCAAACAGTTTTCCCGGCCGGAAATGCCGCAGGATGCCCGCTGCTTCCTGTCCTTCAAAGGCGCGGCCATGACGGCGGAAGTATTTCTGAATGGGCAAAAATTGGCCTGCCACGAGGGCGGCTATTCCACCTTCCGGGTGGATGTGACGGCGTACCTGGAGAATAAAAATCTGCTGTGCGTTACCGTGGATAACAGCAAAAATGACCGGGTCTATCCGCAAAAGGCGGATTTCACCTTCTATGGCGGTTTGTATCGGGATGTGGAAATGATCATCACACCGGCGCAGCATTTTGAATTGGTGAAGGATGGCACCCCCGGCATCAAGGTGACGCCCATCCTAAAAGGCAATATGGCCGAAATTACGGTGGAAACCTGGCAGAATAGCGATCTGCCGGTCACCCTTACTGTAGCGGGCGAAACAAAGGAAGCTGCCTCCCAAAACGGCCACGCGCAGGCGGTGTTCACGCTGGACGCGCCCCATCTGTGGGATGGCGTGAACGATCCTTTCCTGTATGAAGCCAGGGCTTCCCTGCCTTCGGGGGATGAAATCTGCACCCGTTTCGGCGTGCGCTCCATCGCTTTTGATGCGGAAAAGGGCTTTATCCTGAACGGACGCAGTTATCCGCTGCGGGGCGTCAGCCGCCATCAGGATCGGGCCGGGCTGGGCAGTGCGCTGACGATCAAAGAGCACCGGGAGGATATGGCTTTTATCCGGGAGATCGGGGCCAACACCGTCCGCCTGGCCCACTATCAGCACGCCCAGGAATTTTATGATCTGTGCGATGAAAACGGCTTGATCGTATGGGCGGAGATCCCCTATATCACCGAGCATATGCCGGGTGGCCGCCAAAACACGTTGGATCAGATGCGGGAGCTGATCACCCAATGCTATAATCATCCCTCCATCATCTGCTGGGGACTATCCAACGAGGTGGCGGTGCACGGCATCACCGATGATCTGATGGAAAACCATCATCTGCTGCAGGAACTGTGCCACCGGATGGACGCCACCCGTCCTACCACCATGGCCCATGCTTTTATGCTGGAGCATGACAGCCCGCTGACCAACTTACCCGATATTGCCAGCTATAATTTGTATTTCGGCTGGTACTTGGGCGAACTCTCCCAGAATGATAGCTTTTTTGATGAATACCATGCCAAGTATCCAGATCGTGTGATGGGCTTCTCGGAATACGGTGCGGACGCCAATCCGCAATTTCATTCCTCGAACCCCGAACGCAGCGATTATACCGAAGAATACCAGTGCGTATACCATGAGCATCTTTTGAACTGCATCGAGCATCGTCCCTGGCTGTGGGCCACCCATGTGTGGAATCTGTTCGACTTTGCCGCCGACGGGCGGGATGAAGGCGGCAAAAAGGGCGTGAACCAGAAGGGTCTGGTCACCATGGACAGACAGCTTCGCAAGGACGCGTTCTATCTGTATAAGGCGGCCTGGAGCAAGCAGCCCTTCGTGCACCTGTGCGGCAGCCGCTATGCAGAACGGGCCGAACCCGAAACTGAAATCAAGGTGTACTCCAACCAACCCGAGGTGACGCTGATGGTGGATGGCAGGCTGATCGGTAAGCAAACAGGCAGCCGGGTGTTCACTTGGCGCATTCCCCTGACTGGGGAGCATACCATCCTGGCCACGGCAGGGAGCTGTATGGATCAGATGAAGCTGCAACGGGTGGCCGAGCCTAACAAGGCGTACATGTTCCGCAAGCAGGAGGTGGTCAACTGGTTTGACAAGGATGAAATCGACCCTGCATGCTTCTCCATCCGGGATACCCTGGGCGCTTTGCAGCAGCATCCCCAGGCCGGAGCCATTCTGGCCGGCATGATGGCCAAGATGCGGGCCTCCCGGGGCGACGTGGCTCAAAGCGCCGGCAGCAACGCCAACCTGCAGCGGATGATGGCGGGCATGACCCTGGAAAGCCTGCTGAAGCAAGCGGGCAACGTGCCTGCCGAAGCGGTGAAGAGCCTGAACGCCGCCCTGCAGAAGATCAGGAAAGGATGATCACCCATGATTTACAGCATCAGCATGAAACTTGAAAGCCTGCTGGAGAATGAACAGGCGACGGCGATCCTGGACCGCTGCCTTCCCGGCATGCTGCAAAAGGTGCAGGGCAATCCCCAGGCAGTCAAGCTGTCCGTGGAGCAGATGGTGCGCTATGCCCGCATCCCCCAGGGAGAAGAATTGCTGCAAAAGCTGGACGCGGCGCTGAACGCCCTCAACACGCCGGAAAACGCCGTCAGTCCCGCGGAAAAGCAGCTGATCGCCTTTTTCCATACGCTGGACGAAGCGGATAAAGCCGCGCCGGTTCCGGCGGCGTCCCATCGCCAGGAGGCCATTTATCCCGGCCAGCCCTGGCTGGACACCAAAGGCCAGCGCATCCAAGCCCACGGCGGCGCAGTTTACTATGAAGACGGCGTATATTACTGGTATGGGGAAAACAAGGCGCATACCGACGGCAAAAACGGCGTTTGGACCTGGGGGATCAAGGTGTACGCCTCCCGGGATCTGATGAACTGGGAGGCCAGGGGCTGCCTGATCCCGCCGGTGCTGGACGATCCCAACAGTGCGCTCTTCCCCGCCAAGCGGGTGGATCGCCCGCATATTCTCCGTTGCCCTGCCACCGGCAAAGATGTGTTCTGGATCAAGCTGTCCGGCCCGGAGGCTACCTTTACCATCTGGCAGGCAGACAGGCTGCTGGGGCCT
>CACYGB010000094.1 GCA_902773895.1 uncultured Eubacteriales bacterium
TGCGGGAATACATCCAAATCTGCAAAAAATACGAAAAAAGAGCCGTGCTGGAATTGAAAAACCACATGGAGGAAGAGGACATCCGGCGCATCATCGCCATTATCCGGGAGGAGGAATACCTGCCCCGGGTCATTTTCATTTCCTTCGACCTGGCCAACATGATCTGCGTCCGCCGTCTGCTGCCGGAACAAAAGGCCCAGTACCTGATTGAGGTGCGCGTGCCGGACGACCTGGTGGACACCCTGAAAACCTACCGCCTGGACCTGGACATCCATCACCGGCTGCTGACGCCGGCGCTCAGCGAAGCGTGCAAGCGGGAACACATCGAAATCAACGTGTGGACCGTGAACACCCCGGAGGACGCCCGGCGCTGCATAGAGCTGGGCGTAGACTACATCACCACCAACATCCTGGAATAAACCTGCTTCAATAAAAACAGCCGCGGGATTCATTTCCGCGGCTGTTTTTGTATTCATTCCTTCATCTGCGCCACCAGGCGCTCCACGTGCATGCGGGCGTAATTGGCCCCGGCGGCGGACTGGGCCTCCGTCTGAGGCGTATCCCCCATCAGGCCCAGGAACTGGCTCACCTTCAGCCCCAGGGCCTCCTGCATTTCCTGGTCGCTGCCCCGGGGGGACACCAGGTAATAGCACAGCAGCGAATCTTTCTGCCCGATGCGGTGGGCCCGGTCCTCCGCCTGGGAATGGACGGCGGGGCTCCAGTCCAGCTCGCCGAACACCACGCAGGTGGCCCGCTGCAGGTTGAGCCCGCTGGCGGCCCGCAGGGAAACACAGCATAGATCGGTTTTCCCGGTCATGAAGCGGTCCACCGCTTCCTCCTTCTTCGCGCCCGTCTCCCGGCCGGTAATGAACACCGGGTGCTCCTGCTTCAGTTCCTTTTTATATTCGTCCATCACCGCGTGATGATGCGCAAACAGCAGCACCTTCTCCCCCGCGTTCAGCAGCGCCCGGACGAACTGGCACACGTACGGGGTTTTGGCCAGGCCGGTGGCCTGCCTTTCCTCCTGGGAAATCTGGTCCTCCAGCAGCGCCCGGGCGGAAGCGGTCAGCTCCCGGTCCCGTTTCCAGCGGTACAGCTTTTCCCACACCGGCGCCATCAATTGGGCATACAGCGCGTCGTCGGCGTCGATTTCCTGCACCAGCCGCCGTTTTTCCGGCAGTTCCGGCAGCACCTCCTGCTTGGTGCGGCGCAGCATCAGCCCTTCCCGGCGCAGATGCTCCCCCAGCAACTGGGGCTTTAATACGATCCGGTTGCCGTAGCCGGCGCACCATTCCCGGGAGAAGGACTCCCAATCCCCCAGGAAATGGTAGTCAATGATGTTGATCACATTCCAGATTTCGCCGCCGTAATTGTAAATGGGCGTGCCGGACAGGCCCATCACCCGTTCGCAGCTTTCGGACAGCAAACTGGCGGCGCTGTATTTTTCCGTACCGGCCCGGCGCAGTTCCTGCACCTCGTCGAAAATCACCGTGTGGAAGTTCAGCTTTGGCAGCACCTGCTTCCAGCCACGCAGCAGCAGATAATGCAGGATATACACGTCGGCTTCCGGCAAATTGTAGGGCGTCAGGCCCTTGATCAGGTGGATGCGCGGCTCCCGGCCGCTGATCCGCAGAAAGCGCCGGGTTTCGGACACCCAGTTGCGGCTCAGGTGCGGCGGCGGCACAATCAGCAAAGGGAAGACGCCCTCCTGGGCCGCGCAGGCCAGGGCCTGCACCGTTTTGCCCAGGCCCATTTCGTCGGCCAGCAGCGCCCGGGGCGTCAGCAGCAGCCAGCTCAGGCCCGCCTGCTGAAAGGGGCGCAATTGCCCGCTGAACACTGCCGGAGACAGGCTGGTGATCACAGGGGCCGTGCGTGCTTTTTCCCGGGCCCGGTAGTAATCCCGGGCGCTTTGCAGCGCCTGGCTCCACCTTTCCCGGTCCCTTGGCGCGATCTCCAAAGGATAGCGCAGCATCAGCCAGTTCACGTCGCCCACGATCCTGCGGTGGGCCGTGAAGCGGGCTTCGCCCCGCTTGGCGTCGCTGCCGGGAAACAGCCGCTTGGCCAGCTCCGTCACCGCGGGGTCGCCTTTGATAACCCAGCATTTCCGCCGGGCGTTGTAGGACAGGGTGCCATAGGTGGTTCCAGTGGTTTCGGCCGAGCGCAGGAAAGGCGGCACGTCCTCCTCCTGCAAGGAGCGCAGGATCCGGTTTTCCAAAGAAGAATCATCCAAACGCAATCCGGCGTTTCCCGGTGCTTCGTCCACACGCTCCGTATTCCAGGTCTGCGCAGGATCCGCCTGCGGAAGGCTTTCTTCCGCCGTTTCCGGGCCGTCAGGGTCTTCGGCTTTCGGCATTTCCACCCAATCGCCGCTGCCCTGGGCCGCCACCCCCCACAGCTTCTGCAGGCTGACAGGATACACCGGCACCCCGCTCACGAAGCCCGGGGTCGGCCTGGTTTTCTCCGACACCAGGATCAGCGCTTTCAGCTTCCCCGTTTCCGCGTACCGGCGCAGCTGGCTTTCCACTGGGATCCGCTCCGGCCGGCCCCGCTTGATTTCAATGCCAATATCGCCGCACAAAAAATCAATGCGGCACCGGGGCGCCAGGGGCGCTTCATGGCGGAAATCAATGTCCGCGTTCTGCAGCGCCTCCGCCACCATGCCGTGCAAATCATATTCATCCTGGGTCTGGGGCGACCGGATCGCCGCCAAAGCCGTCAACACTTGTTCCGCCGTCATAGGGACCTCCGTACAAATCCATTATACGTTCAATTGCCTGGAAAGCAAGATAAATTTTCAATTCCGGTACGTTTTTGTTCGTTTCCTCCGTCTGTATAGGTGAAGGGAGTTGAGCCGCGCATGAAGGAATCCTCCGCGGCACGCGCCGAGCTGGAGCGGCTGATGGCGCAGTACGGCATCCTTGCATCAAAAAAGGCTGCTGAATCAGCAGCCTTTTTGATATGGTTTGATATGGGCGGTCAATCCTTCACCAGGGTCATGCCTTTGGCCGTTTCCCAGGCCGTTTTCAGCTGCGGGTCGCTCAAATCGCCCAGCGGGAACAGCTGGTTGGCCAGCTCCTGGGGCATTTCGGCGATCACGTCCGGCGTGATGCCCTGCTTGTGCACAGCCTTGCCCGACGGCAGGAAATACTGGGCATAGGTCATCTGGAAGCCCTCGGTGTTGTTGTTCAGGGGGATCACCGTCTGGATGATGCCCTTGCCGAAGGTCTGGGTGCCAACCAAAGTGGCCCGGCCCAGATCCTGCAGCCCGCCGGAGAGGATTTCCGACGCGGAAGCCGAGTTGCCGTTCACCAGGAACACCAGGGGAATCTCGTCCTTGCCGTCCTTGGTTTTGTATTCGTCCTTGGTGCCGTACCGATCCTGGCTGTACACCAGCAGGCCGTCATCCAGGAACAGGTCCGCGATGTCGATGGCCGCGGAAACCCAGCCGCCGCCGTTGTCCCGCAAATCGACGATCAGGCTTTGCGCGCCCTGGGAACGCAGATCCTCCAGCGCGGCGGCAAATTCCTTTTCGCTTTCCCCTGCGAACTGGTACAGCATGATGTACCCCACGCCGTCCTCCAGCATGGTGTACTCCACCCGGTTGATCACGATGGTGGCCCGGGGCATGCGGAAGGTGATGTATTCGTCGCCGCGTTTGACTTCCACTTCCACTTCTTCGTTCAGGGTGCCGCGCATGACGTTGACGGCGTTTTGCATGGTGTAGGCGTTGACTTCAATATCCTCCACCCGCACCAGGATGTCGCCTTTGTGCACGCCGGCGCGCTCCGCCGGGGTGTCCCGGAACACCCGGGTGATAGTGACGATGTTGGTTTCGGCGTTGCCTAGCAGCTCCAGGCCCACGCCGCCGTACTGGCCTTCGTCATCCTCCCACATGCTCTTCCATTCTTCCTCGTTGTAATAGAAGGTGTAGGGGTCCTCCAGGCCGGCCATCAGGCCCCGGGTGGCCGTTTCCACCAGCTTGTCCACATCGGGCTCCTGCCAGTACCAGGTTTCGATGTACTGCAGGATCTCGTCCATCTTGGAATACTTTTTCAGCCGGTCGTACTCTTCCTGGGAGATGGTAACGGTGTTTTTCTTGGAAAATGAAAAATCAAACAGGCCGGACGCGTGGCCGCTGATAGCCAGGCTGCCCAGCAGAATCACCATCGCAACACCCAGGATCGCCCATCTTTTCTTCATTGTATCTTCCTTCCCATCAGGTCGTCTTTTTGCCATTGGCTTTATTATTGCCGCATTTGCTCATCTCAAGCAGCATTTTGAACGTCACGGCGTCCTCGAACTTGCGCAGATCCAGCCCCACCTGCCGCTGCACCTTGTCCAGCCGGTACACCAGGGTGTTGCGGTGGATGTACAATTGCCGCGCCGTATCCGACAGGTTCAGATCCTTCTTGAAAAACATTTCAATGGTGTACAGCATTTCCTCGCCGAACAGCCGGGCCGTGGAACGGTTGAACAGCAGGGAATGGTAATGCTCCGCCATTTCCGGGGACAGCTCGGACAAAAACCGCTCCAGCAGCATGCTCCGGTACACGTGGATGGTGCGCTCCGGCGCGAACACCCGGCCGATTTCAATGGCCCGCCGGGCCTGGCGGAAGGAAGCGTGCAGTTCCCCCACGTTTTTGGCCACTTCCCCGATGCCGATGGTGACGGCCAGGGCCTCCTCGTTCATCAGCGTTTCCTGCACCGCGACCGGAATTCCGCTGTCCCTGCGGATCGCTTCACATACGACCGTACCCGGCATGCAGCCAGGTGTCATCTGCTCCCCTGCCCTCCGGAGAAATCCGAATTCCCGGTAAGCCGGCTTTTCGGACAGGAGCACCAGCAGCTCCGGCAGCTCGGTCTGCA
>CACYGB010000095.1 GCA_902773895.1 uncultured Eubacteriales bacterium
GCGATCAAAAGCGCCATTGTTCTTTTCATTTCCGTATCCTCCTCTTTCTTTTCGTGTTAAATTCATTTGCGCAGCAGCATTTTCCCTGAAATGCAGGGTTATGGCAGAATCATTTCTTCCCGATAAAACAAGCTAGGATTGGCAAGAATCAAGATCTGATCGGTCTGGTACCTGTCTACAAGTTCCTTTATCGAGCAGGCTTTCCCCAGATCCCGTTCATAGTATTCCAGAATAACAAAAACCACCCGGGAATAATGATGCGCCAGCAGCTTTTCCAAAGGCAGACAGAAGGAATCAGTAAATACAAGAAGACTGCCTTTTTCTACGCTCCCGTTTTCGATCTCCGTTATGGCATGAAGTCCTCCGTAATAGCTTCCGTAGTGCGATACGTTCAGCTTGGTACTGAAGCGGCCTTTCAAGTAGTTTCCTTCGTTATCGTAATTCGCTTTTCTTTTATCGTTAACATAGACCTGGAGTTGTAGATCATTCTCAAACAAATAAACCGCAAAGCATTCTTGGGAAATATACTGCTTTGTATTCCTGCAATACGAGCCATAAAATATTACCGGAAAAACCTTGGTTTCCTTTGGCTGCAGCGGTACTTCCCCGGGCCCCTTCAGCATACGGAGCACATCTAGGTATCCCTGATAGGAGCCACGGAAATTCCAATGGTGGTCCGTGGAATAAAAATACTGGCAAAACTGCTCAAACGTGCTGTATTTCAGATGGTCCACCTGATCTGCGTGAAGCCGTTCCTTTATGTAAAGATACTTTTCCGAATCCTCCGGAAATTCCTTTTGTGCCGGGTGGGAACGGCTGCTCTCCGCATAGTAGAAAAAAGTGGGAATATGCGGTGCCAATGCATCCAGCGCTTCGTTGTAGCGTCGGATCGACTCGTCCATCTTAGATAATTCCGGATGGTATATTGTCGCGTCATTGACCATACGGTCCATTCCCTTGACGTGCTTGATCGAGGTTTTTTCCGCCACTGTTTCCAGCTCGATTTCATCCGGAATCTCCTCTTCGAACAAACGTGGCTCAATCGTAGGCGTCGGCGAGGGCTTTGGCTTGGGCGTGGCCGTAATCTTCATTTTCCGGGCAGTGGCCTTTGGGGAGGCATTTTTCTTCGTGGTTTTCGGTTTCACGGTCGCCTTGACCTTTTTGACCGGCGTCTTTGTGGGGTTCTTTTCTTTCGCCAGCACTGCCGGCATAGCCGCCAGCAGCAGCGCAACGGCCACAAGCAGCGAAAGAATCTTTTTCATCGTTTTTCCTCCTTCATGCAAAACGTGGCAGACCGTGCGGCAGGCGCTTCCGTTTTCATGCGGCGCGCCGGCCAACAGGAAAAATTATACGGTTTTTCCGTTTTCCTGTCAATGTTTATTCCTTGCGGTGCAGCGCTGATCCCGCCGTCCGTTCTCCAAAACAAAGAAAACGGACGACGGGGTTTCCCATCGTCCGAAAAAATCAGTGCCGGTTCTTCAGGTAATCCACATATTCCTCCAGGCAGTAATCCAGGCTCTGGATGTTTTTGGCGTGCTGGACGCCCACGTAGCGGATGTGCCATTCCTCGCCGATGATGCCGGTCAGGTCCTCTTTATCATCGGTATAGCGCATGATGAAGCCGTAATCCCAGCAGTGCTGCTTCAGCCATATATACTGGGCGGTATCCACAAAGAACTGGTCCGGCACGTTCAGGTCGAAGGCCAGGCCGGTGTGGTGCTCGCTGCAGCCGGGGTCGGCCACGGTGAGCCGGGTGTTGGAAACGGCCTGGCTCCGGGTGGCGCCTTCGTGCTCGGAAAGGTATCTGCTGACCCGGTTGTCGAAAATGCGCTGCTGATCCTTGATGGTGCGGTACGCGCCGCCGATTTTCCAGGGGGTGATGCCGTCGGCCTTGGCCGCCTGGATCATGCGGATCAGCGCTTCCACCGCCTCCCGGACGCCCTGGAATTTGCTGTCTTCATAGAGGAACAGATCGCCCGCCAGATCCTTGATGGTCACCAGCTCCGCCGGCTCGAAGTCGTCCGGCAGTTTGTTCCATTTGTTTACAAGCAGCGGGATGTCCCCGGCCGTCACATTCGTTACATGAGGGGTGGGGGTAGGCACGTAGGACGCCGCCTGGTCGGAGTACAGCACGGCCAGCGTTTTGCTGCCGGCGATGCCGTCCGCGTCCAGCCCGTGCTGCTTCTGGAAAGCCACCACGGCCTTCTTGGTGCCGCTGCCGAACTGGCCGTCCACGCTGCCGTTCAAAAAGCCCAGGTCCTTCAGCCGCTGCTGCATCTGCCTGACCATATCGCCGGAGGAGCCGGTGCTCAGCGCGCCGGGCGTGGCGGTGGGCGCGGGGGTATAGGTGGTCAGGTCCGGCGCCGCGGTGACGGCGATGGGGCGCACCGTGGGCGACGGCGTGGGGGTTATGGCGGCAGCCACGGTGTAGGCGTTCCAGCTGTTCAGCGCCCGGACGCCCAGCACGATTCCGGCTGCCAGAAAAATCACCGCCAGGGCGATAAACAAATAGGGCGGCTTCCTGGAATGGGATGTATTTCTTTGCGGCATCATGATCGCGTGTCCTCCCTGCCGGATTTCCGGCAAGGGGAATTATACTTTCTTTTGCCTGATCTGTCAATGCGCGGCGGCCCAGGCGTCGGCCTCCTCCGCCGTGTCAAAGCCCAGGCCCAGGCGCACCTGGTCCTGCTCCCGCGGGAGCAGCGATTCCAGCAGCAGGGGGTAGTTTTTTCGATGGCCGTGCCGTCGCCGTACACGTTGCGGCTGCGCACGATCTCCCCCGCCTCGTTGCAGCCGATCACCCGGTGCATGGGGCAGAACAGGTCGATTTCCCGGCTCATTTCCAGCGCGTCCGCCGAAAAGGACAAGAGCTGCCACGCTTCCCCGTAATACGCCTGCGCCGCCCGGAAATCAGCGTGAAGGATTTCCTCCGGCGCCGCGATCCGCCGGGTGACGGCATGGCCGTAAAATACATGGTCTGCTTCACGCTGCAGCCGGGCTGAACCAGCACCTTTTGCCCCGACGCTTCGCCGGACGGCGCGCGGGTTTGCTCCGCCTGCCGTGGCCGCTCCCTCCACCGGCGCCCGGGCCAAAGGCATGGTGGCCATCAGCAGCAGCGCCGCCAGGGCCGCGGCGGCCCAGATTCCCCATCGTTTTCCCTTCATCGCGCATTCCTCCCGGCGGTAGCATGCCCATCTTGCGCATTCGCCATTCTTATGTTACAATAGCTGGATGGAAGGAGTGATTTCCATGCGCAAAAAGGGCGTCATTTTCGACCTGGACGGCACCCTGATCAATTCCCTGCCGGATATTTCCGCGGCCATGAACCGGTCGCTGGCCAAATTCGGGCTGCCCGGCTTTGAAGAAAACGCGTACAAGTACAAGGTAGGCAACGGCGTGTTCAAGATCGCCGAGCGCTCTGTGGGCGAACATACGGAGCTGTTGGAGGACGTGCTGCACGCCTACATGGAGGATTACGCCCAGAACAGCCGCGTCAGCACCTACGCCTACAAGGGCGTGCCGGAAATGCTGCAGGGCCTGGCGGACCGGGGCATGAAAATCTGCGTTCTTTCCAATAAAGACCAGACGGACACGGAAAACGTGCTGGCTTATTATTTTCCCGGCATCCCCTTTTCCGCCATCCGCGGCCGGGTGGAGGGCGTGCCGCTGAAGCCCGATCCCACCGGGGCCCAATTGATCCTGGATCAAATCGGCATCACCAACGAGGAATGCTGGTATGTGGGCGACACCAGCATGGACATGAACTGCGGCAACGCCGCCCAAATGGAAACCGTGGGCGTGCTGTGGGGCTTCCGGCCCCGGGAGGAGCTGGTGGCCAGCGGCGCCAAGCACCTGATCGCCGAGCCCCGGGAGCTGCTGGACCTGGTGGACGCGCAAATCAACCGATAATTCATTTGAGGAGTACAGAAATATGAAAGGAACCTGGATTCGCTGGATCGCCGCCGTGCTGATGCTGTTCGGCCTGGCCTTCCTGGTATCGTCCCCCTCCTATGCCGAGGATACGGGCAGCACGGCCAAATCCCTGCCCCTGGACATGCTCAAGCCCGGCAAAAAGCCCAAGAAATCGGGCTGGAACAAGGATTACACCCAGTACAAGGATTCCACCATCGAAATGACCGTGGAAACAGGCTCCCTGACCCCCAAGCACAAGAAAAAGCCCCTGGAAACGCTGATCATCCGGGTGAAAATCAAAGACCCTACCCAGCTGCGCACCGCCATGAGTTTTGACACCTACAAGAACCGGGACCAGCAGGAAGCGGAAATCATGGCCAAGTCCAAAAACGCCGTGCTGGCCATCAACGGCGACTTTTTCAAGTACCATTACGACTGGGGCTATGTGATCCGCCAGGGCCAGTTCTACCGCGACGAAACGGGCGGCAAGCGGAAATTCGATATGCTGATCATCGACAGCAACGGCGATTTTTCCGTGCTGGAAAAGGCGGAAACCAAAAGCATTGAAAAGTTCATCAAGAAGCTGCCCAAGGGCGTTTCCATCATCAACACCTTCAACATCGGCCCGGCGCTGATCAAAGACGGCAAAGTGACGGAAATCAAGAATACCACAGTGGCGTCCTACGACCTGTTCCAGTGGAGCACCGCCCAGCAGCGCATCTGCATCGCCCAGACCGGGCCGCTGGAATACGCCGTGGTGGAAGTGTACGGCCGCACGGACGGCTCCATGGGCACCACGCTGCAGGAATTCGCGGATTATGTGAAGCAGGTGGTGCCGGACGCCATTCTGGCCTATAACCTGGACGGTGGCGGCAGCACCAATGTCGTGGTAAACAACAAACGCATCTGCAAAACCCCCGGCCACCGGGAAATCACCGACATCATTTACT
>CACYGB010000096.1 GCA_902773895.1 uncultured Eubacteriales bacterium
TGCCGAAGAAACCGCAGCCGCCTGGGCCTACGGCGCCATGCCGCTGAACAACGGCAACGTGGGCACCATTTACTACACCGCCGCTTACTATCAGCTGGAAGGCATCGTGAACCCCGCCAATCCTGCCTATGCCCCCTATACCGCCGAAGAGATCGCCGCCATCGTGAAGGGCGCCGCGGACGGCGCCGAGGGCTATCGCTTTGACGCCCCGACCAACGCGCTGATCGGCGTCACTGCCGGCGACACGATCTACTGGTACGACGCTGAAAGCGCCGCCGCCATCACCCGGCATGCCGATCCCCTGACCCTGGATAGACAAACCGGCGCGTTCAGGACGGCCGGCGGCGAAACGGTTGCTTCTCCCATCCAATGATGGTATAATGCTCCCGGAAGGCCCGTCAGGGCATCGGAGAGGGAAGTGAAACGGAATGCAGATTACCAGCCGGTTTACCATCGCGCTGCATCTCTTCGCCTGTGTGGAGGTTTTCAGGAACGAGCGCAAAGTGACCAGCGATTTCCTGGCCGGCAGCATCAACACCAATCCCGTGATCATCCGCAAGATCCTGACGCAATTGAAATCCGCCGGGCTGATCCGGGTGCTGCGGGGCACCGGCGGCATCGAGCTGACAAGGGAGCCGTCCGCCATCACGTTCTACGACGTGTACCAGGCCATCGAGCCGGTGGAAAACGGCGACCTGTTCCACTTCCACGAAGCGCCCAATCCCCAATGCCCGGTGGGCCGGAACATCCACGCGCTGCTGGATGATAAACTGCAGGCCATCCAGAATGCCATGGAAGAAAAAATGCGGGAATACACCCTGGCCGATTTGCAGACGGGGATCCGGGAATTGCTGCAGGAGGAAAACTGATGGGCTCCGATGCGCGGGCGTCGGAGCCCTTTTCAAAGGAGCGTTTTATGGAAAGCAAGGATCAACTTCTCCCCCTTGTGGAGGCGTTCAAGGCCGATTCCGGCGCTTATGCCCATCTGGAGACCCCCGGGGATGTCGCCGGCCAAAGGCGGCTGCTGCGGTCGCTGATGAACATCCGCATGCCCGCTCCCCTGCCGGCGGAGGTCCTCCTATCGCAGGACGCCTACCTGCAGGCGCGGGCCCGGGAAAAGGGCATTGTGACGCTGAATGATCTTCCCGTGCTGCACGACGGATTATCCCTGTGGCAGGGCGATATAACCCGGCTGGCCGTGGACGCCATCGTGAACGCCGCCAATTCGCAGATGCTGGGTTGCTTCGTGCCCATGCACACCTGCATCGACAACTGCATCCACACCTTCGCCGGCGTTCAGCTGCGCGCCGCCTGCCACCGGCAGATGACCGCGCTGCGGCGGAAATACGGTCCCGGTTATGAACAGCCCACCGCCGTGCCCCTGCTGACGGACGCCTACAACCTGCCCGCGAAAAAGGTGATCCACATCGTCGGGCCTATCGTGGAAGGAGCGCTGACAGAAGCGCTGGCCCAGGATCTGGCCGCCTGTTACCGGAACACCTTGGATCTGTGCCGGGAAAACGGGCTGCGCAGTGTGGCGTTCTGCTGCATCTCCACCGGCGTGTTCCGCTTTCCCAATCAGCGGGCGGCGGAAATCGCGGTGCGGGAGGTGGAAAGCTGGATGCGGCTCCACCCCGGCGTCATGGACCGGGTGATCTTCAATGTGTTTAAGGATGAGGACAAGGAATACTATGAACGGGAATTACAATGATCTGCCCAACGGCTATCTGGAAAGTATCCGCCTGGGCCTGGACGGCGTGCGCCGCTTCCGGGACGGTTTGTCCTGCGGCGCCGGAACGCGGGAAGAAAACATGCAACGGCTGAAGGACGCGCTGAAGCAGGCGGACGCCGTGATCATCGGCGCCGGCGCGGGACTGTCCGCCTCGGCGGGCTTTACCTACAGCGGCGAGCGCTTCGACCGCTGGTTTGCCGATTTCAGGGACCGGTTCGGCATCACCGATATGTACTCCGGCGGGTTCTATCCCTTCCCGGACGATGAAACCCGGTGGGCCTGGTGGGCGCGGCATATCTACATCAACCGGTATCTGCCCATTCCCCGGCCCGTCTACCACACCCTGCTTTCCCTGGTGCGGGGCAAGGATTATTTCGTCATCACCACCAACGTGGATCATTGCTTCCAGCGCGCGGGCTTTGAAAAAACACGCCTGTTCTACACCCAGGGGGATTACGGTCTGTTCCAAAGCGTCAACCCGGACATCCGGATGACCTTTGACAACGAAAGCTGGGGGATGCAGGCCATGGCGGCCCAGGGCTTTGTGAAAGGCGAAAACGGCTTTTATCAGGGCGCCTGCGGCAAGGAAGCCATGCGTCTTCCCGCGTCGCTGGTTCCCGTCTGCCCCCTGGACAATTCCGCCGTCACCATGAACCTGCGTTCGGACGAGAATTTTGTGGAGGACGAAGGATGGCACGCGGCCTCCGCCGCCTATGCGGATTACCTGAAAAAGCACCGGGGAAAGCGGGTGCTGTTCCTGGAGCTGGGCGTGGGCGGCAACACCCCGGTGATCATCAAATACCCCTTCTGGCAAATGACCAGAGAAAACCCAAGGGCTGTGTACGCCTGCCTGAATGCTCACGAAGCCTGCTGCCCCAAACAGATCGAAAAGCAGAGCATCTGTCTGGATGGGGATACCGGCGACGTGCTGGCCCGGTTGGTATAAAACGCCGCTTTGCTCAAGCATTGGAAAAAGGTTCGGACGCCCGTCGCGTCCGGCCTTATTGCTTTCATCCCCTTCAAACGACTGTACGGGCTGTTCCGCCCCGCGGGAAGCATCTCCCCTGCCGCGCTTTTCGGGCAGACTTGACATTTTCATTGGAATGGTTTCTCCTTCAACCGGAGGACGAGTCTGTGGGCGGCCCGGCAGGTCCATTCGATCCGGGAGCCGCGGATCCTCGTCCTTCTTTGGGGCAATACCGATGAACACAGTTTGCGGAGATTGCTCAAAATCAATATTGACATCGTGTCAGTTTTGTGGTATCCTGCAAATGCTGACACGGTGTCATTTTTGATATTGGAGGGAATCCCATCATGTCCAGAGGATCAGCGGCCTTGACCAGCGCCCGGAAGGAAGAAATCATCCAGGCCTGCGCCAAGCTGTATCAGACCATGAGCTTCAAGGAAATCACCATCAAGGAAATCGGCGCGGAAACGTCCTTCACCCGCACGTCCATTTACAATTATTTTGAAACCAAGGAAGAAATCTTCCTGGCCCTGCTGCAAAAGGAATACGAATTGTGGAGCGACGCCATGCGCGCCGTGATGGAACGGGAAGCCGCCCTGACCCGGCAGCAGGTGGCCGGCACGCTGGCCCGCACCCTGACGGACCGGCCCCGTCTTTTGCGGCTTTTGTCCATGAACCTGTACGATATGGAAGCCAATTCCCGGCCGGAGCGGCTGGCGGAGTTCAAGGTTGCCTTCGGCGCGTCCCTGAAAACCGTGGAGCAGCTGATTCAAAAATATGTGCCGGACATGGACGCGGAAGCCCGTCAGCGCTTTTTGTACGCTTTCTTCCCGTTCATCTACGGCATTTATCCCTACACCAACGTTACCGAAAAGCAAAAGGCGGCCATGGAACAGGCCGGTATCCCTTACACGTACCAGTCCGCTTACGATCTCACATACACCTGCCTTGAAAAACTGCTGGCGAAGGAGGAATCGCTATGAAGTACACCAAACTGGGGCAATCCGACCTGACCGTTTCCCGCATCTGCATGGGCTGCATGGGCTTTGGCGAAGCGACCCAGGGGCAGCACGCCTGGACCCTGGATGAAGCGCATTCCCGGGAAATCATCCGGCACGGCATCGAATTGGGCGTCAATTTCTTCGACACCGCCATCGCCTACCAAAGCGGCACCAGCGAGCAGTACGTGGGCCGCGCCCTGCGGGATTTTGCCAGGCGGGACGAGGTGGTGGTGGCCACCAAATTCCTGCCCCGCACCCGGGAGGAAATCGAAAACGGCGTCACGGGACAGCAGCACATTGAGCGCATGCTCAACAAGAGTCTGCAAAACCTGGGCATGGACCACGTGGACCTGTACATCTACCACATGTGGGACTGGCAAACGCCCATCGAAGACATCCTGGACGGCCTGAACCGGGCCGTCCAGGCCGGCAAGACCAGGTACATCGGCATATCGAACTGCTATGCCTGGCAGCTGGCCAAGGCCAACGCCCTGGCGGAGAAGGAAGGCTGGGCCAAATTCATCTCCGTCCAAGGCCATTACAACCTGCTTTTCCGGGAGGAGGAGCGGGAAATGGTGCCCTACTGCCAGGAAGAGGGCATCGCCCTGACGCCGTACAGCGCCCTGGCGTCCGGCCGGCTTTCCAGGAAACCCGGCGAAACCTCCGAACGGCTTGAAAAGGACGCCTACGCCAAATTCAAATACGACGCCACCGCCCAGCAGGACAGCGTGATCATCTCCCGCGTGGCGGAACTGGCAGACAGGCGCGGCGTGACGATGACCGAAATTTCCCTGGCCTGGCTGCTGACCAAGGTGGCCGCGCCGGTGGTGGGCGCCACCAAATTCCACCACATCGAAGGGGCAGCCCGGGCGACGGAGCTGGAGCTGACGGACGAGGAAATCGCCTATCTGGAAGCGCCCTATGTGCCCCATGCCCTGGCGGGCGTAATGGCCCAGAACAAGCCGGCCAACGCCGGGGAAAAGCACGTCTGGTCCACCGGGAATCAGAAAATCTAAGGAGGATGGCAAAATGAAAAAGAACATCGGCGCGGCCCTGGCCCTGTATCCCACGCCCCTGATCGTGGTGGGCGCCATGGCGGAAGGAAAACCCACCTGGACGCTGGT
>CACYGB010000097.1 GCA_902773895.1 uncultured Eubacteriales bacterium
ATGTCGGCGACCTCCATGGGCTGCCGCACGTCCACAATGTGGGGCAGCAGGTCGGGAAACCGCACCTGAATCAGGCGCACCACCGCCGGACAGGCGGAGGAAATCAGGGGCTTGGGCAGCCCCGGCTCCCGCAGCTTTTCATGAATGGCGCGGCTGACGATGTCGGCGCCCCGGGCCACCTCGAACACCTCGTCGAACCCGATGCACTTGAGCGCGTCCAGCACCTGGCTGACCGAGCGCAGGTTCTTGTACTGGCCGTACAGGGACGGCGCCGGAATGGCGATGGTGTGCTGAAAGCCGCGGATGGCGCTGATGTCGTCGGTAACGGCCACCTTGGCGTGGTAATCGCAGATGCGGATGCATTCGCCGCAGTCGATGCAGCGTTCGTCAATGATATGCGCCCGTCCGCCACGCACCCGGATGGCTTCCGTGGGGCAGTGCTTCAGGCAGTTGGTGCAGCCCTTGCACTGGGATTTGTCCAGCCGCACGGAATGATAGCGTGTAAGTTGATCCATAGCAGCCTGCTTTCCGGATCAGGCCAGGGCAAACCGCATGCTGATGCGCGTGCCCTTTCCCAATTCGCTTTCTATTTCAAAATCGTCGGCGTTCCGCTTCATGTTGGGCAATCCCATGCCGGCGCCAAAGCCCAGGGACCGGGCTTCCTCGTTGGCGGTGGACCAGCCTTCCCGCATGGCCAGGGAAATATCCGGGATACCGGGGCCTACGTCCTGGCTGATGAGCCAGACGCCGTTCTGGTCCACATCCAGATCCAGTTTGCCGCCCATGGAATGAATGACCAGGTTCAGCTCCACCTCATAGGAGGCCACGGCCACCCGGCGCAGCACATTGCTGCTGACGCCCAGCTGCTTCAGACGGCGCTTGATGTCCGCCGACGCTTCGCCGGCCCGGGTGTAATCCCCGGCGGCCACGGGATATTCGGCGTGCAGGAAAGCGCTCATGGTTCTTCCACCTCCTTGGGCCATTCGATGGGCACGCCGCGCAATCCGGCCTCATACAGCAGGCCGCAGGTGGTGAAAGCCGTTTCCGGCGTGGTCATCACCACCAGGCCCTGTTCGTCCGCCGTTTCCAGGATTTCATCATTGGGCACCTTGCCGCGGGCAAACACCAGGCATTTCAGGTCCAGCATATCCGCGGTGCGGACCACATGGGGATTGGTAAGGCCGGTGATAAGCACCGTTTTTTCATTCACAAAGGCCAGCACGTCGCTCATCAGATCGGAGCAGCAGGCCGTCCTGGCGGGCCGGTCCAGCCGGTCTTCCCCGCAAAGCACCCTGGCATGCAGGATTTTTACCATGTCCGCAAACGTCATATCCATCCCTCATTTATTCAAAGAATCTCTTTACACTATACACGTTTTGCATTTTTGTGTCAATAGAAAAGGGAGAAAAACGGACAGATCTGCCATGCCGGACGCAAAAAAAGCTGCGCTTCCGAAGAAACGCAGCGCAGGAAAAGAACGGGTTTTGTTTACAGCTTTCCGGCGATGACCCCGGCAAAGAAGCCGTCGCTTTGGAAAAAGGGGGCCAGGGAGCTTTGGGCCAGAAGATCGTTGAAATTGTCCAGGGGGATGATGGTGCTCAGGATCGGCACCATCAAAAACAGCACATACAGCAGCAGCGCGCCGCGCACCAGCCCGAAAGCGCCGCCTGCCAGCCAGTCCAACTGTTTCAGGATAGGCAGCTGGAAAATGTGCTGGATCAGGCTGGTGAGGATGGACAGCACCAGATAGCACACGATGAAGCAGGCGATGAAGCTGAGGGCGTTGACGGCCACGGCCACCACCGTGTTGGACACGTAATCGTTGACGGTGGAAAGCCCGGTGCCGGAAAAGGAGCGGGTGCGCAGGTTGTTTTCCAGAATATTGGCAATGGGCGAAGGCAGGGACACGCTTTGCAGCACCTGGCTGATAACCCCGTCGGACAGCTGATCCACCGGGGTGGAGGCAAGGCTGTAATCGCCGACCCGGGCCACGGCGTCGGTATAGGTGGCCAGGGTGGAGGAAATTCCCTGGTTGCCGCTGATCACGGCGGCCAGCCTGGGCCCGAAGGCGAAGGCCACCACCACGGAAATCAGGCAGCAGGCCATGGACAGAAGCGTGTGCAGAAAGCCCCGGTACAGGCCATACACCACGCTGAGCCCCAGAATGGCCAGGATCACGATGTCGATCATGTTCATGCATTCCTCCTTGGGCATTTCTTCAGGATGGAAACGAATGAGGCGCGCGTTTTCATGCGTTCAGTCGTCGCCCATTTTCAGCACGGCCATGAACGCTTCGCCGGGCAATTCGACGGTGCCGAACTGCCGCATGCGCTTTTTGCCTTCCTTCTGCTTTTCCAGCAGCTTCTTTTTGCGGCTGATGTCGCCGCCGTAGCATTTTGCCAGCACGTCCTTTCGCACGGCCTTCACCGTTTCCCGGGCGATGATCTTGCCGCCGATGGCTGCCTGGATGGGGATTTCGAATTGCTGGCGCGGGATCACGTCCTTCAGTTTTTCCGCGATGGCGCGGCCCCGGCCGTAGGCCTTGTCCTTGTGCACGATCATGGTGAAGGCGTCGCAGATGTCGCCGTTGAGCAGGATGTCCATTTTCACCAGGTCGCTGGTCTGGTAGCCGGTGATTTCATAATCGTAGGAGGCGTAGCCCTTGGAGCGGCTCTTAAGCTGGTCGAAGAAATCGAAAATCATTTCGTTCAGCGGCACGTCGTAGAGCAGCTTGATGCGCTTGCCCTCGTATTGCATATCGATGAAGGTGCCCCGCTTGTCCTGGCACAGCTGCATCAGGGTGCCGGCGAATTCCTGGGGCGTATAAATGGTGGCCCGGCAGTAGGGCTCCCGCATTTCGGCGATTTCGTTGACGGGCGGCAGGTTGGTGGGGTTGTCGATGCGCATTTCCGTTCCGTCCGTCTTCACGATTTCGTAAATGACGCTGGGCGCGGTGGTGACCAGGTCCAGGTCAAATTCCCGCTCCAGGCGCTCCTGGATGATTTCCATGTGCAAAAGCCCTAGGAAGCCGCAGCGGAAGCCGTAGCCCAGGGCCACGCTGGTTTCGGGCTCAAAGGACAGGGAAGCGTCGTTCATCCGCAACTTTTCCAGCGCGTCCCGCAGGTTGTCGTAGTCCGCGCCGTCAGCGGGGTAAATGCCGCAGAACACCACCGGCTGCACTTCCTTGTATCCGGGCAGCGGCGCGTCGGCCGGGTACGCGGCGTCGGTGATGGTGTCGCCCACGCGGGTGTCGCGCACATCCTTGATGGAGGCGGAGATATAGCCCACGTCCCCGGGCAGCAGGGCGTCGCAGGGCGCGTAGGTGGGGGAGAAGGTGCCCACTTCCACCACGTCGAATTCCGCGCCGGTCTGCATCATGCGCATGCGCATGCCGGGATAGGCCTTGCCTTCCATGACGCGCACAAAGCAGATGGCCCCGCGGTAATTGTCATATACAGCGTCAAAAACCAGCGCCTTCAGCGGCGTATCCTCCGTGCCTTCCGGCGGGGGCATCTGGTGCACCACCGCCTCCAGCACATCCTCGATGCCGATGCCCATTTTGGCGGAAATCAGCGGCGCCTGGGAGGCGTCCAGGCCGATGTCCTCTTCAATTTCGGCCTTGGTTTCCTCCGGCTGGGCGGAGGGCAGATCGATCTTGTTGATCACCGGCACCGTTTCCAGGTTATGCTCCAGCGCCATGTACACGTTGGCCAGGGTCTGCGCCTCCACGCCCTGGGTGGCGTCCACCACCAGCAGCGCGCCTTCGCAGGCGGCCAGCGCCCGGCTGACCTCGTAGGAAAAGTCCACGTGGCCGGGGGTGTCGATCAGGTTCAGGGTATAGGTTTCCCCATCCTTGGCCTTGTATTGCATGCGCACAGCCTTGGATTTGATGGTGATGCCCCGCTCCCTTTCCAGCTCCATGGAGTCCAGGATCTGGTCCACCATCTGGCGCTGCTCAAATACTCCGGTTTTTTCCAGGATCCGGTCCGCCAGCGTGGATTTGCCGTGATCGATGTGGGCGATAATGCAGAAATTGCGGATATGGCTTAAGCGGTCGTTGGCCACGGATGTTTCCTCCTTATCCTGATAACTTTACTATTATATCGGATTTGCAGGAAAAACGCAAACAAAAAAGAAAAGAACCCGTGCAGGCGTTCTGCACGGGAAAAGCGCATGCTTTTTACAAAGAGAATCGGCCCAAAATGGAAAGAACGAAAAGCGAATCATGGAAACGTTCAGACATCAAGAAAAGCGTCCGGCGGGACGCTTTTCTTTGCATGGAATCAATTGGCTGATTCAAACGGCGTGAAGCGGGGTTATTCCGCCCGCAGTTCCTGGATCAGCGCGTCCATCTGGGCTTCGTTGGCGTCGCTCCAGGTGGATTTCAGGGTGACTACCGCGCTGCAGAAGGCCAGGTCTTTGCAGCTTTCCAGCATTGCCTTCATCTGCTTGGCGGCCATGGGCGCCCAGGAGCCGTTTTCAATGAAGCCCACCTTGCGCTTCTGGAACGCTTTGGCCTTCAGGTGGTTGATGAAGTTTTCCATTTCAGGGAAGATGCCGCCGTCGTACGTGGGTGCGGCCAGCACCACCTTGTCGAACCGGAACGCGTCCGCTACGGCGTGGGACATGTGATCCCGGGCCAGGTCCACGGTGACCACCGTTTCGCCGGCAGCTTCCA
>CACYGB010000098.1 GCA_902773895.1 uncultured Eubacteriales bacterium
CCAGCAGCGCCAGCGCTTTTTCCGCTGTCTGCTGTCCATACAGCTTCCAAACCCGGTATCCGATCAGGCAAAACGCTCCGGAGGTCATCATCCACGCCAGGGACAGGGCGGCAAACTGCGTCTGGCCCAGCAGCAATTTGCTGAACCCGTGGGCGAGGAAAATATAGATTCCGGTAAATAAGCCGTACCAGGAAGACGACGGGATGCGCTCATAAACAGTCTTTAAGTATGCAGAACGGTAATAATCGGTATAATCCGCCGCGCTGTCAATGGGGCCGTAAACCATTTGCCCCAGCAGCGCGCCGATCGCCAAATAGGCGATGCCGCCCAGCAGCGCGATCCCGGCGCAGCGCAAAAGGAACCGCGCCGTTTCCTTTTTCAGCGCGCCCATCTCCGTCAGGAACAGGAAAAGCAGGACGATGATCAGCGCCAGCATGCCCATTCCGGCCAGAGCGCCCAGCATATCGCTCATGCAAAGCCTCCAATGCAAAAATCTGCCTGCAATAGGCAGGCAGAAGAAAGAAGAATGTCATTCCTGCGTGGAAAAGACCACGGCAGCCCCTTCCGGACGCACATCAAGCACAAAACAGGAATGGTCACCGTAAACCGCCTGCATCCGCTGAACAAACGTGTCCGCCAGATCCAGGGGAACAAAATTCAGGGTAGTGCCCGCAAACCCGCCGCCGTGGACGCGCCAGGCACCCTTCCCGGCCAGCATTTCCTCCGCCAGGGCCAGCGCCAGCGTCATAGGCTGCTCAGTGCCCACGCAGAACACGTTTTGCAGCAGCTTCCAACTGCTTTCTCCGGAAGCGTTCAATTCCGCCAGCATGGCGGCCAAATCCTTGCGCCGAATGGCCTGCACCATCTGCTTGACCCGCTTGTTTTCCTGGAAAAAGTGCATTGCACGCAGGATGGGCCGCTCCCCTACCTTTTCCCGCAGGGCGCCCATTTGCTGCTCCAGCTGTTCCGGACGGACGCTGCGCAGCACCTTTTCGCCGAAGAACGCGGCCACTTCTTCCATTTCTGTCCGGATGGCGGCGTATTCCGGCGTCAGGTTGTCATGGCTGCCGCCGGTATTGACCACCACCAGCGCAAAGCCCGCTTCATTGAAATTGAAAGCCAGCGGCTCCACCACGGGTTCATCCTTGAAATCGATGGTCACCAGGCCGCCGGTGGAGCAGGCCATTTGGTCCATTAAGCCGGAAGGCTTGCCAAAGTACACGTTCTCCGCGTACTGGGCAATTTGCGCCCGGGGCGTACTGGCCACGGTGAAGCCGTTGTACAGCGCATCCAGAATGGCGCAGACCATCACTTCATAAGCAGCGGAGGACGAAAGGCCGCTTCCGCCCAGCACGTCGCTGGTCACCGCGGCATCAAAGCCGCCCAAACGGCAGCCCCGGTCCGCCATTCCCTTGGCCACGCCGCGCACAAGCGCGGCAGAAGTGCCTTTTTCCTCTTCGTGCACGGCCAGATCATCCAGGGAAAGCGAAATAACCGGATACCCCTGGCTGTGGATGCACACGTTCATATCATCCCGGGGAGAAACGCAGGCCAGGCAGTCCAGGTTCACAGCGGCAGCCAGCACCCGGCCGTTGTTGTGGTCGGTATGGTTGCCGATGATGTCCGTCCGCCCCGGCGCGCTGATCAGATACAGCGGCTTGTCATCCGCGTGAAAAATATCCTCATGTTCCTTCACCAGCCGGGAATACCGGGTCAGCTGGCGCGCCAGTTCCCCATCCCGCTTTCCGTAAAGCCTGGCAAAACGTTCCATAGCCGGTGATTTTTTCAGCTGCGCCAGCATTTGTGCATAACCATTCATGTTCAGGAAATCCTCCTCATTTGCTCTCCAGTACGCCTTGCCAGAAAGACAGGAACGCGCTCAGCCCGGCGTCATTCAGATCCTGTTCAAACTTTTCAAAGGACGCGTCCGTTATTTCTTCTTCTCCCAGCACCCAACGGGCCAGCTGCAGGTCCACCAGCAACCCGATCTTGTTTTGCAGCGGAGCAATTTCTTCTTCCTGCGCCTTCGTCAGATAAACGTACGGGAAAGGCCGCACGCAGAAAACGCGCATCTGCGTTTGCTTTTCCATGTTTTCCAGCTGGTTCTGGCTTTGCCCGCTGAAGCGGCGGATAAAATCCGCTGCCGCGATCCCGGGCATGGAGGCGCCGCCGTCCATCAGGGAATTGGCCACAAAAAGGGAAGCGTTGCTCTGCGCAGTATCCACCAGACGCCAGGTGCCGTCCCCATCCACCAGGTAATCCAGGTTTTCCTGGCCGGCGGCGGTCAGCTTTGCGCCTTCCTCTGTATACAGGATGTCCACCCAGGCGAGGATTTTTTCCGGATCCCGACAGGCGGAAGTGATGGCGAAGGTGCCCGTCTGCACGGGGCCGAAGAAATCGCGGTAAATCTGCTTCCCTTCATACATTAAAGGCGCCAGCGGAGTATACTGATCCGCCCAGGATGTTTTGAACAGGTTGGCCGGATTGGTGGTCAGGATCGCGCCGTACAGAGGAAGCGCTTTGTCATCCGTCACCTTGCGCAGAGTATCCGCCGTGCTGAACCCGTTGGGGTCCAGCAGGCCCGCGGAATACAAATCCCGGCACCAGGTAACGAACATGCGGTAATTCTCTTCCAGCGGCATGAACCGCGCCTGTCCCTGCTCATCCACAAACAGGTTGTAATCGTTGCAGATCATGCCAAAGGCGTGGGCCAGAAATTTCAGGTCGAAAGGCCCAAGAAAGCCCAGAGGGATTTCATCGTTTTTTCCGTTCCGGTTGGGATCCCGGGTCTTGAAAGCAGTCAGCACCGTCACCAGATCTTCCGCGCTGACCGGCGTTTCCAGCCGCAGTGTTTCCAGCCACTGCCGGTTGATCCAGATATAATTCTGGCTGGGCAGCGTGTTGATGTACGGAAGCGCGGCGATACTGCCGTCAGGCAGCGTGATGGCGTCCAGCACATCCGGCTGCTCCTGCAGCACGGCCCACGCGTGCGGGGCGTTGGCTTCCAGCAAGGGCTTTAAGTCGATCAGCGTGCCGTTTGCCCGCAGTTCCACACATTCCGTGTTGGTCAGCGCCGCCTTGAAAAGCACGTCCGGCAGGTCCTTGCTGTCCTTCGTCAGGGCTGCCTTCCACTGGTTCCAGGACTGCAGATCGGTGGATTGACGGAACGTAAAGTCAACGCCCGTCCATTCATGCATCCGGGCAAAAAAACGATTGTTTTCCCATTGACGCATGCTGGTATCGTCAAAGCCGGCCAGCGTAAAGGTTTCCCCTTCCGCCATGGCCCCGGCAGGCACCAGCAGCAGCACAGCCAGCAGAACGCATGCGATCCGCCTGAAAAGCATACTCCGTCCCTCCTTTGGGATGATTGGTAACATTATACAGGATTTTTCCCCATTTGAACACCCCCTATTTTCCGGCGCATTTTCAGCACAAATCCAACAGACAGCCCCTGGTCAATCTGCACCGTTTTTTCTTCCCGTCATAGGATGAAGCATCCCACTATCAGCAAGGAAGGTGAAACGCCGTGCGTTTTTATTTCGCCGGTAAAACAGAACGGGACCGGCACCTGGCAGCGATTCTGCAGCAGAAAGGGCATGCAATCGCGCCATCTCCGCCGGGAGACGTTCTGATTCTGCCCCTGCCGCGAAGCGCTGTTCCGTCCGGTATGCAGCTGCCCTCCGGCCAGAAAATCGTGTGCGGCCTGACGGACGCGACGTTCGACACCCTGGCGGACGTGCACCGGTGGCAGGTTTTCAGGCCCCTGGAAGATACGCAGTATCTGCAGGAAAACGCCGCCCTGACCGCAGAAGACGCCATACACCTGGCCGCGATGCATTTGACCAGGGCGCTTTCGGATTGCCACATCCTGGTGACCGGCTATGGCCGGATCGGAAAAAGGCTGACAGAACTTTTCCGGGCAGCGGGCGCCGCCGTCACGGTAGCGGCCAGACGAAAGGAAAGCCGATCGGAAGCCGGTGCGGACAGTATCACGATAGAGGAAATCGCCGGACGCCTGCGGGAAACGGACGTTGTATTCAACACAGTTCCCGCCCACATCCTGGCTGAAGAAACGCTGTGCCACGCTTCTCCGGGAACGCTGCCGGTGGAATTGTCCAGCGCACCCTACGGCATCGACCGGCAGGCCGCTGAACGGCTGGGCTTGTTGTATCGTCTGCAAACGCTGTTTCGCTTCATGAAACGGGAGGGATTGATCCATGACTAAGACCCGCGTGGGCTTTGCCCTGACCGGCTCCTTCTGCACGTTCCGCCGGGCATTTTATATCATTGATTCGCTCGTCCGGGACGGCTACGACGTAACGCCCATCCTGTCCTATTCTTCCGCGCGGGAAGATACCCGATTCTATGCCAAAGACGATGTATGGGAAACGCTGGAGAAACTGACTGGGAAAAAGCCGCTTTCCACCTTGCCGAAAGTGGACCCCATCGGCCCAAAAAAGCTGCTGGACGCCTACATCATCGCACCCATGACCGGCGCATCCATGGGGAAATTTGCCCACGGCATATTCGATACTCCGGCGCTGCTGGGGGCCAAATCCCATCTTCGCAACAACCGGCCGGTGCTGGTGGCGCCCTCCACCAACGACAGCCTTTCCACCGCGGCGGAGAACATCGGG
>CACYGB010000099.1 GCA_902773895.1 uncultured Eubacteriales bacterium
CGTAGTACAGGCCGTCCTCATTCGGATACAGGAAAAGATCATACGTTTCGCCGGTCACTTCGTAGCCGTACTCGTCCTGCTTGATGGACAGAATCCTGAATGGTTCCCCGCCGACTGTCAGGGTGTCCCCCGGCGCCAGGGCCTGCACGTCCTGGGCCCGGTAGGTTTCCTGCTCATAGATCACGAAGGAAAGGCTGACGTGCGCCATGGCTTCGTCGGCGGCATAGCCTTCCAGGCAGGCGATATGGGTTTTCCCCGCCACCAGGCCGCGCAGTTTTTCCGGCATCTGGGGTTCCGCCGTTTGGGCGCAGCCCGCCGCCCAGCACACCAGCAGCGCGCAGATCACGGCAAACAGGGACTTCTTCATTCCATCAAATCCTTTTCTTCAGGCACAGGATGTTGCTTCCGTCCGTGTACTGATAGCTCACTTCATCCATGGTTTTCCTGACCAGAAAAATGCCCAGGCCGCCGATGCCCCGCGCTTCCACACCCAGGGCCGTGTCCGGTTCCGCCTGCTCCAGCGGATTGAAAGGGATCCCCTGATCCCGGAATTCCAGGGAAAACAGCCGGGTTTTTTCGTCAAAATCCATCCGCACGGCGGCTGCGCCGTTCTGATCCAGATAAGCGTAGCGGGCGATATTGCTGAATATTTCATCCATGGCCACGTCCAGCTGCATCTGGGCCTTCATGGGGCAATCCAGCTTTTCCAGCGCTTCATCCATCCAGGCGGTCAGCTTCGGAATACTTTCAATCACAGCGGGCAGTTTCAATTCCTGCATGATCTTATCTCCTTGTCAGCGGTTGTCGGTGTTCCCGTGCCGCGTTCGTCCGCAAAGCGCCGGCCGGCCAATGGAATTATCCGGAGCCTGTCCTGATCGTCTTCGCCCTTACGCGGGCCGCTTTGCCCGGCGGAGCAGAAGCACCATGTAAACACAGAAAAGGACCGCGGCGAAGCAGACGCCTGCGGGATACGCGATCCCGGCAGACAAGCCGAAGCCTTCCTTGGCCATCAGGATATAGGTCAGGCTGACGGCGCTCATGAAAGCGGCGGGAATCGCGGTGATGACGGAGCCCAGGCGGTACCGCCCTTCCTTCATCAGGTACGCCGTGGACACCCACAGGGCCACCATGGCCAGGGTCTGGTTGCTCCAGGAGAAATAGCGCCACAGCACATTGAAATCCAGCTGGGTCAGCACTGCGCCGACACCCAGCAGCGGCAGGGTGATGATCAGCCGGTTCCGGATCTTCGTTTGGTCCAGATGCGTGATTTCCGAAAGGATCAACCGCGCGCTGCGGAAGGCCGTATCGCCGGATGTGATCGGGCATACCACCACGCCCACCACCGCCAGGATGCCCCCCACCGGGCCCAGCATCGTCTGGGAAATTTCATACACCGTGTCGGATTGGCCCAGGCCGGACAGGGCGTCGTTCAGCATCCTGGTGGTTCCGTAAAAGGCCACACCTGCCGCCGCCCAGATCAGGGCGATCACCGATTCGGCGATCATCGCGCCGTAAAAGATGCCCCGGCCCTGCTTTTCGCTGGTAATGCATTTGGCGATCATGGGCGACTGGGTGGCATGGAAGCCGGAAATCGCGCCGCAGGCCACGGTGATAAACATGAAGGGCCAGACGGGCAGCCCTTCCGGATGCAGGTCCGCCAGGGAAACCTCCGGAACGGTATAACCGCTGCCCAGCACGCCGCCCAGCACGCTCAGGGCCATCACGATCAGGATCACGCCAAACACCGGATACAGCTTGCCGATCAGCTTGTCGATGGGCAGCAGCGTCGCCAGCACATAGTACAGCAGGATCACCACGATCCAGAAGGTTTCATTCAGCGCCGCCGGGGTCAGCCGGGCGATCAGCGCTGCCGGGCTGTTGACGAACACCGTGCCCGTCAGCACCAGCAGGATCACGGAGAACACCCGCATGATCCATTTAGCGGCTTTTCCCAGGTAAATGCCGGACAATTCCGCAATGGACTGGCCGCCGTGCCGGCAGGAAATCATGCCGGACATATAGTCGTGCACCGCGCCGCCCAGGATGGAGCCCAGCACGATCCACAGAAACACCACCGGGCCGAAGCACGCGCCCATCAGCGCGCCGAAAATGGGGCCGGTGCCGGCGATATTGAGCAATTGCACCAGGAAGGCTTTCCACGGCTTCATCGGCACGCAGTCCACCCCGTCGTTGATGGCGACAGCGGGCGTCTGCCGGCCGTCCGGGCCGAATACCTTTTCCGTGATTTTTCCATAGACGGCAAAGCCGGCCAGCAGAACCGCCAGGGAAAGAAACAAAGAAATCATTTGTTCACATCTTCTTTCGCGCGAGGCTGTGTCTTCTGTTCTTCCGTATCCTTCGCGCCTGATTCCTATCCGTGTTTCATCAGGAAGGACGGCCCTTGTATTCCAGGCACAGCATGGTCAAATCGTCAAACTGCTCGGCGTCCAGCACGAAGCTGTCCACGGCCTTCCGGACGTTTTTCAGCACGTCCATGGGCGACGCGTCCTTGACCCGGTTCAGCGCTTCGACCATGCGGTCCGTGCCGAACAGCTCCTGGGACGCGTTGGTGGCCTCGGGCACGCCGTCGGTGTAAACGAACAGCTTGGACCCGGGCTCCAGTTGAATTTCGTACTCCTTGTATTTGGCGCCTTCCATGCCGCCGATCACGAAGCCGTGCCGGTCCTTGAACAGTTCAAAATTGCCGTCCGGGCGCTTGAACACCGGGTATTCGTGGCCTGCGTTGGCGCAGGTCAGCTTGCCGGTGGACAATTCCAGGATGCCGATCCACACCGTCACGAACATGCCCGCTTCATTGTTGGAGCAGATGGCTTCGTTGGTCTTGGTCAGGATCTGCGCAGGCGAGCCGCCCAGCATGGCCACGCTTTGCAGGATGATCTTGCTGGCCATCATGAACAGCGCCGCAGGCACGCCCTTGCCGGACACGTCGGCGATGACCATGCCCAGATGATCGTCGTCAATCAGGAAATAATCGTAGAAATCGCCGCCCACTTCCTTGGCCGGGTCCATGCTGCCGATGACGTCAAAGTCCTTCCGGTCCGGGAAAGCCGGCACGATGTGGGGCAGCATGGCCGCCTGGATCTGGGTCGCCAGGGACAGTTCCGCCCCGATGCGCTCCTTTTCGGCGGTAACGCGCTTCACCGTGTCCAGGTATTCCACCGTTTTATGCGAAATATTCGCAAAGGACTGGGCCAGCTCCTCCACCTCGTCCCCCGTGCGGTAAGCGTCCTCCATTTTGAATTCCATATTGGTTTCGTCCAGCTCGGAAATCCGTTGGGTGATGGTGTTCAAGGGCTTCACGATGCGTTTGCCCAGTATAAACGCCCCCAGCAGCATCAGGATCAGCAGGCCGATCAGCAGCAGGCGCATCCAGGTTTTGCCCTGATCGCTTTTCGTGCGGTAGGCGGAAACGGCTTCCGCCTGGATTGACTGATAATCCTTTTCCAGCTGGCGGACAGGCTGCTCCGCGTCCGCTTCGTTATACGCGGCGATCAGCGTCCAGCCCACCGTTTCCATAGGCACGCCGATCATGTAGTAGTTTCCGTCCGGCAGCGTCACCCTGCGCACGTCGGTTTTGCCCTGCATGGCGTCCCGCACCAGCGCAGACAGCTCCGCATTGTCCGAAACGCGCAGATCCACGGCGTCCGCCGAGCTCATGGCCCGGAAGATTCCCTGGTCGGCAGGCGAAATGATCACATGGCCGCTGGGGTTGACCACCACCAGGAAGCCGCCGTTTTTCGCTGACGCCAGGATGGCCTGCTGCATATCGTGCAGAAAAAGGTCCGCCCCGGCAACACCCAGCAAATCCCCTGCCGCGCCGTACACCGGCAGCGCGCAGGTGACGCACAGTTCGCCGGTTCGGTGGTCGTACTCCACGTCGGAAAACACCATTTTCCCCGCTTCCAGCGCCTGCCGGTACCAGTACCGGTTCACAGCGTCATAGGGAACGAAGGACCCGTCCTCATTGATCCAGTTGCCGGGCACGGTATCCGCCATCAGCGTGGCTCCCTCCGGCAGGGTAAACCAGATGTTGTCCGATCCGTAGGTGTGGCAAAGAGAAATCATCATATCCGACATGTTGGCGATGAGCCCCAGTTTGTCCTCCACCGCGGCTTCATCCAGCCCGTCGGCAAAAAGCACCTTCACAAACATTTCCCCGTTCCGGGCGGCGTCGGGCCGCTGCCAGGGAGCGCGGGCCACGCCCTCCGGGCTGCCCAGCAATTTCCCGGCATAGTCCCCCACCATTTGCACCTGCGCCGCCAGATCCCGGAAGATTTCATCGGTCTCCCTGGCTTCCATTTCCGTGATGCGGTCCATATTGTACACGATCACCCGGTCGATCACCGCCGCGGTGGTGCCGGTCATGGCGGAAAGCTGGCGTTCGTTGGTTTCCTGGGTCAAATGGGACAGCATGCCGCTTTGCGTCAGCATGGATGCCAAAAACACCGCCGCCACCAGCAACATGGAGATCAGGATCAAGGCCACAACCTTGCTCTCGATTCCGCCTATAACCAGATTTTTAAAC
>CACYGB010000100.1 GCA_902773895.1 uncultured Eubacteriales bacterium
ACCGTGGAACAGGCGGTTGCTGACGGCCAGGGCGTCGGCGTCCTCCCGTTCGTATTCGACGTCCATCTGCTTGAGAATGTCCCGCAGTTCCTTGATTTTATCGTCGGTGACATTTTCCACCACCGACGGCATGATCAGCATCATCATGGCGTTGCGGATGGTGAAGATCTCTTCGATGTCCTCGATGGTAAAGGCGCGCACCACCACGCCCCGGTGCAGCACGTATTCCACCAGGCCGTCGCGTTCCAGCTTCCGCAGGGCTTCCCGCAGCGGCGTGCGGCTGATGTGCAGCTGGTCAGCATAAACGGTTTCTACGATGCGGGAACCGGCGGGGATCTGCCCGGTAATAATGGCGTGCTTTAACTGTTCATAAGCGATGTCACGGATGGGCCGGCTTTCAGCCGTCACATCAAAAGAGTGAAAAGACATACAGAAGCCTCCTTGCGGCATTTTTGTATACAATGCAAATTGTACAATTAAAGTACAGTTGTGTCAAGTAAATTCCGATGCTTTCCGCCGGGTTTTGACAAAAAATGGCTTCCTTGCCGCTGGCGTGTCCAATCAATAAGAAAGGCTTGAATTTCGGCGGGGAAACCGATACAATACAGGAAAGAAGAACGAAAGCGGAGGGGCGTATGCGCGGAATACAGCTGAAGCAGATGGCGGCGGACCTGTTGTTTCCCCGGGCGTCCCATTGCCTGTGCTGCGGCGATCCCCGCCGGGCGTCGGAGGAGGACTGCCTGTGCGATGCCTGCCGCAGGGCCCTGGCGGAGAAGCGGGTGCCGGCCCAGGCGTGCAACCGCTGCCTGTCCCCGGTATCGTCCGGCCAGGGCTGCGCCTTTTGCCGCTCGTCTTTGATGAAGCCGCTGGAGCGGGTCTTTGCCCCGTACCGGTATGCCGGGGAGGTGCGTCAGCTGATCCACGCGCTGAAATTTGACGCCTGCGGGGAAGCGGTGCCCTTGCTGGCGGACGCCATGGCCGGCGCATTGCCGGTGCGGGATTTTGACTGCATCGTCCCGGTGCCCCTGCACAGGCGTCGGCTGCGGCAGCGCGGATTCCATCAAACGCTGCTGCTGAGCCGGGCGCTGTCTGAAATCGTGGGGATCCCCGTGGCGGAGGATGTGCTGTATCAAACCCGGTACCACCGGCCGCAAAGCAGAACGCCCATGAAGCGGCGGCGCGCCAACGTGGAGAAGGATTATGCCGCCTCGGGCGCGGCAAAGGGCAAACGGATTTTGCTGCTGGACGACGTGCGCACCACTGGCAGCACGGCCTGCGCCTGCGCCGCTGCCCTGCGGAAGGCCGGCGCCCAAAACGTCAGTTTGTGCGTGTGTGCCGTGGTGTACCGCAAAAAATGACGGGAACCGCCCGGAGCGCCTTGCCTTCCGGGCGGTTTTTGTTTATAATAGGTACGAACATTTCCCGGGAAAGGAACCATCATGCGATTGACATTCTGCCCGCTGTTCAGCGGGAGCAGCGGAAACGCGCTGTTTATCGGCGCGGGGGACACACGCCTTCTCATCGACGCCGGCATGCCCGGCAAAGCCATCGAACGGGCGCTGAACGAAATCGGCGTCCTGCCGGAAACCCTCACCGCCATCGCCGTGACCCATGAGCACAGCGATCATGTGAAGGGCGTGGGCATCATGAGCCGCAAATACCATATTCCCGTCTATGCCAACGAACGCACCTGGAACGCCATGGCCCGGACGGTGGGCGACATCGCCCCCAGGAACCGGCGCATGTTTGAGGATGAGGAGGATTTTTATATCGGCGATCTGGCGTTGTACCCCTTCTCCATTCCCCACGACGCCGCCGACCCGGTGGGCTACAAGGTGTATTACGGCGGACGCAGCGTGGCCACGGCCACTGATATGGGCTACATGAAAAAAAGCGTGCTCAAAACCCTCAGCGGTGTGGATGTGCTGCTGCTGGAGAGCAACCATGACCCTGATCTGCTGATGCAGAATCCCCATTATTCCCTGTACCTGAAGCAGCGGATCCTGGGAAACCACGGGCATTTATCCAACGCCGCCAGCGCCGAAGCGCTGGTGAGCCTGTGTGAATCCGGGGTGCGGCAGGTGCTGCTGGGCCATTTGAGCGGGGAAAACAACACGCCGGAGCTGGCGCTGTCCACCGCGACGGACAGGCTGTGCAGGGAAGGCGTGCGGCTGAACGAGGAAATCACCGTAGGCATCGCCTGGCGTGACCGGGTGAGCCGGAAATTTGAAATCGAATGACGGAGGAATGACGGATGAAACTGCATGTGATCGGCTGCCACGGGCCCTATCCCTGCGCCGGCGGCGCAACCAGCGGGTATCTGCTGGAAAAGGACGGCAAAGCCCTGCTGATGGACTGCGGGGCCGGCGTGCTGGGCAGGCTGATGCAGCTATTTGACCCGGCGGCGCTGGAGTGCGTGATCCTGTCCCACCTGCATTTTGACCATGCCAGCGATATGCTGGTGCTGCGGTACTATCTGGAAAGAATGGGGAAAACTCTGCCGGTGTACGTGCCCCAGGAGGACGCGTCGCCCCTGCGCTCCCTGCTGACGGAGCCGGCCTTCCGCGTGCTGCCTTATCCGGAGGAACTGCAGGTCATGGGCCTTCGCGTCACCACGCTGCCGGTGCGCCATCCGGTGCCGTGCCGGGCCATCCGGATCACGGACGGGGAAAAAACGCTGGTCTTTACCGGCGATACCAACGAATGTCCGGGCCTGGCGGATTTTGCCCGGGATGCCGATGCGCTGCTGGCGGACAGCGCGTTCCTTTCGTCCGAATGGAATGAAAAAATGCCCCATATGAGCGCGAAAATGTGCGGCGAGCTGGCCCGGGACGCCCGGGTGAAGCATTTGTACCTGACCCATCTGGCGCCCCGGTACGCGCCGGACGCGGTGGTGCAGGATGCCCGCGCGGCGTTTGAAAACGCGGACATCGTGTACCCCGGGATGGTGATTTCGCTGTGAAAACGCGCCCGTTTCATCACCAGCGCCCCTTGGCTGCCGCCGCGGCAGCGTACGGGCTTGGCGTATGGGCGGGCGTTCGTTTTTCCTGGCGTCCCCTGGCGGCGGCTGCGGGGTGGCTGGCGTGCGTGCTGGCCGCTGTGCTGCTGCCCCGGCTGCATCGGAAGCGGATCGTCGGCTGGATGGGCGTCATGCTGTTCACCGGCATGCTGCTTGCCGGCAGTGCGGCGCACCCGGTGACGCCGCCGGAAGGAAAGTATCGTGTGGAGGGCGTGCTCAGCGCCGACGCGCAGGCCCGGGACAGCGGCACGGCGGCGGTGTACCTGGAAAATGCCCGGGTGCAAAGCGGCGGCATGTCATGGAACCTGGCCCGGGTGTACTGGACCTTTGCGCCGGATGAGCAAATGCCGCTGCGGGAAGGGAACGCGGTTTCCTTCTCCGCCTTGCTGTATCTGCCAAACGGGCAGGTAAACCCATACGGCTTCGATTTTCGCCTGTTTCTTTTGCAAAAGGGCGCCGCGTGCGGCGTTTCCGGGTTTCAGGAGGGCCAGGTTACGGGGCATCCGGGCCGGGGGCTGCGGTCGGTGACGTATCACGTGCGAACCTGGCTGGATGACAGGGTACAGGCGGTGTTCGGCGCCGGCAGCGCCCTGCCGGAAGCGCTGCTGCTGGGCATCCGGGACAGCCTGCCCCAGGAAACCGTGCGCCGGTTTTCCCAAGCGGGGGTGGCCCATTTGCTGGCGGTGTCCGGGCTGCATGTGGCCCTGCTGACCGGGGCGCTGCTGCTGCCGCTGCGCCGGCTGCTGGGCCACAGGGCCAGCCTGGCCGTCACGGGTGTTTTCCTTCTTTTCTACTGCGCCCTGCTGGATTTTTCCGCGCCGGTGGTGCGGGCGTCGCTGCTGCTTCTGTTTGGCGGCGCGCGCAGGCTCTTTCGCCGGCAGCCGGATGGGCTGACTGCCCTCAGCGCGGCTTTCCTGCTGATCCTTCTTTTGCGTCCTTTGGACCTGTTTTCCGCCAGCTTCCAGCTGTCCTTTGGCGCGGTGCTGGGGCTGGTGATGCTGGCGCCGGAAATCCAACGCCGCGTGGCGAAGATCCGCAATGGGCGCTGGCTCAGGATGCTGAGCAACACCTGGGCGGCGTTTGCGGGCGTCGCGGTTCCCACTATCCAGATTTATCATCGTCTTTCCCTGGTGGGCCTGCTGATCAATCCGCTGGCCTGCGTCCTGTTCAGCGTGCTGCTGCCGCTGTATGGGGTCGTGCTGGCGGCCGGCTGCGTGTGGCTGCCGGCGGGACAGTTTCTGGCAGGTCCGGTCAACGCTGTGTCCGCGTGGGTACTGGGTGTTATCGAAGCGCTGGGCACGCTGCCTTTTGCTGCGGTGCGCGTTCCGTTTTTGCCCTGGTACTGCATGGGGGCGGCGGTGCTGTCCCTGCTGCTGGCCACCCGGTTCACGCTGGGGAATCGCCGGATCAAGGCTGCCGC
>CACYGB010000101.1 GCA_902773895.1 uncultured Eubacteriales bacterium
GGGCGTTGGTGGCGTCGCCGAAGTCCCAGGTCTGGTCGAACATGCCCAGCACGGTGCCGCTGGACAGCTGCGCGATGTACTGGTCATAGTTCATGACGAAGGTGTCCTTGCTGATCAGGCCCTTGTGGAATTCGTCGTTCAGCTTCTTGTAGTAAGCCTTGGCATAGGGCTTGTCGATGAAGGTCTCGGTCTTGAAGGCCACGGCGGGATCATTGCCGGTCACTTCGTAGTTCTGATCGGTAACGCAGATGTACACTTCACCGTCATTGGGGCGGCCCATCAAGTGCTGCACGGGGTTGATCAGGCAGAAATGACGCCAGTCTTCGCACAGGATGTCGAAGCCGATGTAGGGAGCGCCGTTTTCATCGGTGGGATTGGCAGCCAGGAATTTTTCGATCAGGTCGAAATATTCGTTCAGGGTGTGGATCTGGGGATAACCGGCCCAGGCCAGCACTTGCTTCTGCACGAAGAAGGCGGGGCCGTTCACTTCATTGACGATCTGGTCGCCGTCGGCCAGGCCATAGTTGGGGATGATGTACAGCACGTCGTTGCCGTTTTCATCCTTTTCGATCAGGCGGGCCTTCTGGGGCTCGATGTGGGCCCACAGCCGGGGGGTCTTCTCGGGGCTGATGTAGTCCAGCAGGTTGATCAGGGCGCCGCCGTCGATGATCAGGTCAGCGCTGTTGCCGCCGTCGAACAGATCCGGATAATCCTGGCCGAAGATTTTCAGGCCCAGGGTTTCATCCAGGTTGCCGGCCAGGAATTCGAATTCGAATTTCACGCCGAATTTTTCTTCGATCAGCTTGTAAATCTTGTTGTCCTCGGCGGGCTGATCGCCGGGATCGCCGCGGAACACAGTCAGCGTGATGGGCTCCAGGTTGCTTTCCGCCAGCACAGCGGGCACCATGGAGATCAGCATCGCCAGAGCCAACAAAGCCGCCAGCATTTTCTTCATACGGGTCTCCTCCTTACGTTCTCTTGAGCGCTTCCGCTCTTTGTCTTCATTATGTGTGGAAGTATGCATCCCAACAATGGAAAATCGGGTATTTTCCGCTCAACGCTTGCGCTCTTTTTGATCATCGTTTGCGATAGAAACGATCCTTTTTTTCAGCGAAAAACCGTCGGAAGTGCTGGATTTACAAGGGTTTTCTCCTTTCCGGCCCGCTGATCGTCCTTCCTTTTCTCTATTGCGAAGGATGGAAAATCTGGTTCGATTTCCAATCAGAAGCGTCATGCAAAAAATGGGCGGCTCCTTGCAGGCGCATTGAAAGAATATGCAATATTTGCACAATTTGCAGCATACTTTGTTCCCTCCGTACCGCTCTTTCGACACAAAAAAAGGAAGAATCCGAAGATCCTTCCTTTTTTCCTTGGCGTAATGTGCGATCAGGGAACCGGTATCCCTTCCTTATTTCCGTTCGTCATACGCGGCGTCCATCAGGCCCTTCATGCGCGCCATCATGCTGTCCCCCGAGCCGGAGATCACCCTGGATTTCGTACAGGAAAAACTGCTGCCCGACCTGGCGCAGGGCCAGCGGGAGCAGGAAACCCACGTGGCGGCCGGCCGGGAGGAGCTGCTGATCCGCCGGGTGCTGAAGGAGGTGGGCGGCAGCCGCTCCAAGGCGGCGGAAAAGCTGGGCATGAGCCGCTCCACCCTGTGGCGGAAAATCAGCAAATATCAAATCGGATAAACAAAAACAGCGCTGTGATTCTTTCTCACAGCGCTGTTGTTTTTGAATCAAAAATTCATCAGTTCGTCCAAAGCATCGGATACATTTCGGCAGGGCGCAAAGCCCCGTGTCCGGAGATCCTCCGGGGCATGCTCCATCAGATAGGGATGCCCCACGATTTCCAGCATGCTCAGGTCATTGTACTGATCCCCGAACGCCGCCGTATCCCGCAGGGAAACACCCAGCATCCGGGCCAGCCGGCGGATGCCGCTGCCCTTGTTGGCCAGGGTAAAATCCAGCCACAGCGCGCCGGCGATGTCGGCATGCAGGCGGCTTCCCCACTTTTCCTGCAGGGGCCTGCCCCTTTCCGCCACGCCCTCCGGGTGAAAAGCGGAAATCTTGATGTAGTCATCCGCCAGCGCGAAGGGATCGTCAATAATGGTAACGGTGTTGCGAAGGCGGTAAATGATGTCGTCCGTGTACGCGCGGCCGGCCGACGCAAGCAGGAAGCTGGTTTCCGGCGTGCTCAGCAGCACTTCCATACCGGCATCCAGGATGTCCCGGATGATTTCCTCCGCCGTTTCCCGTGGAAACAGCGTCCTGTCCGTTTTCCCGAACGCGTTCAGATACGCCCCGTTTTCGCACAGAAACGCCATCTGATCCCGCACCGGGAAAAACAGCCGCTGCAAATTGCCGTACTGCCGGCCGCTGGCCGCGGCAAACACGATGCCCATCGCCCGCATCCTCCGGATCCTGTCAAAGATCCCATCGGGCAGCTTTCCCTGGGCATCCAGCAGCGTACCGTCCAGGTCGCTGGCTACAAGGCGGATCATTGTTCTTCCTTGCTTCCCTTGGCCAGCAGCCAGGCGATGGCAAAGCCCACAACGAAGGTGACCACGCTGATGACCACCAGCATCACGGACAGGTTGCTCATGTTGGTCTGGATCAGCAGGGCGATGGGAGACGCCACCACCAGGCCCAGCACGCCGCAGTAGGTGGCGGTCGGATATTTGGCCGTCAGCCACTCGATCAGCTTGGCCACGCCGAAAATGCCCAGCACGATGCCCAGCAGGAAGGGCAGCAGCATCAGCAGCGGCTGGCCCATGGCGGCAAAATCAAAGTGCACCAGCGCATGGCCGAAGGTTTTCAGCGCGCCGGTCACGGCCTTGTAGTAGCCCAGCAGCATCAGCACCAGGCTGCCGGAAACGCCGGGGATGATCATGGTGCCAGAGGCCACCATGCCCAGCAGCACCATCACGAACGCCTGGCCCACGTTCATGTCGATGGTTTCGACGTTCTGGATATTGTCCCGGTTCTGCAGCCCCAGCCAGATGATCAGGGCGAACAGCAGCACGAAGGCGATCACCGCCGCGGCGTTGATCTTTTTCCAGTTGATCTTCTTCACCAGCGGCGCCAATCCGCCCAGGATCAGGCCGATGAACAGGGTATTGGTGGGCAGTTCGTAGTTTTCCAGGCCCCAGCTGATCAGGCTGGCAAAGGCCAGGATGCCGATCAGCATGCCCACCACGTAGGGCAGCAGCGCCTTGATGCTCTTCCAGAATTCCTTGAACAGGTGGGTGATGGAGTGGATCAGCGTGTCGTAAACGCCCATGCTCACCATCATGGTGCCGCCGGATACGCCGGGAATGATGTTGGCCACGCCGATCACCACGCCGCGCAGGATCTGGTTCAGGTAGGTTTGGATCAGCAGAAGCAATTTCTTCATGTTAATTGCAGTCCTTTCCAATAAAATCAACCGGGTAAGTGTACCATAGAATCCCGGTTTCGTCAACGGAAAATCCCGATTCCGCCCGTCCCCCCATGCTTTGCGCTTTTTCTGCTTTTTTCTTCTGCCGCAGCAGGGTACGCGGGAATTCGTGTCGAAAGAAACAACGTTATTCAAACGCGTCGGGGAGGAAGAACGTATGTGGATTTGCGCCCAGTGCAACGCCCGGAACGAAGATCATGAAACTGCCTGCGCCGCCTGCGGCGCCGTTCGCGCCGCCGGACGCTTCAGCCCCCAGCGGCCTGCCCGCAGCGCGGAAAACCGCCGTCCGCAGGTCAGCCGTCCTTCCCCGTCGAAAAGCAATTACACGCTGCCGGATACCGATATGCCCCGGCAGCCGCGCCGCCCGTTGGTGCTGGCCCGCGTTTCCGGCACGCTGCTGTCCATTCTGCTTCCTGTGTTCACCCTGCTGCTGAGCTGGCGCCAGCGGGACGCCCTGCGCCAGGCGCTTCTTCCCTTGCTGCTGCCCGCCGGGGCGCCCGCGTGGCTGGAATGGATCTGTTACGGGATTCTGACGCTGACCGCCGTGCTGCTGGCCCTGCTGCCCGGGCTGTGGACGCTGCTGCTGGCACGCCGTCCCCTGCCGCCCGCCAGCTCAAAGAAGCCCTGATCATCCTCTTTCGCCGGTTCCTTTCAGTCTCCATTCCGTCTGCCATCGAAAAAATATCCGTCATTTGAAAAAAAGTCGTTTCTCCCCCTTGCATTTTTCCGGATTCTGTGATAAATTATATGGGCGCTTGAAGCGCAGGCATTCCCCGGGGCCTTTGAACCGGGAACCGATACTGGCGCAAGCCAGAGTATGCGGGGCATTAGCACAGTTGGTAGAACGAACTGCCACTTGTGCACTCCCGCCCCGGAGACATCGAAATCCGACGAGATGTAAAATATGGTCGGAAAAGTTACCAAATAAGGGGCTATAGCACAGTTGGTAG
>CACYGB010000102.1 GCA_902773895.1 uncultured Eubacteriales bacterium
CCTCCCTGACATCGGTGATCTGGTAGCGGCCCACGCGGTTGCCGAAGCGGATTTCCATCACGTCGCCCTCTTTGACCTCCGTGCCGGCCTTGCACACTTTGCCGTTGATGGATACGCGTCCGCCGTCGCAGGCTTCCTTGGCCACGGTGCGGCGCTTGATGATCCGGGACACCTTCAAATATTTATCCAGGCGCATACTGCTCCTCCTTAAGGCAAGAAAAGCCGTGCCCGCAGGCACGGCTTCGCATACGAAAAGCGATTAGTTGATGCTGTCCTTGAGGGCCTTGCCGACCTTGAAGGAAGCGGTCTTGCTGGCAGCGATTTTGATTTCTTCGCCGGTGCGGGGGTTGCGGGCAGTACGGGCGGGCCGTTCCTTGCTCTCAAAGGTGCCGAAGCCAACCAGCTGAACCTTGTCGCCGGCCTTCAGGGCATCGGTAACCACTTCCACAAAAGCGCCCAGTGCTTTCTCGGCATCTTTCTTGGACAGCTCGGCCTTCTGAGCCAGAGCGGCGATCAATTCGGACTTGTTCATTGAAAAAACCTCCAATACATTGTGTGTGACAAGCCTGACGGCACTTACCGCAGGCGTTGTTTGCTACCCTTCCAGTATACATCCATTTCCGATAATGTCAAGCCCTGAAAGCATTTTCCGTCCTGTAAAATCGCATTTTCCATGCTGCAGAACCGGGAAATGAACTTCTCGGTGGCTTTTCTCAGGGCCGTATCGCTGTCCACGCCGCACAATCGCGCGGCATGAACGCAGGCAAAGAGCAAATCGCCGATTTCATCTTCCAGCTTTTCGCCGCCGTCCGGCCATTCCGCCGCCGCTTCGTCGGCTTCCTCGTGCACTTTTTTCAGCGCGTCCCGGGCGTCAGGCCACTCAAAGCCCACATCCGCCGCCTTCTTCTGCGCCTTTTCCGCGCGCATCATGCTGGGCAGCGATTTGGCGATCCCCCGCAGCGCGTCGCCCTGGGTGGCATAGCCCCGCTCCTGCTTTTTGATCTTTTCCCAGTTGGCGGTCACGTCCTCCGCCGTCACGCAGGGATCGGCGCCGAAAATGTGCCGGTGCCGGTCGATCATCTTGCGGCAGATATGGGTGGTGATGTCGGCCAGCTCCATGGTGCCGGTATCCTCCCCTACCCGGGCGTGAAACACGATCTGCAGCAGCACGTCCCCCAGTTCGTCGGCCACATGGTCCCAGTCCTCTTCGTCGATGGCAGCCACGGCCTCGTACGCTTCCTCGATCAGGTATTTGCGCAGGGACTGATGGGTCTGCTCCCGGTCCCAGGGGCAGCCGTCCTCCCCGCGCAGGATTGCCATCAGCCGCACCAGATCGTAAAAATCGAAGCGTTTCCGGCTGGTCAGCGGCAGGGACGGGATCAGCACCGCGCAGGTATGATCGTACCTTTCCTGCCGGTCCACTTCGCACAGGGGCATCGTGACAGGAACGCGCTCCATGTCCGCGGACGGCGGAAAAAACAGCACCGGCTGATCCGGATCGTACCATTTCAGCGCCTGCAGCTTGCATTCGCCCATCAGGATGCGGGAATTGCATTCCAGGATCAGCAAGGGGTTCTGGGTGCCGGTGATGCGCAGGCTGCTGGCGCGCTGGATCTCCACCGGGTTCGTCTCCGGCGCGGCGGCCAGAAACGGCGCGGCCAGCGGCATGCCGGCCAGCACCGTCACCGGCGCCTTCCGCCGCAGCGCGTCCACGGTTTCGTCGGCCCCGGCGTCAAACACGCCGTAGCACACGTCGCTTTCCTCCGCGGCAGCCAGCACCGCCGCCGCCGACCGGCTGATCAGTTCGTCAAAGTCCTCGCTGGTTTCATGCAGCGCGTCCAGCGTATCAAAGGATAACCCGATTTCCCGCAAATAATCCGCCGCGTCGCTGTGATCGGTGCGCAGGATGATTTTTCCGGCTTTTTTCAGGGCGTCCAGCGTGCCCAGCGTCAGCGCCTGCCGGCTGCCGGGCCCCAGGGAAAGGACGGTGATTTTGTTCATTTCAGGAACCTCCTGATCTTCGGGGGCAAATCCTCCTTGCCGATCGCGCCCGTTTTCAGCGCCGTCAGGGCGTACACCGCCACGCCAAGCCCCACGCACAGCAGGATGCCGGCGGTGAGCCGAAGCCCGTTGAGCCGGCCCGGATCGCCAAAGAAAAAGTGCCACACAGCCCACACCACGCCGCCCATCAGCGCCGCGCAGGCAAAGGGCTTGATCACCACATGCACCGGATCAAAGCGGTAGCCCGTGTACTTGCACACGTAATACAGGTTGGGGATCATGCTGGCCGTGTAGCACAAAAGCGACGCCCAGGGCGCGCCGTGGATATCCACCCCCGGGATGCGCACCAGGGTGTAATTCAGCATCACCTTCAGCGCCACGCCGATCACCAGGGTGTACATGGGGATGCGCTGCTTTCCGGCGCCCTGCAGGATGCCGCTGGTGGCCTGCACCATGGTAAACAGCACGATGGTCAGCGAGGAAATCTGCAGCAGCTCCGCCGCCACGTCCAGCTGCGCCGCGGTGTAGCTGCCGCGGTAGCACAGGTACAGGATCGGCTGGGCCAGCAGGCTCATGCCGATGGAGCAGGGAAAGCCGACGACAGCCGCCATACGCAGGCCAACGCCCGCTTCCCGGGCCACGTATTCCTTTTCGCCCCGGGCCAATCCGGCGGCAATATCCGGCACCAGGTTGGTGCTCATGGCCATGGCCAGCGCGGTGGGCACGTTGATCAGCGTCAGCACCGGGCCGGCATACGCGCCGTAGCGGATCAGGGCGTCCTCCGCCGCCATGCCCGCGTCCTCCATCAGCCGGGTCAGCATAATGCTGTCGATAAACCCGGCCAGCGGCACGATGCACGCCCCCAGGGTAATGGGAACCGCCACGACGACCAGGCGGCTGGCAATCCGCCGGTCGGAGAGCGTTTCGCTGTCCGGCCGCTGGGGAATGGCATTCAGCGCCTGGTCCGCCCGGTGATGCTGCAAAAGCATGTACACCAGGGCAGCGCCTTCCGCCACGGTGCCGCCCAGCAGCGCGCCGGCTGCGCCCCAGGCCACGCCGCCGTGCCGCATGCCGGCATAGGCCAGCGGCAGGGCGATAAACACCCGGCCGATCTGCTCGATCAGCTGGGAGATGGCCGTGGGCACCATGTTCCTTTGCCCCTGCAAAAAGCCCCGGAACGCGCTCATGACGCACACAAAAAACAGGCTGGGCGCAATGGCCATATAGCCCAGGCGCGTGTCCCGCGTGCCCTGCCAGACGGCCATCCGTCCCGAAAGCAGCAGCATCAGCAGCGTGGTCACGCAGCCCAGCGCCAGCAGCATGTGCATGGCGATGCGGAAAATGCGCCGGGCGTTTTTCGCGTCCTCCCGCGTCACATAATGCGCCACCATGCGGGAAATGGCCACCGGCAGCCCGGCGGAGGAAATGGTGAGCAGCAGGTTGTAGGCCGGGTAGACCTTGTGGTACACGCCCATGCCCTCCGGCCCGATCAGATGGGCCAGGGGGATGCGGTACAGCACCCCCACCACCTTGCAGATGATCCCGGCAATGCCCAGGATGGACACGCCGCCCACCAGGGTTTTCTGTTTGGTTGTCACGTCGTCGCTTCCTTCATTCTTTCTTTCATGGCCTTCCCCGTTTTAGCGGGGAAGGGGGACCGCTTGCGGCGGATGAGGCCGCGGCGGATAAGGCGGCGGAAAGCCCTTAATTGTTCAGCCAGTCCAACGCATCCGAATAGGTGTAATTCAGCCCGTTGTCCTTGCAGTACTGCGCCGCGTAGCTGTCCCGTGTCACCGTCAGGATCAGGTTGTCGCAGAATATGAATGCACCCTCCCCGATGCTGGTCACGCTGTCCGGGATCGTGACGCTGGTCAATCTATCACACAAAGAAAACGCATATTCACCGATACTGGTCACGCTGTCCGGAATCGTGACGCTGGTCAATCTGCTGCACCAATAAAACGCAAAATCCCCGATGCTGGTCACGCTGTCCGGAATCGTGATGCTGGTCAATCCGCTGCATTCATAAAACGCATAATTACCAATGCTGGTCACACTATCCGGGATCGTGACGCTGGTCAATCCACTGCAATCAGAAAACGCATCATTCCCAATGCTGGTCACGCTGTCCGGAATCGTGATGCTGGTCAATGCCCCACACCGAGCAAACGCATAATTTCCGATCACTCGAATTCCCTGTGGAATCGTATAGGCACTTCCCTTGACCCCACATGGATAGCAAATCAATCGTTTATCCGGTTTTGAAAACAGTGCATTGTCAATCACAGCCAGATACGGATGATCCGGTGAAACACG
>CACYGB010000103.1 GCA_902773895.1 uncultured Eubacteriales bacterium
GCCGCGGGCAAAAACGGCGACATGAACACGGCGCTGAGCTACGCCGCGGACCAGCTGCTGGCCCTGGAGGAAAGGACCGGGGAAGAAGCCGGGGTGCAGGTAGAAGCGCCAGAAGAACAATTTTCTATTAAGCGATTCCCGGACGGACGTAAATATGTGGATGTAGATACTGACCAGGATGTATTTGACAATGCGGATCCGAAAGATTATGGAAGAATTGTCAGACAGTATATCAAAACGCATTTCAGGAACAAGGTAATCGGAAACGAAGTGCGGGCCTATGTAACGAGAGATTCTGAAAACGAATTTACCTTACCTGCAAAGCACGATATGGACCAGGAAACCTATCTGAACAAAATGAAAACTGCGCCGGAACTTGAAAACATTCTTGACGCGGGGGAATTTAAAAAAACAAAGGGAGATGAAGGTGATCGACACGGACCGGATAAACGGCACCATGCGGTAACGCTTGGATTCAAAAAGTACGATGTAATCTATCATGTTGGCGGAAGGTACTATGAAGGAGAAACCCAGCTTCGTGTGATCGGCCGTGGTACGCTGTTCCATGACGTGACACAAATAAAAGATGTCACCCAGCGTATACTGACTGACTACGCAGATTATGCGCAACATCAGACTGGGGACATCTCTAATGATATTGTACCAGAAGACGAATCTGGTGTCAATAGCCAATTGAGCATGAAGGACACCGGGGACACGGACCTGGACATGAAGGACGAGGACGTGGCCCGCAGCGTGGAGGACGACGCGGAGCTGTTTGCCCAGGTGACGGAGGACCAGGACGCCTGGGAGGCGCTGGAGCTGGTGAACAAGCTGGACGAAAGCACCGGCGATTTGACGAAAGGACAGTGGGAGAGCCGGCGCGGCGACGTGGCGGACCCTGCGGCAAAGAAAAAAACCGGCTAAAATTCAGCCGGTTTTCCTGTCAAGAAGCCTTGACGAATGGCACCCCCAATGGGATTCGAACCCATGTTTCCGCCTTGAGAGGGCGGCGTCCTAGGCCTCTAGACAATGGAGGCAAGTGGCTGGGGAACAAGGATTTGAACCTTGACAATACGAGTCAGAGTCGTAGGTGCTGCCGTTACACCATTCCCCAATGCCTGCGATCTTTCAATCGCAAGGGCTATTATACAGAAAATGCGCCCCGTTGTCAAGCGTTTTTTTAAAAAATATTTCCGCGCAAACGAAGCCGAAGATTTCATTTTCTGTCACGGCCGATTCCGTCGCATGCGGTTTCCGATTGCGACAACTCAATGGAAAAAAAGGGAAATTCCGATCCGGAGATTGTGCAATTTGTACAATGTGGCGCATAACAACGCCCAGATTTCGTCAAAAGTAAATACTGGAATTCTTTGAAAGATTATGTTATAATATTTAAAGATTGGTAGACCTCTTGACCGGTGATTTTTCATGACCGAAAAGAATACAGTTTTTCAGCGATTTTCATCGTTTTTCTTTGTTCATGCCAATCTGAGAAAGGAGGAAGTGTATGTCTCAATTTCCGAAGCTGCGTATTATCCCGCTGGGCGGCGTAGACGAAATCGGCAAAAACATGACCGTGATCGAGTATGAGGACGATATTCTGGTAGTGGACTGCGGGTCCATCTTCCCGGATGAAGATATGTTGGGCATCGACCTGGTGATTCCGGACGCATCCTACCTGGAGGCCAACAAGGACCGGGTGCGGGGCTATGTGTTCACCCACGGGCACGAGGACCATATCGGCGCCACGCCTTACATTCTGCAGCAGGTGCCGGCGCCCATCTGGGGCACCCGGCTCACCCTGGCCCTGATTGATCTTAAGCTCCGGGAACACCACGTGAACGGCATCCAGATGAACGCCATCGTGCCCCGGCAGGAAGTGCGCATCGGCCAGTTCACCGTGAAGTTTGTAAAGGTCAATCACTCCATTCCCGGGGCCTGCGCCCTGATCATCAGCTGTCCGGCGGGCATCGTGGTGCACTCCGGCGACTTCAAAATCGACTTTACGCCGGTGGACGGCGAGGTGACGGACCTGAGCACCCTGGCCGCCGTGGGCGACAAGGGCGTGCTGGCCCTGCTGTGCGAAAGCACCAACATCGAACGCCCCGGCTACACCATGAGCGAAAAAAAGATCGGCGACACGTTCATTTCCCAGTTCCGCAACGCCGCGGGACGCGTGATCGTGGCCATGTTCGCCAGCAACATCAACCGCCTGCAGCAGGTGATCGACAGCGGCATCCGCTTCGGGCGCAAGGTGTGCTTCATCGGGCGCAGCATGGTGTCTGTCAGCAAGGTTGCCATGCAGCTGGGGGAACTGGTGATTCCCGACGGCTTCCTGCTGGAAGTGGACGACCTGGATAACTATCGGGACGACGAACTGCTGATCCTGACCACCGGCAGCCAGGGCGAACCCATGAGCGGCCTGACCCGCATGGCGTATTCCGAGCACCGGAAGCTGCAGATCAAGCCCAGCGACAAGGTGATCATCTCCGCAACGCCCATTCCGGGCAATGAAAAATTCGTGTCCCGGGTCATTAACCAGCTGTACCGCTGCGGCGCGGAAGTGATTTACGAAGCCATGGCGGAGGTGCACGTGTCCGGCCACGCCTGCCAGGAGGAAATCAAGCTGATGCACACCCTGGTGCGGCCCAAGTACTTCATCCCGGTGCACGGCGAATACCGCATGCTGTGGCAGCACGCCGAATTGGCGGAGTCCCTGGGCATGGAGAGGCAGAACATCGTGCTGCCCATGGCCGGCCAGGTGATCGAAATGAGCCAGGACAGCCTGTCCATCGGCGGCACCGTGCCCACGGGCGAAGTGCTGGTGGACGGCCTGGGCATCGGCGACGTGGGCAACGTGGTGCTGCGCGACCGCAAGCACCTGTCCCAGGACGGCCTGATCATCGTGGCCATGGCCTTTGACCGCACCAACGGCGTGCTGGTGTCCGGCCCCGATGTGATTTCCCGCGGCTTCGTGTACGTGCGGGAGAATGAGGACATCATCGAATCCACCCGGGAAGTGGTGCGCACCATCATTGCCTCTTACGGCCGCATCGAGGGCAGCGACTGGCCCAGCATCAAGAACCGGATCAAGGACGAGCTGCACCGCTATATTTATGAAAAGATCAAGCGGAACCCCATGATCCTGCCCATTATCGTGGACCTTGGATAAGGAGGCCGGGATGCGGACAGTCAAACATTTTTTCAGGCAGACGCTTTTGCTCTGCCTGATTCTTTGCATGGCGCAGCTGCCGCTGGACGCGGAGGCAGCCAGCAAAACAGTGAAAAACAAGTTCACCCAGGGCACTATCCGGGTGGATAAAAAGAAGTGTGTGTACTGGACGCTGGCTCCCCAAAAGGTGACGGAGCAAACGCCGCTGATCGTGTTCCTGCACGGCTCCAGCGAGCGCGGGGAACGGGCGCTGGTGTCCGGCCTTCCGGCCATGATCAATGCCGGGGACGTGCAGATTTCCGACGCGGTGGTGCTGGTGCCCCAGGCCCCGGAAGGCGTGCACTGGGTGCGCTACCAAAAGCAATTGATGGCCGTGATCGACGAAGTGGAAAAGGATCTGGGCCTGACCGACCGCAACCTGGTGCTGGCAGGCTTCAGCGCCGGGGCTACGGGCGTGTGGCGGATCGTGTCGGAAAACCCCGGCAAATTTTCCAAGGCCCTGTGCATTTCCGGCCGCATCTGGGATCCGGTGGAGGTGAAGGCCTTCAAAAATTGCGACGTGAAGGTGGTGCTGGGCACGCTGGATGAGAATATCCCGCCGGCCTCTGCCAAGGCGTTTGTCAAAAAACTGAAGAAAAAGAAGTACAGCGTGGAGCAGATCGAGTACCGCGCCAACCACAACGAGCTGCAAAAGCTGGCTTTCCGCAATGAGCATATCCTGGAGTGGCTGTGCGCGCCCATCGAACCGGAGACGACGCCTTCCCCGACAAAGAGCAAGTGACGAAGGGACGCTGCGGGGGCTTCTTCAGCCCCCGGACCCCTAAACCAGGACCCGCCGGGTCCTGGACCTGTTTTTGGCGATGCTGCACACTTGGTAAAACAAACAGTATGCGCTGGGAGCTTTAGGGCGGCAAGAGAATTTCCGGCAGTACGAAGAAGCGGGGGCTTCTTCAGCCTCCGGACCCCCGAACCAGGACCCGCCGGGTCCTGGACCTGTTTTTGGCGATGCCGCACGCTTGGTAAAACAAACAGTATGCGCCTGAAGCTACTCCGTCGCCAGAAGAGCTCCCGGGCAAAAGAAAAGGCTGGGGATTTCCGAGAAAACAAGCGAGCTTGTTTTTCGGGAAATC
>CACYGB010000104.1 GCA_902773895.1 uncultured Eubacteriales bacterium
TTTGAAGGCGGCTGCTATGCCAAGGTCATCAACCTGGATAAGGATTCCGAGCCCGACATCTACAACGCCATCCGCCGCGACGCGCTGCTGGAGAACGTGACGTTGGACAAGGACGGCAAGATCGACTTTGCCGACAAGAGCGTGACGGAGAACACCCGCGTTTCCTATCCCATCGAGCACATTGAGAAGATCGTCAAGAACGTCAATCCCGTGTCCGCCGGCCCCGACGCCCGGAACGTGATCTTCCTGTCCGCCGACGCCTTCGGCGTGCTGCCCCCCGTCAGCGTGCTGACCCCGGAACAGACCAAGTATTACTTCCTGTCCGGCTTCACCGCCAAGCTGGCCGGCACCGAGCGCGGCATCACCGAACCCACGCCCACCTTCTCCGCGTGCTTCGGCCAGGCCTTCCTGGAGCTGCATCCCACCAAGTACGCCGAAGAACTGGTGAAGAAGATGGAAAAGAGCGGCGCCAAGGCTTACCTGGTCAACACCGGCTGGAACGGCACCGGCAAGCGCATCTCCATCAAGGATACCCGCGGCATCATCGACGCCATCCTGAACGGCGCCATCCTGAGCGCCCCCACCAAGAAGATCCCGTACTTCAACTTTGAAGTGCCCACCCAGCTGCCCGGCGTCGATCCCGCCATTCTGGATCCCCGGGACACCTACGCCGATCCCTCCGTCTGGGACGAAAAGGCCAAGGATCTGGCCGGCCGCTTCATCAAGAACTTCGTCAAGTACGAAGGCAACGAAGCGGGCAAGGCCCTGGTTTCCGCAGGCCCCCAGCTGTAAGCATTCCGGTATTCCGCAGGCGCGTGATCCGCGCCTGCTTTTTTGTGCGCAGAATGCGGCTTTTTCGTGTTTTGACGCTTGAAAGCGAAGGGCGGATACAGTATAATCATTTTATTCCGGCGCCTTGAAAACGAGAAGGAGTGAATCCACCATGAACAGGCTGATCATTCATGCGGATCTGCCCAAGGGGCATATCAGCAAGGACATCCAGGGGCAGTTTTCCGAGCATCTGGGCCGCTGTATTTACGGCGGCTTGTATGTGGGCGAGCAATCCGACATCCCCAACGTGAACGGTATCCGCCAGGACGTGGTGCAGGCGCTGCGGGAGATCCGCATCCCGACGCTGCGCTGGCCCGGCGGCTGTTTTGCCGATGAGTACCATTGGAAGGACGGCATCGGCCCCAAATCCGCGCGCAAAAAAATGGTGAACACCCATTGGGGCGGCGTCACCGAGGACAACAGCTTCGGCACCCATGAGTTTATGGAATTGTGCCGGCAGCTGGGCTGCGACGCTTACATCTGCGGCAACGTGGGCAGCGGCACGGTGCAGGAAATGAGCGAGTGGGTGGAATACATGACTTCCGACGCCATTTCGCCCATGACGGAACTGCGCAGGCAGAACGGCCGCCAGGAGCCCTGGAACCTGAAGTACTTCGGCGTGGGCAATGAAAGCTGGGGCTGCGGCGGCAACATGACCGCGGAGTATTACGCCAACGAGTACCGCCGGTACCAGACCTTTGTGCGCCAGTACCGGCCGGACGCCAAAATCTATAAAATCGCCTGCGGGCCCAGCGATTTCAGCTTTGACTGGACCGAAGTGCTGATGAAGAACGCCGGGCGGTACATGGACGGCCTGTCGCTGCATTATTATACAGTGCCCCACGAATGGAAGCACAAGGGCTCCGCCCTGGACTTCACCCGGGAGGATTACTGCATCACCCTGGAAAAGACCCTGAAAATGGATGAGCTGATCGCCCGTCACGGCGCCATCATGGACCGCTACGACCCCGAAAAGCGCGTGGGCCTGATCATCGACGAATGGGGCACCTGGTACGACGTGGAACCGGGCACCAATCCCGGCTTCCTGTACCAGCAGAATACCATGCGGGACGCCATCGTGGCCGGGCTGAACCTGAATATTTTCAATAAGCACTGCGACCGCGTGCACATGACCAATATCGCCCAGATGATCAACGTGTTGCAGGCCATGATCCTTACCGAAGGCCCACAGATGATCAAAACGCCCACCTATTACGCCTTCAGGCTGTTCAGCGCGCACCAGGAAAACGAACTGCTGGAAAGCCACCTGACGGCGGAAAAATGGAAAACCGAAAAGGGCGAGCTGCCCGGGCTGCAGGAATCCTGCTCCCTGGCCGCGGACGGCAGCGTAGTGGTGACGCTGGTGAACCCCTCGCTGGACGGCGGCAGCGAAGTGCGCATCGAGGTCCAGGGCAAGGACGTTTCCCGGGTGGAAGGCCGGGTGCTCAGTGGCGGCATGGGGGATTATAACTCCTTTGACGAGCCGGACCGGGTGCAGGATCGCGCCTTTGACGATTTCCGGCTGGAAAACGGCATCCTGACGGCGAAGGTGCCGTCCTGCGGCGTTGTGCGCCTGATCCTGGCCTGAACCATGACGGAGAAAAAATGCCTTCGCTGCCTGCTGCGGGAAGCGTTCCCGGCGGATTACCGGCAGTACGTGGCGTCCATACTGGGTACCATTCGGCCGTCCGATCGGGCCTCCGATCCGGTCTATGAGGAGCGGCTGGCCCGCTGCAAGGCCTGTGATCAATTGCAAAACGGCACCTGTATGGGCTGCGGCTGCCTGGTGGAGCTGCGAGCTGCGTATGCCCGGGGAAAGTGCCCGTTCCGGAAATGGGAAAACCCGGCGCGATGAACACGGCGGCTCGTTCCGGCTGTGGATCAGGAAACCCCCAAAATAGTCTGTCCCGCATCAGAACGGCGCCTTTTCAGCCGTCCGGATGCGGGACAGTGTTTTGGAAGGAAGAGTAGGGGAGGAATCTTCCTTGCGGGATTCATGATACAGAAGAATCATGAAGCGGATATGAACGAATCGGGGCATGTTTGAGGCACAAATGTAAACAATCCGGCGATGGTGCGAGGTAGATTTTTCAATTATTTTTTTGCGGCGGGAAGGGAACGCCGGGGCGCTGCCCCGGGCCCCGTCGGGGAGGGTGTCCCTCCCCGAACCCCGCCTGCTGCGGATGCTGAACGGCCGCGTTTTCCAGCAGCGTACCGCAGGTGCAGAGGGAACGCCGGGGCGCTGCCCCGGGCCCCGTCGGGGAGGATGATCCTCCCCGGACCCCATCCATTGCGGATGGTATAAGACTTATTCTTCAAGCAGTGCACCGCAGCAGCAATGAGAACGAAAACACGCCGCTCCCAGGCAGGCCGGCTTTGCCGGCCCGCCTGTGCGCAAGCGCACAGGAAAAAGCTGGGGATTTCCCGAAAAACAAGCTCGCTTGTTTTCTCGGAAATCCCCAGCCTTTTCTTTTGCCCGGGAGCTCTCTTGTCATCCTGAAAAGCTTCAGGCGCATATTGTCTGTTTTTCAAGTGTTCCTTATCGCCAGGACGGGTCCAGGGACCGGTGGACCCTGGTTCAGGGGTTCGGGGGCTGAAGAAGCCCCCGGATAAGCCTCCGGATGCCCTCATAGTAATGATCCCCCGGCAAAGCCGGGGGCTTTTCATATGCGGGCATAGCCCTAAACTCCTCGCAAGCGCCCTCGCAGGCGCAAGACGGTCTGCCAATTGCGTAGATCTGTTACTTGCTACCCGTAAACGGGTTATCATTACTTTTGCCAAGCATTGTAATCTGTTCTCCCATTCGGTCTTCATCCAATTGGTGTTTTATGTATTCTGCAATTGCTTTTGTATTCTTTCCCACTGTATCCACATAATACCCTCTGCACCAAAATTCTCTGTTCCTGTACTTGAATTTCAGTTCCCCAAACTGTTCATAGATCATTACACTACTTTTCCCTTTTAGGTATCCCATAAATCCTGATACTGATATCTTGGGCGGGATACTTACAAGCATATGGATATGATCCGGGCACGCTTCTGCTTGGTGGATTTCCACTCCCTTCCATTCACACAGTTTCCTTAATATCGTTCCTATCGCCTGCTTTTTCTCTCCATAAAATACCATTCTCCTATACTTTGGCGCAAATACTATGTGATATTTGCAATTCCATCTTGTATGTGCTAAACTGTTTAAGTCGTTAGCCATCTAATGACCTCCTTTTGCTTTCGTTGCAGTTGGCAGACCGCAACTCCATTATAAGCAAAAGGAGTTTTTTGTCTCTCCCATCGCCAGAAGCCTTTTTTGAACCCCCGGACTATCCGGGGGTTTTCGTTACACAAAAAGAGCCGCCGCGGAAATCTCTTCTGCGGCGGCCCTGCCGTTTCGTCAGGCTTTGCCGATGCTGCCGAACAGCGTCATCTT
>CACYGB010000105.1 GCA_902773895.1 uncultured Eubacteriales bacterium
ATTCAAACGCGGACAAGCATACAAAAAACGTCATTTGAGGAAATGGGTAATTCTTGGAGTTTTGCAAAGCAAAACAATAGGTAAAAAGAAAGTAAAATTTAACAAGATGGGGCTTTGGGAGAAATGGTCCTGTTTCCGGGAAATGCGTTCCCTGTTGCACAGCAAACGCTTTGATCTTGTCATCGATATGCAGGGCCTGTTTAAAAGCGCTGTGCTGGCAGCCATCAGCGGCTGCGATAACCGGATCGGTTTCTGTGAGATGTGGGAAGGCAGCGGCTATATAAGCAAACCCATCCGGGGCGAGCATGCCGAAGGCCATGCAATCGAGCAGTACCTGGACGTGGCCCGTTACCTGGGCTGCCCTGCAGATGAAATCGTGTTTCCCCTGCCGGATCTGCAAAAGGAATGGCAGGCCGTTCAGCAAAAAACAGATGCGGTTCAGAAACCGTATGTGGTGCTTGTTCCCGGCGCCCGCTGGGATACCAAGATATGGCCGGCGGAACACTTCGCAAAACTGGCGGACATGATCCTGCGGGACGGGAAACAGGTCATACTGGCCGGGGGACCGGAAGACGTTCCGACAGGGGCGCAGATCACCGGGATGGTGCCCGGGGTCACCGACCTGACCGGAAAGACCAGCCTGCGGGAACTGGGAGCGCTGATCCAGCATTGCATGCTGTACATCAGCGCGGATACCGGTCCGCTGTTTATCGCGACGGCCATGAAAAAACCGCTGATCGCCCTGTACGGGCCTACCCGCCCTGACAAGACCGGCCCTTACGGAAGTGAGGACGCGGTGGTCATGAAAGCGCCGGTACCCTGCGCAGGCTGCCTGAAACGGCATTGCCGGAAATGGATCTGCATGCAGTCCATCACGCCGGACATGGTGTTTGAAGAGTACAGGAAGAAAATGCAGCAGACGTTGTGTGATAACCAGGACAACACCGGGGAGTCAAAACTTCCTGATGAAGATAAAGATTTAAATTAAGAGGGGGATTCGTATGTCAAATTTATTTGGAGCATCACATCTGGAAAACTTTAAGGCTTCGCTGGACGAAAGGTCCCGGGCCGCCGTTGATTCCGCCATTGAAAGAATTACAGAAATTAAAAAACGCGGCGGGAAAGTAATGGTTGTAACGGGAAGCGGCCCCAACATTCACGAGGGCGTCACCACTCTGATCGCCGAACTGATCCGGGTCGGGATCGTGGACGCGGTTTCCACCAGTTCCGCGGTCATTTCCCATGAAATGGCAGGCTCGCTGGACCGGGTCTTCCGCGTAGACGCCAAAGCCCTTGGCATGGACATGGAAAAAATGCCCCGGGGCGATGTTTTTGAATTTACCTGCATGACGGATGAAGAAATTGCAAACTTAAAGCGCGAAATGCCGCTGGACGATGATCTGTTAAAACGCGGAAAGGAACTGCCCAAACAAAACGAAATCATCAAAGCGGCCGGGAACATGGCCTACCCCATGGGTCCCAGAACGGAGAAAGTCGCCCACGAAATCCTGGGCATGGCGAGAATGTACGGCCTGCCTTTCGAGACGGTAGCCGGCTGGGGCTGCGACGAGCATACCATGCTGGGCGCGGCCGCGCGGAAAGGCGTTCCGGTCCTGGTTACCATTCCCCAGCTGATCGGCGGCGGCGCCGTGGGCATGTCCATCGGCGATTCCATCCCCGTATCCCAGCGTTCCATGCGTCTTTCCCGGATGCTGGCTTCCTGCGATGCGATCATCGAAAGCGCCGTGGCGCTGACCCAGGAAATCCACGACGGTCCTTTTGAATGTTACACAGGGCACGGCATCTGGGCCTGGTGGTCCGGAGAAAACACCTACGACCTGCGGAATAAGAGCCTGATCCGCTTTGACCTGGACGAAAACCTGCGCAAAGCAGTGGAACTGAACAAGACCGTGCAGGAAGCCATCGATAAGGGCCTGCCCAAGACGAAAGCCGCCAAAATCCCGTTCCGTATGGAAATGTCGGCCTTCGCGCGGCACGAAAACAGCATCCCGGTCATTGGCGATATCGGCAAGGTATGGCCGCTGGTGGCCGCCGGCGTGGCGAAAAACCTGGGCATTGAGCTGGAATTCCTGTCCGCGTCCCAGGATACACCGGAAGGGGCGGCCATGCGGGAAGGGATCGTAGAAAACGTAAAACCCTTTGACCGGGAAAAAATGCTTGCGCATACAAGGAATTATGAAGTGCTGGTATAGCATACAGAGATCTTCAGGAGGCTAATCCATGAATACAAAGAAAGCCGGCCCGGGACGCGTTGTCCTCCTCATCGACGATACCCGGGGACATTTCCACCAGTCACGGGGCATTGCCCGCTGGCTGGAACGGCTTTGCGGGGCGGACGTCCGTGAAATCGAGGTTCCGATCCTGAAAGGGCTGCGGCGTTTTCTTGTTCTCAAGATACAGGGCCGCCACCTGGATTCGGCGTCCCCGGAAGAGGCGAAGGCCTGGCTGCGGAAGGCGGGCTTCTCCGTCGAAACGCACGCGGATATCCTGGGCAGCGAGCCGGGGACCCTGTTTATGGCGACCGGCAACTCGGCGTCTTCGTTCTGCCTCGCGCTGGCAAAGGCGCTGAAAGGATATTCCGCCGTCATCATGACCCCCGACGTGGTAGGGACGCGGCCTTTTGATTTTGCCATCGTCCCCGAGCATGACCGCCCCGACCGGTCGGACAAGGTCCTGACGACGCTGGGCGCGCCCAATCACATATACTGCCCGGACCTGGAGGCGGAGGCGGAGCGGCTTTTTGCCCCGCTGAAACCCTTCCCCGGGAAGGTGGTTTCCCTTCTCCTGGGCGGAAGCGACGCCAACTATGAGCTCACGACTGACTGGATCCGCACGGTGCTTCCCGCACTGCGGGAAGCCGCGGAAAGGCAGGGGGCAGCGCTGCTCGTAACGACTTCGCGCCGCACAGGCGGGGAGGCGGACCGGGCTGTGGAGGCTGTGTTTGCCGGAAGCCCCGCCACCCGTTACCTGCTCCTGGCATCGAAGAGCGCGGAGAATCCCGTTCCCGCCATGCTGGGCGCGGCAACCCACGTCCTCGTCACGGAAGACTCCGTTTCCATGGTTTCGGAAGCCGCCACGGCCGGGTTCCGGGTAGGGCTGCTCCGGATTGGCCGGAAGCAGACCCCGAAGACGAAATCCCGCAACCTGTTCGGAGCGGGAGCCGTGCGGTTTGACGAACTCTTTGAAAAAATGGCCGGAAAAGGGCTGGTGGAGGATCTGGGGGCGGCCCCGGATTTTGAAAACTTCCTGGCCCATGCGGCCCGCAAGACAGAGGTTCCTTTTAATGAGGCGAGGAAGGCGGCGGAGTGGATCATAAACCGCTGGCCCGGCCGGAAAGAAGGAACATGACATGAGAATTCTTCACATCGTCCCGGAGTTTGAACAGGGGGGCGTGGAGCGTTACGTAATCGAACTTTCCAGGGAACAGGTATCCCACGGGCATCAGGTCTCTCTGGCCACGGCGGGAGGGAAGCTGGAAGCGGAGCTGCCCCGGGAAGTTGAGGTCATCCATCTGCCGGTCCAGCGGAAGAATCTGTTCACGGGGCTGTACTGTGTGTACCGCCTTGCGCAGAAGCACAGGCAGTGGGATATTGTCCACGCCCATTCCCGGGTTCCCGCCTGGATTACCTGGTGGGCCTCGGCGCTGACTGACATGCCCTGGATCTATACGGCCCACTCCACCTATTCCCTGAATGCAGGGCTGACACCGTTGAAGCACGCAAAGGGCGTGATTTGTGTTTCCGATGCGGTGAGAAAGCACCTGGCGGGCTATCTTCCGGAACGTACGATTACCCTCACCAACGGTATACGGAAGCCTTCCTGCTCCTGGGAGGGAAAGGGATTTCCCGGGCATACCCGTTTTCTTTTCGTGGGACGCCTGGCCCGCCCGAAAGGACTGGACATGGCTCTTCGC
>CACYGB010000106.1 GCA_902773895.1 uncultured Eubacteriales bacterium
GTCTTCTTGGCGGGAATCTCGATGGTCTCGCCGGTGGAGGGCTTGCGACCGGTGCGAGCGGCGCGCTCCTTGACCTCAAAGGTGCCAAAGCCCATCAGCTGGACCTTCTCGCCGGCCTTCAGGGCCTCGGTGATGGTGTCGGTAAAAGCGTTCAGCGCGGCCTCGGCCTGCTTCTTGCTCAGTTCGGACTTCTCTGCCATCTTGGCAATCAGAGTAGCCTTGTTCATGTTGAATACACCTCCAGATATTGTAAGCACATTGAGCACAACAAACCAATTATCATTGAGCACAATATGAAGCTATTTCGCCCTATACCGCGGTTTTTCCTGCCTGTTTTTGCAGGCTCATTGTATATTGTGCTGAAAGCGATGCGTGAACGCCGACCCCTGACCAAAAGCGAGAGCGCCTTGCTGGGCGTTTTTGCGGCGGCAGCCCTTTGGACGAAGTATACCTTCTGTGGGCTGTATGCCGGATTGGCTGTGGCGGTGCTGGTCTGGTATCTTGCGGATCGGATGGGAAAAGCCCTGCTTCCTACGGTTCTGTGGGCGCTGATCGGAGCGGCGGCAGCCTCCTTGGCGGTGCTGAGCTGGTACATCCTGAACGGTTCCATCGGCTCGCTGTGGCAGGTGTACTTTGTGGACAACCTGACCCTGTACGGTCAGAATATCCGCGGCGGCAATTATGCCGATCCATTGCCAAATCTGCTGAACAACCTGTCCTGGTCGATCCCGGCGGCATTGGGCTTGGCCGGGCTGCTGATCACAGCAAAGAAAACCTGGCGGGAGCTCCTAGCAGCGGCATTCAGCGCGGTCACCCTGTTTATCTTCACATACGCCAGCGGACGAAAGTATCCGTACTATGCCATGGTCATGGCCTGCTTTGCGCCGCTGGGTTTCGGGATGCTGTTCCGTGCGATCCCGGCCGCATACAGGGAAGCAAAAGCCTTTCGAAGGGGCGCGGCCATCCTGGCTGTTCTGATAGCGGCAGTAAGTCCTGTGGCCGACCTGCAATGGAGCAGGAATGTTTATTTGATGCGTGTTCCCCAAGAAGAAATGCCGCCCTATCGCTTTGCCGGGACGATCCGTCAGGCGGAAGACCAGACGCTGCTGAATTACGGCTTCCTGGACGGCGGCTATTACCTGGCAGCGGATTCCCAGCCGGTGACGCGCTTCTTCTGCACGCTGAACAACGATCTGTCGGAAATGAAGGAGGAACAGCGCGCCGCCATTGCCGAAGGAAGGACGGCCTTTGTTGTTACCCGCGGGATGGGAGGAGCGCATAATCAGCGTTCAGGCAGAAATGAAAAAGAATCGGCGGATATGAGCGCCTATCGTGCTGTCGATACTTGCAGCATGGTCTTTGAGGGCTTTGAGTGGACGTATACGCTGTACGAGCGGATCGGGAATTGAAGCGTTGTATAGAGGAAAGTCAGAATTATGATACGGAACTGTAGAACGCCCTTTCCCAGGGAGAAAAACGGGACCGTAAGGAAGAAGAATCATTCGCTTGGATGGAGGTGTTTGCATGGAATTCAGAAAAATCTTCGATACGATTCCTGAGCAGTTTGATCGGTTCAGGCCCAGATACAGCCCGGAATTATTTGATTTCCTGATTCACCGCGCAAAGATCGGCCCGGGGAAAAGCGTGCTGGAGCTTGGGCCGGGCACCGGCCAGGCCACGGATCCGATCCTGCAGACAGGCTGCGATTATCACGCCATCGAGCTGGGGGAACACCTCTACGCAAAAATGCGGGAAAAGTATGACCGTTTCCCCAATTTCCATATTGTGAATGATGATTTCATCACGCACGGCTTTGGACAGCAGCGGTTTGATATGATCTATTCCGCCGCAACCATTCAGTGGATCCCGGAAGAAGTCGCCTTCTCCAAAACCTTTGCGCTGTTAAAACCCGGCGGGGTTCTGGCCATGATGCTGACAAAAGCCGATTATAAAACGCCGAACGCAGAACTCTATGAGAAAATCCAGAAGCTGTACGATCAGTATTTTAAACCGGACATTCCCTATACCCACGGCGGCTTCCGATATGAAAACGCGCAAAACTATGGCTATACGGAGTTCGAAAGGCATGACTTTCACGGAAGACGGGAAATGGACCCCGATGAATACGTTTCCTTCTGCGGCACCCATTGTGACCATATCGTGATCCCGGAACCCTGCAAGACCGCTTTCTTTGAGGGCCTTCGGAAGACGGTTGCGGAAAACGGGGGAAAAGTCATCTTTGACGACACCTATGTCCTGTATCTGGCCCAAAAGCCGCGGTAAGCCTTTATACGGCCATGGCCGGACGGAAACGGCCCGCATCGGGAAAAGTGGGGACTGCAAAAGCAAAGGCGGTGAAGGAATTGGCTTCCCTCAAAGCGGCGCTGGTCGCTTATGTGAAAGAAAAATACGGCGCGCTGCCGGAAAACCTGTGGCTGCGCTATCCCAACTACGCCATTTTCCGCCATGAGGACAACGGCAAATGGTTCGCGCTGATGATGGACGTGGAGAAGGACAAGCTGGGCCTGCCGGGGAAGGACGCGGTGGAGATCCTGAACGTCAAGCTGTCCGATCCCATTCTGGCGGAGCTGCTGGTGCGGCAGCCGGGATACAGGCGGGGCTATCACATCGCCCGGGGAAACTGGATTTCCATTCTGATGGACGGCTCAGTGCCCCTGGAAGACCTGAGCCGCTGGGTGGATGAAAGCTACCTGGCCACGGCGTCTGCCGCGCAAAAGAAGAAAATGCGGCCGCCCAAGGAATGGCTCGTTCCGGCCAATCCCAAGTATTATGACATTCAGAGCGCCTTTGAACGGACCGATGAAATCGTCTGGAAGCAGGGCGCCGGGATCAAGCGGGGCGATGCCGTCTATATGTACGTGGCGGTCCCGGTTTCGGCGGTGCTGTACAAATGCGCGGTAACGGAAACCGATATTCCGTATCATCGGAAGGAAGGCCCGGTTCCTATTCCCAGGCTGATGAAGATCCGGCTGCTGAAACGGTATCCGCCCGATCAATTCACCTTCGATATTCTGGGCCGGGAATACGGTATCTTTGCCGTGCGCGGCCCCCGGGGGATCCCGACCAGGCTGAGCGAAGCGCTGAATGCCGCCGGCGAGGCGGCGGATCATTAGCCTGCCGGCGCCGGCAGACAGAAGCGTGCCGGGCCGTTTATTGGCAGTCTCCGCTTTCGTGGTGCAACGGCATTGTTCATCGGTGGGTGGATGGTTCATTGGAAATCGTCAACCGGATAAGATGGCAGGCGAAATACCTGCTGCTTATCCGGTTGTTTTTTTGAGGGAGGATTTTTATGCGGCAGATTCCTGATTTTACCGGCGGCAAAATCCTCTCGCCGCCGCTGCGCTTCGTGCTGCCGGTGTTTTTTGCCATGTTCCGGCAAGCCATGCACGGCGCGGTGAACCTGATGATCGTGGGCCAATCGGCTTCTTCAACGGCCTGGACATGACGCGCTTTGTGATGATCCAGGGCATCATCGGCGCTTTCTGCGTGCGTATCCCGGCGGTGTTTTTCGTGAGCCGCCAGGTGCCGTATCCATGTTCCATATGGGGCTTGCCACGTCCTGCGCCACGATTCTCCAGGCGGTTATTGCCTGTTGTGCTTCTGGTTTGCCAACAGAAAATACGGGAGAGCCGAAAGCGGCTGGTGAGCGGGCCGTCTGCTGTTCAAGGATCCATTCCCGGGAAAAGAAAGCGGTCCTTTGCCGACGGAGGATGGAAGGATTTTTTGCCGCGGCGGAGAATGCATATTGAA
>CACYGB010000107.1 GCA_902773895.1 uncultured Eubacteriales bacterium
CCCACAGGGGAGATTGCTTGTTTCGGTTGATCTCACCGCAGGCAAAGCATCCGCCACAGGCGGTTGCCTGCGGTTCGTCCCTGGACCCGCCTTGGCGATACTGTAAACTTGAAATAACAAACAATGCGCGCCTGGAGCTTTTTGGACGGCAAGAGAGCTCCCGGGCAAAAGAAAAGGCTGGGGATTTCCCGAAAAACAAGCTTGCTTGTTTTCTCGAAAATCCCCAGCCTTTTCCCTGTGCGCTTGCGCACAGGCCGACCGGCAAAGCCGGCCTGCCCGGGAGCGGCGTGTTTTCGTTTCTTCCGCAGCTGCGGCACACAACTTGGGAAATAAGTCTTATGCCATCCGCAAGCGGCGGGGCCCGGGGAGGAGCCTCCTCACCGGCGGGGTCTGGGGCAGCGCCCCAGCGTTTTCCCTGCTATTGCGGAACACTGCTTGAAGTTGCAGCCGTGCATTATCCGCAGTCGGCAGGGCCCGGGGAGGAGCCTCCTCACCGGCGGGGTCTGGGGCAGCGCCCCAGCGTTCCTCCTGCTACTGCGGCATCCGCAGTCGGCGGGGCCCGGGGAGGAGCCTCCTCCCCGGCGGGGTCTGGGGCAGCGCCCCAGCGTGCCCTCAGCATATCTGGAACAGCGCCCCAGCGTTCCTCCTTAATCGCAAATAAATCGAATGGAAGCGATCGCGCCGGCCGGTCCCTGATTGCTGGCGCCGCCGCCGCAAAAACGCAGGTACACGCTTTGTACGCCGTCGGGCAGCGCCACGTCCGCCTGGCTTTCCGTCCAGACGTTGCTGGACTTCACCGGGATCTCCCCCAGCACCGGGCCGTCCCACCGGTTCATCACCTGGAAGGAGCCGTGCACATACCCCCGGGTGCGCACCGCCATACGCCGGACACCCCTGCAGTCAAAATACTTGAAGCCGATCACCGTGCCTTCCACCAGGCTGCCGATGTAGCCGGGTTCTTCATCGCCGTCCCGGCCGTCCTGCATGATGCGGGGCTGGCCGGGCTTGCCGGCGTACAGCAGCTTTTCCGGCGAAAACAGGTGGCAGGCGATATACGTGGGATACTCCCCTTCGCCCTTCAGCGGGCCGCCGTTGAGGCCGCAGGAGGTGATTTCCACCTGGGGCAGCTGTCCGTCCGCCGTCCAATGCACCGGCTCGGCGCAGCCCTGCCGGCAGTACCAGGTGCCGTTGGTCTGGCGGTGATAGAAAATGTACCACTGGCCCCGGATCTCCACCAGGCCGCCGTGATTGTTGCCGCCCGGAACGCAGGGCATATCCGCGGGCTTGTAGGTGCCGATGCCGATGTCGCAGTTGCTGACGATGACGCCGCCGAACACGAACCCCTCCGTGGGGCGCTTGCTGACCGCGTAGCACAATTCGTGCATGGCGGCCGAGGAGTACACGAATACGTAATCCTGCCCATGCTTGCGGATGGAGGACGCTTCAAAAAACGGGTGCGCTTCAAAAGAAGTGCCGGCGGCGTACATGCTGCCGGGAGCGATGAAGCGGGGTTCCTCCACAATGGTCAGCATATCCTCATCCAGCACGGTGGCCATGGCGCCATGGCGGCTTTTGTCGGTATGCCCGCAAAAACCGGTGTACAGGTAGGTGCGCTTTCCCTCCGTCAGCACGCCGGGGTCAAACTGCGGCTCATCCCCCGGCCGGTCGCCCAGCCGGTTGCCCTGGGCGTCGTGTACATAGCCGTAAAAGGCAAAGGGGCCAGCCGGGCTGTCCGCCGCCGCCACGGACACCACGCCCACGCCGTCCAGCACGTAATACAGGTAAAACCGGCCGTCCGGCCCCTGGGTCACGTCGGGCGCGAACAGGTTCATGCGGCCGTCCCGGTTCATCGGGTCCGCTGTTTTGGGATAAATGACGCCTTCACAGCGCCAGTCGGACAAATCGTCCACCGGCGCGGAATAGCCCATGTAATCGCCCAGGCAGAACACGTCGCCGTTGTAGCGGTCGTGGGAGCCGTACACGTAGACCCGGTCGCCGTACACGTGCGGTTCTCCGTCCGGAATGTATTCCCAGGACGGCAGATAGGGGTTGAATGCCTGCTGTTTCATACGCTGTCCTTCTTTCCCGTGGATTTGCTTTCCTGTATTGTACAGGATTTTGCCTTTTTTCTCAATGCATTCCATACGGTGTTTTTCGCATTCTTTGCGAATTCTTCCTGCCGGGCGTTTTTCTTTTGCCCGATCCATGGTACAATGGTTTCAATCCATTCAAGCATACAAGGAGGGATTCCATTGATCCGCAGAGTTCATGTGGAAAACGGCTGGGTGAAGGGCCTGCCGGCCGCCGATCCCCGCATTACCAGCTACAAAGGTATCCCCTTTGCCGCGCCCCCGGTGGGCGAAAACCGCTGGCGCGCCCCGCAGCCCTGCGCCGATTGGCAGGGCGACTTGGAAGCCTACGCCTTTTCCCCCATCCCCATGCAGGCTCCCATCAGCGCCGATCCCAACAACCTGTACGACCGGGAATGGCACGTGGACAAGGAAATCCCCATGAGCGAGGATTGCCTGTACCTGAACGTGTGGGCCCCGGCAGACGGGCGCACCGGCATGCCCGTGTTCGTGTGGTACTTTGGCGGCGGGCTGCAGGTGGGCTACAGCGCCGAAATGGAGTTTGACGGCGAACGCCTGGCCCGCCGCGGTATTGTGGTGGTGACGGTGAATTACCGCGTCAACGCGTTCGGCTTCCTGTGCCATCCGGAAATCACCGCGGAAAACCCCGACGCGCCGGCCAATTTCGGCTTCCTGGATCAGCAGGCCGCCACCCGATGGGTCAAGCGCAACATCGCCGCGTTCGGCGGCGATCCCAACAACATCACCATCGGTGGCCAGTCCGCCGGCGGCATGAGCGTGTCCGCCCAGATGACCTGCCCCGGCAATCAGGGATTGTTCCAGCGGGCCATTATCCAGAGCGGCGCGTTCCAGCCGCCCTATCCCGCCGATTTCGGCCTGACCCATGACTTTGCCTCCGCCCAGAAAACGGGCGAAAAATTCTTTGAGTTCCTGGGCGTCAAAACGCTGCGGGAAGCCCGGGCAATCGACAGCGTGACATTGCGGGACAAGATGCTGGCCTGGGAAGGCATCCACGGCTGGGCCAAGAGCTTTGGCGAGGTGGTGGACGGCGTGTTCTCCCTGCGCAACAGCCAGCAATGGTTCCTGCAGGAGGACCGGGTGCGCGTGCCGGTGCTGCTGGGCTGCACGGACAGCGAATTCAAGGCCTGTCCCCCGGCCGGAAACGCGCAGCAGCTTCGCGCCTTTGCGGAAAAGGCCTACGGCCCGGACGCCGGGAAATTCCTGGCCCTGTTCCCGCAAAACGCCGATGAAGCGGCCATCCGGGAAAAGGGCGCCGTCAGTTCCATCGACTTCGCCTGCCGCTGCGCCGCCATCGTAAACCAGCGCAGCGCCAGCCCCGTGCCGCTGTATGCCTATGTGTTCTCCGCTGATATTCCCGGCTGGGATCACCCCGGCACGTTCCACTCCGTGGACTTGTGGTTCTTCTTTGAAACGCTGGCCAAATGCTGGCGCCCCTTCACCGGAAAGCATTACGACCTGGCCCGCCAGATGTGCGATTACTGGGCTAATTTCATCAAGACCGGCGACCCCAACGGCCTGGACAGCCATGGCCATTCCCTGCCCCATTGGGACAAGGCGGAGGCCGATCACCCCGTGCGGATGAACTTTGCCGACACGGCCCGGCCCGAGGATTGCCCGCCGGACGAACTGACCGCATTCCTGCTGGCCCACGCGGATCTGTAAGAGTCAGGAACGCTGGGGCACTGCCCCAGGCCCTGCCGGGGAGGAAGTTCCTCCCCGGACCCCGCCAGCTGCGGATGATGCACGGCTGCAACTTCAAGCAGTATTCCGCAGTAGCAGGGAGAACGCTGGGGCACTGCCCCAGACCCCGCCGGGGAGGAGGTTCCTCCCCGGGCCCCGCCAGCTACGGATGATGCACGGCCGCAACTTCAAGCAGTGTTCCGCAGTAGCAGGAGAAACGCCGGGGCGCTGCCCCAGACCCCGCCGGGGAGGAGG
>CACYGB010000108.1 GCA_902773895.1 uncultured Eubacteriales bacterium
GCCGCCTCTATGGCCCAGGCCCTGGCGCTGATCCCCTGGCTGGCGGAAGCGGACATTGCCGAAAAGGAAAAGGTCATCCGCCATTTTGCCGCCAACGACCGCTTTTTCCTGCATCCCATGATGGCGGGGGTGGAAAGCCTGACCGTCAATTGCAAAAAAATCCCGCTGTCCACCGTGATGGTGGGCATGGGGGCCAACGGCGTGCGCTTCGGTATTCAGATCGCCGCCACCGGCAACGCCTGGCACACCGACAAAGCGCCCATGATCGACGGCGTGTTCCTGAAGCCCACCACCACCAAGGACGACGTGCTGGGTTATCTGGGCGACAGCTGCGTTACCGAGGTGTACGGCCTGGGCGGCATGTCCGCCATCGCCGGGCCCGCCTATCTGCGCATGACCGGCGCGGGCTATGACGAGGCGCTGGCCCGCACCGAAAAGGCCCGGGCGGTCTCCCTGGGCGAGCATACCTTCGCGCCTATTCCCTGGAACGATTTCAAGGGCTTCCCGGTGGGCGTGGACGCCCGCAAGGTGGTGGGCAAAAATATCCGTCCCGTCAGCCACGGCGGCTCCGCCTTGAAAACAGGCGGCCAGGCCGGCGCGGGCGCATGTGATATCCCCATGGAGCCTTTCAAGAAAGCCCTGATTGCCCTGTACGAGCAGATCACCGGAGAGAAAGCATAAAGGAGGCTGATCCCCTTGGTTTTTACGCATATTGAACGCGACCGATACGCCGATTCGCTGGAGATCCTGTTTGCCGCCTCGGTGCTGAACGATCAGCCGGGCATCAGCCAGGGCTATATCGGCATGGCGGGCGACAGCTTCCGGGAGACCATTCGGGAAGCGGGCATCGACGAAACGGCGCTGGACAGCGCCTCCGCCTCCGATCTGGTGCTGCTGGCCGTGGCTGAGGATGAAGCGGCTTTTGAAGCAGCCATTCTGGAAACCCTGAAGGCCATGACGCCGGTGACCGGCGCCAGCAGGGAAAAAAGCTTCCTGTCCCTGTCCGCTGCCGTGCAGGCCCATCCCGAAATCAACCTGTGCCATATCGCCGTGCCCGGCGAATACGCCCTGAGCGAAGTGAAAAAGGCCCTGAATATGGGGCTGCACTGCTGCGTTTTTTCCAATAACGTGCCGTTGAGCGATGAAAGGGAAATGAAGCTGCTGGCCCGGGAAAAGGGCCTGCTCTGTATGGGGCCGGACTGCGGCGTGGCCAACATCAACGGCGCGGCTCTGGTGCTTTCCTCCATCACCAACCGGGGGCCCTTCGGCATCGTGGGCGCGTCCGGCTGCGGCATCCAGCACGTGGGCGCCATCCTGCATGAGGCGGGCAGCGGCGCGGCGCAGATCATCGGCACCGGCGGCAACGACCTGAAGGATCAGGTGGGCGGCCTGATGATGGAAATGGGCATCGCTGCTCTGGAGGCGGATACGGATGTGAAATACATCGCCATCGTGTCCCGCAAGCCCGGCGACGCGGTGCTGAAAAACCTGCTTTCCTGGATCAGCGCCTGCAAGAAGCCCGTGGTGGCCCTGCTGATGGGCTGCGACCGGGAAACGGTGGAGGCCACCGGCGCCATCTGGGCCGAAAACCTGGATGATTGCGGGCAAAAATGCCTGCAATTGATCGGCAAGGATTATCCGCTGCCCACGCTGGAGGACTTGGAACCCCTGGCGGAGGAGGCGGCGAAGAAGCTGGCTCCCCGGCAAAAATATTTAACTGCCCTGTACAGCGGCGGCACCTATATGGACGAGGCCATGCGCGCCGCCGCGCCGCTGGTGGGGCCGGTGTATTCCAACAGCCCCACCAAGCCCGAATGGACCATCCAGCCCGGGCAGATCGGCCACGGAAACACCTTCATGGATTACGGCGAGGAGGAGTTCACCGTGGGCCGCGCCCATCCCATCATCGACCTGAGCGTGCGCAAAAGCGCCCTGGGCGAGATCGCGGCCCAGCCCGAAACCGCCGTGGTACTGGTGGATCTGATCCTGACCCCGCCGGGCCATCCCGACCCCGCGGAGGCCATGCTGGAGGAGATCCGGCCTTTGCAGCAGAAAGCCCGGGAAGATGGGCGCGAATTGATCTTCGTTTGTTCCGTGCTGGGCACCGACGCCGATCTGCAAAACGTAAATCTGCAGCGGCAGAAGCTGCAGGACGCCGGTGTGCTCGTTTGCAAAACCAACGCCCGCGCCGCCATGCTGGCCGGGCTGATCATTCGCAGGAAACAGGAGATGGATCAGCAATGAATACCGAAAAAATCATGAAACTGTTTCACGGCAGCATGACAGTGGTGAATATCGGCCCGAAGCTCTTCGCCACAGCCCTCCAGGAGCAGAACTGCCCCACCGTGCAGGTGGACTGGCAGCCCGTCGCCGGCGGCGACGAGCAGATGCGTAAGATCCTGGCATTGCTGGGTGGGGTGGATTGAGGTGAGCGTATGAAAATATTGATTTGCAACGCCGGCTCCACCTCCTTGAAATTCAAGCTGTTTGATATGCCCGCCGAAACGGTGGAGGCCGTCTGCGGCATCGAGCGCGTAGGCGCGGATCACGACTCCGTGCTCACCTACAAAAACCTGCTGACCGGGGAAACCGTAAAGCGGGAAAAGATCCATATTCCCGATTATCGCCAGGGCATCGTACTGTTCCTGGATTATCTCACCAAGGGGACAACTGCAGTGCTGGAAAACGTGCGCGAGATCGAGCGGGTGGGCTTCAAGGTGACGCTCAGCAAAAATCATCACGGCGTATTTGAGCTGACCGACGAGGTTTTGCAGGGCATGGAGGATTGGATCTCCCTGGCTCCCGTACACAACCGGGCGTATCTGAACGCCGTGGACGTGCTGCGAAGCCTTCTGCCCGACGCCAAATTCGTGGGGGCCTTTGAAACCGCCTTCCACCGCACCATTCCCCTGGAGCGCCGCCTGTTTGGCGTGCCTTATGAATGGTATGAAAAATACGGTGTGGAACGGCTGGGCTATCACAGCGCTTCCCACAGCTACATTGCCGACGTGCTGAACGGAGAAAGCAAAGCGTACGACGCCATCTCCTGCCATCTGGGCGGCAGCTGCTCGGTGTGCGCCATTCATAACGGTGAAAGCGTGGATACCAGCTTCGGCATGAGCCTGGAATCGGGCCTGATCCACGCTAACCGGGTGGGCGACATGGACCCCGGCATGATCACCTTCCTCAAGCATGAAGGGCTGACCGACGGGGAGATCATGGATGGCTTCCAGAAAAACGGCGGCCTCAAGGGCATCTCCGGCGTCAGCGGCGATCTTCGCTATGTGGAGAAAGCCGCGGCCCAGGGCAACGAGCGGGCCAAGCTGGCCATCGGCAATTTTGTTTCCGGCATCGTGCATTATATCGGCGCGTTTTATCTGGATCTGGGACGGCTGGACACGCTGGTGTTCACCGCGGGCATCGGTGAGCATTCCGCCACTGTGCGCAAAATGGTATGCGACCGGCTGATCCC
>CACYGB010000109.1 GCA_902773895.1 uncultured Eubacteriales bacterium
GGAGGAACCGCTTTATACCTCCCTGCGCGAACGGAGCATGGAGCTGGCCTTCCTGTTCAATGAAGCGCTGCACAGCGAAGGGTACGTGGAGATGTTTACGGCCTCCGCCAACTTTGAAGAAGAATTGACCCTGCTGCGCATGCAGGATTTTACCCAGCCCACGGACGTATCCGTGGTGCGGGCGGACCGGGCGATGGACGGCGACTGGATGCAGGAAGCGCTGCAGGCGGTGGAGGGCGCCGGCCTTTCCCCGGCGCTGCAGGAAATGCTCTGGACCAGGGTGTACCTGCAGACGGGCACGTCCTTGATCGCCCGGGACAGCGGGGCGAAAACGCTGGCCCTGTCCTCTTCGCTGGCCTTTTCCGACGCCTACCTGTGCCCGGAGGAAATGGACGGCCCCTGCTTTGTGGTGATGCAGTACGGCGGGCTGTACGCCTTCCTGGTCACCTTCTATCCGACGGTCAACGGCACGATGAAGGCCCAGGCCCAGTTTATTCCGTCCCGGGCCGCCGACAGCCTGAACTGGCCCAACGAGTAATGCCGCGCGTTCAAACGCGGAATTCCCCTTCGGACATTTTCCACCGCAATTATCCTTGAAAGGAAGTACCTTCCATGAGCGATATCCAAGACAGATTGATTCCCACCGACCTGGAGCACGAGATGCGGCAGAGCTTCATCAGCTATGCCATGAGCGTCATTGTGGACCGGGCGCTGCCCGACGTGCGGGATGGCCTGAAGCCCGTGCACCGGCGCATTCTGTACGATATGAACGAACTGGGCATGACGCCGGACAAGCCCTTCCGCAAGTCCGCCCGCATCGTGGGCGACGTGCTGGGCAAATTCCATCCCCACGGGGACAGCAGCGTGTACGACGCCATGGTGCGCCTGGCCCAGGATTTCAACATGCGCTACATGCTGGTGGAAGGCCAGGGCAACTTCGGCTCGGTGGACGGCGACGGCGCCGCTGCCATGCGTTACACCGAAGCCCGCATGAGCAAGATGTGCACCTTCATGCTGCAGGACATCGACAAGGACACGGTGGACTTCTACCCCAACTTCGATGAAACCCTGATGCAGCCTACGGTGCTGCCTTCCCGCTTCCCCAATCTGCTGGTCAACGGCGCCAGCGGCATCGCCGTGGGCATGGCCACCAACATTCCGCCCCACAACCTGGGTGAGGTCATCGACGGCGCCATCTGCCTGATCGACAATCCGGAGGCCACCCTGGACGATTTGATGGAGCATATCCAGGGCCCCGATTTTCCCACCGGCGGCATCATCCTGGGCCGCAGCGGCATCCGGGAGGCCTATCATACCGGCCGCGGCCGCATCATCACCCGGGCCAAAACCGAGATCGAATCCATGCCCAACGGCCGGGACCGCATCATCGTCACCGAAATTCCCTTCGCGGTGAACAAGGCCCGGCTGGTGGAAAAGATTGCCGAGCTGGTGCACGAAAAGCGCCTGGAAGGCATCAGCGACATCCGCGACGAATCGGACCGCAACGGCATGCGCATCGTCATCGAGCTCAAGCGCGACGTGCAGGCCCAGGTGGTGCTGAATTACCTGTACAAGCACACCCAGATGCAGGAAACCTTCGGCGTGATCATGCTGGCGCTGGTCAACGGGGAGCCCAAGGTGCTGTCCCTGCGGGACGCGCTGTATTACTACATCCTGCACCAGGAGGATGTGGTCACCCGGCGCACCAGGTACGACCTGGACAAATCCCTGGCCCGGGCGCACATTTTGGAGGGCCTGCTCAAGGCCCTGGACCATATTGACGAGATCGTGCGCATCATCCGGCAAAGCAAGGATACCGCCGCGGCCAAGCAGGAACTGATGGCAGCCTTCGATTTCTCCGACAAGCAGGCCCAGGCCATCCTGGATATGCGCCTGGCCCGCCTGACCGGCCTGGAGCGGGACAAGCTGCTGGAGGAATACACCGAGCTGGAAAAGACCATCGCTTACCTGCAGTCCCTGCTGGCGGACAAGCGGCTGCTGCTGGGCGTCATCAAGGACGAGCTGACCGAAATCAAGAACAAGTACGCCGACCAGCGCCGCACCGAGATTTCCGCCATCGAAGGCGAAATTGATATTGCCGACCTGATTGCCGTGGACGATATGGTGGTGACGCTGACGCACTTTGGCTACATCAAGCGCCTGAGCAAGTCCACCTACCGCGCCCAGGGCCGCGGCGGCAAGGGCGTATCGGCCATGACCACCAGGGAGGACGACTATGCCGAGAATATCCGCATCGTCAATTCCCACGAGCCCATTTTGTTCTTCACCAACCTGGGCCGGGTCTACACCCTGACCTGCTACCAGATCCCGGAGGCCGGCCGCACGGCCCGGGGCACCGCCATTGTGAACCTGCTGCAGCTGCAGGGCGGCGAGAAGGTAACCAATATGATCCCCATGCCGGAGGTGGCCGAAGGGCATTACCTGATCATGGCCACCCGGGACGGCCTGATCAAGAAGACCGCCATGACCGAGTTCAAGAACCTGCGCAAGTCCGGCCTGATCGCCATCGTGCTCAACGAGGGCGACGAGCTGATCGGCGTTGAAATGTGCCGCGACGGGGATGAACTGCTGCTGGGCACCCGGCAGGGCAAGGCCATCCGCTTCGCGGAGCGCCACGTCCGCACCATGGGCCGCGTCAGCCACGGCGTGCACAGCATGAAGCTGGGCGAGGGTGACCAGGTGACCGACCTGTGCGTCATCGAGGATGGCTGCCACGTGCTGTCCATCACCGAAAACGGCTACGGCAAGCGCACCGACCCCGAGGCCTACCGGGAAACCGGCCGCAACGGCAAGGGCATCATCGCCATGGCGCTGACCGAAAAAACCGGCCTGCTCACCGCGCAGCTGATGGTGCATCCCGAGGAGGACCTGCTGCTGATCACCGACGACGGCACCATCATCCGCACCCCGGTGGACGACATCCGCATCTGCGGCCGCGCCACCCAGGGCGTCCGGCTCATGCGCGTGGCCGAGGGCAGCCGCATCGTGGCCGTGGCCCGGGCCGAAAAGGAAGAGGAAGCCGCGGAGGAGGAAATCAATCCGGACGCCCCGGAAGGGAATAACGAGGAGCATCCGGAAGAATAATCTTGCAGGGGGAAACCGCTCTTTGAAGTCTTGCCGCACGTCTGCGCTTCGTGCAGCCGTGCGTCCAAAGCAATCATCCTGTGTGCCCGTTCCCGTCCCTTCGGGCCCAACGGGAAGCGGATGGACTTCGTGAAAGAGAGCGCTTTCCCCCTGCGTCCCTTTCAGAAAACTGATTTCAACCGGGATCGCGTGCAAAGGAGGATGTTCCATGAAAAAATTGGTGTTTGCGCTGGCCCTGCTGCTGTGCGCCCTGTGCCTGGGCGCCGGTGCGGAGGAAAACAAGCCGGAAGAATTCACCAGCGGTGATTACCAGTATATCCTGCTGGAGGACGGAACAGCGGAGATCAAGAAATATAGCGGGAACGGGAATGCGGAAACACTTGAAATCCCGGATCAGATGGATGGGCATCGGGTAACGGGTATTGGTCAAGATGCATTTTTTTGGTGCAACAGCTTGACCAGCGTCACGATTCCAGAAAGCGTGACCAACATTGGGAATGATGCATTTTATATGTGCAGCAGCTTGACCAGCGTCACAATTCCGAACAGCGTGGCAGCGATGGGTATCAATCCCTTTGTTTCCTGTGATAAACTGCAAACAATCCGTGTTTCACCGGATCATCCGTATCTGGCTGTGATTGACAATGCACTGTTTTCAAAACCGGATAAACGATTGATTTGCTATCCATGTGGGGTCAAGGGA
>CACYGB010000110.1 GCA_902773895.1 uncultured Eubacteriales bacterium
CGCTTCTTCCGTTTGCGGTATGATGCTGCTGCAAGGAGAAAAAAGCCTTGCCATCAAAAAGCAGGAGGAATGCGATATGAAAAAGAATTTAACGGAAATGGTGTTCATCCTGGACAAAAGCGGGTCCATGGCCGGGCTGGAAAAGGACACCATCGGCGGCTTCAACGCCATGATTGAGCGCCAGAAAAACGCGGAGGGCGAAGCGCTGGTTTCCACTGTGCTGTTTTCCAATGAAAGCACCGTGATCCACGACCGGGTAGACGTGCGTAAGGTGGAGCCCATGACCGGCAGGCAGTACTTTGTGGGCGGCGGCACCGCGCTGATCGACGCCATCGGCGGGGCCATCCACCACATCGGCAACGTGCACAAATATGCCCGGGACGAGGACCGGCCGGAGCACACGATTTTCGTGATCACCACCGACGGCATGGAAAACGCCAGCCATCATTACACCAGCAGCCAGGTGAAGGCCATGGTGCAGCGCCAGAAGGAAAAGTACGGCTGGGAATTTCTGTTCCTGGGGGCCAACATCGACGCAGTGGAAACGGCGGCCCACATCGGCATCGCCCAGGACCGGGCCGTGACCTTCCACAACGACAGCGAGGGCCAGGCGCTGAACTACGAAACCGTCAGCGAGGCCGTGTGCAAGGTGCGCATGCGCGCGCCGCTGGAAGCAGACTGGAAAAGCAGGATCGAAGCGGATTTCAAATCCAGGGAAGGAAGACGATAAGCATGATGGGAGCCATTCTGGGCGACATGATCGGCGCGCCCTATGAATTTGACCGGAGCCCGAAAACCAAGGAATTCCCCTTGTTTTCCCGGTATTCGCAGTATACTGACGACACGGTGATGACCATCGCCGTGGCCGAAGCCCTGATGAACGCCCGGGGCAAAACGGACGCGGAAACCAAGGCCCTTCTGGTGGCCGGCATGCAAAAGTGGGGCAGGAAATATCCCGACGCCGGCTACGGGTGCATGTTCTATGAATGGCTGTTCCAGGACGACCCGGAGCCCTACTGCAGCTTCGGCAACGGCTCCGCCATGCGGGTGTCCGCTGCCGGCTGGCTGTACCAGACCCTGGAGGAAACCCGGCGGGCGGCGCGCCTGTCCGCGGAGGTGAGCCACAACCACCCGGAGGGCATCAAGGGCGCGGAAGCCACGGCCAGCGCCATTTTCCTGGCCAGGACCGGCGCGGACAAGGCGCAGATCCGGGCGTACATCGTCGGCGGGTTCGGGTACGACCTGTCCCGCACCTGCGACGAGATCCGGCCTGCCTACACCCACGTGGAAAGCTGCCAGAAAACAGTGCCGGAAGCCATTACGGCTTTCCTGGAAGGCGAAAGCTTTGAGGACGTGATCCGCACGGCGGTTTCCCTGGGCGGCGACTGCGACACGCTGACCTGCATCGCCGGCGGAATAGCGGAAGCGTTTTACGGCGTGCCGGAAGAGATGCGGCAGGAAGGCCTGCAGCGGCTGCCGGAGGACATGCGGGCGGTGCTGAACCGCCTGGAGGCATGCCGGAAATAAGGCAGCTGCCGCAGGATAAAAAAAGGAATTCCGTCTTTTGGGAAAGACGGAATTCTTTTTTCACTCGTAAAGGATCACCGTGTCGTCCGGCAAACGCTGCAGAATGAAGTCCCGCACGAATTCAAAATCCTCCGGCGCCGTGAAAACCGCGCCGGAGCCTATCGCCTGGTACAATTCGATCATGTTCCGCGACGGGGAAACCACGGCCTTCCGGATGCTGCGGAACGAAAAGGGCGCGTTTGATCTGCGCAGAACGACATGCACGCCGTTTTCATCCATCCGGTATCTTTGGCTGCGCTTTCCGGCATAGAAGTTATAAAGCCAGCAGACGCCGCCCACAACGGCCAGGGCGGCAACGCAGATCAGCAGCATGAAGCCCAGCATATCGCCGCCCAGCGCCAGGCTCATGAGGAGATACATCCCGCAGATGCCTCCGGTCACGCCAAAGGCGATCCGGAAGGCTTTGTGCTCGTACCGGGCGTCCACGGTGGCGGTCCAGGTATAGACGCCTTGTTCGTCTTTTTCGATTCTGCTGCTCATGGCCATCCTCGCTTTCTGCCGGGCGGAAGAAATGCCGGGCCGTTTTCGGCGCGCGGTTTCCTCTTTTTCTTACTATATCACAATATTTTCCATTTTGGTAGGGGTTTGTTTCCGTTTGCACATTTTCCGGCCGCCCGAAAAAAAGGAGGCAGCCCCCCTCCGTCCCGGGGGACGCCGGAGGAAGGAACCAAGCAAAAAACGCCCGGCCGCCAGGCCGGACGCTTTGCAGGGAACGCAGCATGAAGAAAAAGCAAACCGCCGCTTACGAATCGTAAAACGATTGTCCGTCCTCCGTCACGGGGCGTTCCGTTTGGGGATATTCAAAGGTTTCGGGCTTTTCGGCGTTGGCGGCCAGGTAATCGGCGAACCGGGCGGCGTACCATTTGGCCATGCCCAGGTTGTGCATCAGGTAATGGCCGCAGTTCCGTTCCGTGGCGCCGGGCACGCTGTCCGCCGCCTGCACGGACCGGAACGCCCGCAGGATCAGGCCGCAAAGCTCCCGGGACGGCCGGCTGCCCTTCAAAATCAGGTAAAACCCCGTCAGGCAGCCCATGGGGCCCCAGTAGATGACTTCGTCCTTCCATTCGGGATCGTTGCGCAGGTACGTGGCCACGATGTGCTCCAGGGTGTGCATGGCCGCCACATCGACGGCGGGCTCCCTGTTGGGCCGGGTCAGCCGCACGTCGTAGGTTGTCACCGCGCCGCCTCCCACGGTGTCCGCCCGGCTGGTAAAAATGCCGGGAACGATGGCGGTATGGTCCACGGAAAAGCTGGGGATCAGGTCCATGTGCGTGTCTCCTTTGCCTCGTTTTTCCCCATTATACCCCGGAAATGGCCGGCTGTCAAAAAGAACGGGGCGGAGCGGCGGGCGGCAGCGCAGCCGGCTGACCGCCATCGGAGCGGCGGCGCAAAAAGCTCATCCCGTTTTCCGTCGTCAAACGCGCCGGCCAGGACGAGCTGCCGGAAGGCTTCTGTTGCTGAGCAATCATCTGTTTACGGAGTTCTTCCTGTTTGGCGGCAACCCTCGCTTCCCGCTCACGGCGAGAAGTAATAATGAAAGAATCAATGGTATGTTGAACTGTTGCCATGGAAGAAGCGCAGACCCGGATGCAGGAGGAACGTGAAAACGCCAAGGCCACTAAAGCGCAGGTGGAAGAACTCCTTTCTTGGGCAGAGTGCTTTGACAAAGCTGACATCGGCACCAGGCACCTGATCGTCTCCCGGCTGATCGAGCGGGTGGAAGTCCGAACCGGGTACAAGGTGCACATCAAATTCAAGATTTCACTGAAGCAGTTCCTCGGTCAGGAGTAATCCTGATCGGGGATTTTTTGCAGGGCGA
>CACYGB010000111.1 GCA_902773895.1 uncultured Eubacteriales bacterium
CGATCAGCACATCATAGTGCTTTTTCGGCTGCCACAGCTCCCGGGGCCGCTTGTCGGCGAAAGAATCCAGCAGGTCCCAGTAGTCAGGGCATCCGTATTTGCAGTCGTTGTCGTACATCTCCACAAACTCATGCGCCAGCTTCTTGCACTCGAAAGCCAGGCTCTCGGAATCCATATCCGGGTCGCATTTTTCCTCTTTTTCGAGCCGGCAAACATGAGCGTAGATTTCAGCGAAAGCCGGATCCAGCAGATCATCCCACAAGAACTGATGGATGCGGGAAACGTACTTCAATGCGCCCTCAAAGGCGTAGAGTGCTGTCTTGGTGTACTCGCCGTAGTATTCCTTGATATCCTGATCGGTGGCTTTCTCATCCAGATAACCGCTCAGCTCTTCCAGCCAATCCTTGGCCAGCTCCCGCATGGTTTTGCCGTCAAAAGAGGCATACTCGGCCGTCTCTTTGCCGCAGTCCGGGTCTTCCGAGGTAAAGGTGATCTCCAGCTTTGCACGCTTTCCCTTCAGCGTGTAGGAAATTTCCGTGTCCTGATCGTGATCGTGGGAATAATACAGTTTCTTCTCAGTCATTGACGTTTACCTCCTCATTTTTCACATGACAGGCACCAGGACCCGCGCCGTGGCAGGGCCGTTTGCCGGAAATTTTGCTTTCTTCGTGCCGTGGGAAGGGTCGCTTGCCCGTCCCAGCACGATCACATCCTTTGCCAGGGGTGCAGCCTTGTGCGCATATGCGCACATTTGTTCGGTAGGAATGGCCGGACGATCGGCCATCACCACCGTGTCGCACATGCTGAATTTCGCCTGGCTTCCGCCTGGTACAAAGGGGATAAGCACCGCATCCGGGAAACGCCTGTCCAACCCGGGCAGGCAGTCATAGTTCAGAATCACTTTGGACATTTTTGTTTTCTCCTTGCAAAATTTTCTGCTCCCACTCTTAATGGGAACAATCAGGATTTCTTTTTTCACCCCTTTCAAAATTTTCTGCCCACCGTCAGTTCAGGGCGGTGGGCTGGAGGTTGACCAGATTCATCTGCGGGGCCGTTACGGTGATCTTGGCGGCTTGCTCGATCTGCGGCTTTTCCGTCAGGAGTTCCACCTGCAGGGCGTTCAGCTTGGCCTTGAGCTCGTTATGCTCCTGCACCTTGGCGTTATATTCTGCGATGGGCTTGTTGCGCACATAGGCGGCACGGGCGGCGGATTTCTGCTTGCGGGAGGCGGCGGCCATTTGGCGGGTTGTTTTCGTCATAAGGGGGTCCTGCTTGCCAATGTTGTTCAAGACGGTGTTATAAGCACGGCCAATTTTCTGGGCGATTTCCTGGTTGTTGTAGCCTTCCGCACGAAGTTGTTTCATGCGGGCAACCTCGTCAGCTTTGTTGTGATAGTTGCCGCCCCTCCAGAAGCATACAGGCTTGATGCTGCGAGGCTTTTTGCGACCAGGAATATAGCCCATGATCTGTCCCGCCATTCTGATTCTGCTCTCCAACTCGGCATTCCGATGGTCTGTGTTGCCGTAAGCCCGTTTCACGGTTTGAATGCTTACTCCCAACGCTTTTGAAATATCCTCCAAGAAGACAATCTTTTCCATGGGCTGCAAAGACTGAATCTTTTGATCGACTCTGGCCAACAGGTCGGCATGCGGAACATGTTCCTTGTACGAAGGGGTCCAACCCACCGACATGGCATACTCCTTTGCACGCATCGCCGCAGGGGAGACCTCATTTTTGCTCAAATAGACGTGCAGGGTGCTTTCACGCAGATTCAGGGCGTTGGCGATATTCTTATACATTTCAGACATATTGTTTTCCTCACTTTCGGCGGGCTGTACCCGCATATTCTTGCCGGGGTTCTGTTTCAGGCGGCTTTGTTTAGCCCCTTTGTGGTGTTCCTACCCTCCTTTCGGTCAAAGTCGGTCAGCGTTATTTGTGCCATTTCAACCCCCTCGCCTTGTAAAGCGGAATCCAGTGCGCCTCGTAGAAGTCATAGCCGCATCCGTCGATGCCGAAGAACAGGCCCAAATCCTCCTGTTCATAAATGCGGAATCCACAGTCCGCCATTTCCTGCAGGTGCGGCCCCAGGTATTCGCCGTTGGCCCATTGCTCGTCGATGCTGTCACCGAAGGTCCACATGGTGCCCCACATGGGCAGGAAGCTGTCCCGCTCCGCTTCCATATCGTCCAGGTCGATCAGGCGGTGGCTGCGGTCGCTGTCCAGCTGCACCAGCGCCTTGCCATCCTTGCGGACTTTGAGGACTTCGCCCCGCTCGCCGTTGTAATTTCCGCCATAGATGTACACCCGGTCGCCATAGGCAATGGGGGTCAGCTCGGTGATCTCGTCGGGATTGTAGCGCATGATCTTCTCGATCAGGCCCTGCGGGATGGCGTTGAAGCCCTGCACCCAGGCTTCCGTGGCTTCCTTGATGGTCTTGTACTTGCTCATTTTGTGGTTACTCCTTTCATCGTTTCGTCGATCAGCTTGTTGATGAGCCCGTCCAGATATTCGGGGCTCAAATCGTGAAGTTCCGCAATGCTGTCATAGTGCTTTGCCAGCTCATAGGGGATGCGGATGTTGCTGAAGGGGGCATATCCCGTGATGATCACCGTCTGCTGGTCGAGCAGGTAAATATCAGCACCCCAGCCTTCCACCCGGGTGGTGTAGTAGGCAGGGCTTTTGTACCAAAGCAGGTTTTGCAGATTGCAGTATCCGGTATAAAGCCGGCGCTGGAAATTCTGGTTGACCCATTTCTTGGTGACGTGGGCTTTCGCCATGCGTTCCGCCTCCTTATGTGTGTACAGAATAGGTGATCTTGCCGTTGTACTCATGGCGGCACAGCCCGCCGTGAATGCCGTCCGCGCTGAACCAGAAGTCCTTGCCCCAGTCCCGGGACAAGGTCACATGGTCGCCCGGCCATTGGAAGTTATCCCGCAGGGCCTTGCTTAGCGCCCGGCGTTCCCGGCTGTTCAGGGTGGCAATCTGCGCGTGGGCGGATTCCCGCAGGGTGATTTCCGCCTGACGGCTGGGTTCCTTGCTCAGCCGCCGCACAATGAAGCGCCCCAGCACCAGCGCTTCCAGGTCGGCCTGTTCCAGATACACCCATTGACGGATGACGGTGGCGTACCGAATCCATGTAAATTCCATGCGCACCAGGCCGCGGTTCACATAGGCCCGCAGAAAATTTCCGCAGTCATAGTCCAGCATCTGCTTTCCGTCAGGCGCGGCGAACAGCTCGTGCAGCTTCTCCTTGCTGATGTAGAAGTATTTGGTGGAGGATCCGTCCTCCCGGTTGTAGGGGCTGATGCGCACATATTCGCTTTC
>CACYGB010000112.1 GCA_902773895.1 uncultured Eubacteriales bacterium
CCTGCATTTCAGGGAAAATTCTGCTGCGCAAATGAATTCAACACGGAAAAGAAAGAGGAGGATATGGAAATGAAAAGAACAATGGCGCTTTTGATCGCCGCTGCGCTGCTGCTGGCGGCTATGCCGGCGGTGCTGGCGGAGGACGGCAAAGCCGTCACGGCCCGGTCCATGGACCTGAACCGGATCAGCAATACCTTCGCCTACCGCGGGGAAAACGATTCGTACTACCAGGTGCTGGACGCGGACGGCACCGCGCTGACGGAAAAGGATACCGGCTACCGCTCCATGAGCATCAACAGCAGCTACGGCTTTTATAAAGTGGAAGTGTCGTCCGAGGACGGCGTGCACGACGAAGGGCTGCTGGACGGCCGGGGAAAACTGCTGGTTCCGGCGGTGTACGCCGACGTGGACGTGGTGTCCGACCGCTGGCAGGTGGGCATCAAGCTGACGCCCTGCGAGGCGGACGACAAGGATTACACCTTCAGCAACTGGTCCACCGGGGAAAAGCTGTTCTTCCGGGTGGATACCGCCGATTTCTATTTTGACGGCAAGCTGGCCGGCACCCTGCCGCGAACCGATTACGGCAGCGCTACCGCCTACGGCGCCTATGTGGCCGTGCGCAACCAGGCCCGGGAAGTTACCTTCTACAACAGCAGCATGGAAGCGTCGCCCCGGCCGGCCGACGGTTCCGGCGAATACGACGAAGAATATGCCAACCGGGTTTCCACCTTCTATCATCAGGGCAGCGGCCAGGTGGCTTTCGTGCCGGAATGCACCCTGAAGGCGGAAGATGTGGACGATCCGTACCTGTACCAGGACGGCACCGTGTACGACCTGCAGGGCAACGCCCTGTTCACCACCGCGCGCAAATACGACACCGTGCGGACGTTCCGCAACGGCTACGCCCTGGTGCGGCTGGAGCGGAAATACGGCCTGATCGACCTGCAGGGCAACGAAGTGATCCCGCCGGAATACGACGATCTGGGCAGCTACAGCTACGACAACCTGCTGCAGTTTGGCTATATCAGCGCCGTGAAGGATGAAAAGATCGGCTTCCTGGACGCTCAGGGCAAGGAAACCGCCGGCTTCACCTACGCCGCCAACGCGGCCAGGGACCGCTCCACCTTCGCTGAAATCAAGAACCTGGACGGCACGGTGATCGTGCTCAGCGCTGCGGTGGGCGAACTGCCGGAGCACTATGCCGAGGTAACCTTCCCCTCGTCCTCCGGCTGCAAGGCCTTTGTGGCCAAGAACGCCCAGGGACAGTTGGGCGTGGTGGACCTGTACGGCGTCACCCAGGTGCCCTTCGGCGATTACCGCAGTGTGAGCGTCAGCCTGGACGGCACCCTGGCGCTGGTGAACACGGGAAGCCGGGAATACACGGTGTATCACCTGGAGGTGAAGGAGCCCCCGGTGACGGAAAAGGCGCCGGATCAGCCTGCGGACGACGGCACCTGGACCTGCGAAAACGGCCACAGCGGCAACACCGGCAAATTCTGCCCGGAGTGCGGCGCGGCGCGGCCCGAATAAGAAATACGGATTCCTATGGCCTTCCTGCAATCAGGAGGGCCGTTTTTTTGCGGAAAAATGCCGCGGAAAGCGAAAAAAACAAAGAAAAAACTATTGCCAAAGCCGGGGAGGCTGTGTTATAATCTGCTGGATCACGCATGCGGGCGGATTTGTTTGCCTGTGCCGGAAACGGTGGCAAGCGGAGAGGAAACCCGCAGAGGATACAACAAAAACGAGGAGGAACCCCCAATGGCAGTCATCTCTATGAAACACCTGCTGGAAGCCGGCGTGCACTTCGGTCACCAGACCCGCCGGTGGAACCCCAAAATGGCCCCCTACATCTTCACCGAACGCAACGGCATCTACATCATCGACCTGCAGAAGACCGTCCGCAAGATCGACGAAGCCTACATGTTCGTGCGCAACCTGGCCATGGAAGGCAAGACCGTGCTGTTCGTGGGCACCAAGAAGCAGGCCCAGGAAAGCATCGAAAGCGAAGCCAAGCGCTGCAACATGTTCTATGTGAACAACCGCTGGCTGGGCGGCATGCTCACCAACTTCAAAACCATCCGCACCCGCGTGGAACGCCTGAACGCCATCGACAAGATGGAGCAGGACGGCCAGTTCGACGTGCTGCCCAAGAAAGAAGTCATCAAGCTGCAGCATGAACGCGAAAAGCTGGAAACCAACCTGGGCGGTATCCGCGAAATGAAGAAGCTGCCCGGCGCCCTGTTCGTGGTGGATCCCCGGAAAGAACACATCGCCGTGGCGGAAGCCCGCACCCTGGGCATCCCGATCGTGGCCATCGTGGACACCAACTGCGATCCCGACGAAGTCGATTACGTGATTCCCGGCAACGACGACGCCATCCGCGCCGTGAAGCTGATCGCCGGCAAGCTGGCGGACGCCGTGCTGGAAGGCAAGCAGGGCGAACAGAGCGAAGCCGAAGCCCCCGCTGAAGCCGCCGAATAATGCATTTTGAGAATCGCATAGAACGAGGAGGTCATTCCCATGGCTGAAATTACTGCTGCAATGGTTAAAGAACTGCGCGAACGCACCCAGGCCGGCATGATGGACTGCAAAAAGGCCCTGGTGGAGAAGAACGGCGATATGGACGAAGCCGTGGCCTATCTGCGTGAAAAGGGCCTGGCTGCCGCCGCCAAGAAGGCCGGCCGCGTGGCCGCCGAAGGCGCTGTGGAAAGCTATATCCACATGGGCGGCAAAATCGGCGTGCTGGTGGAAGTGAACTGCGAAACCGACTTCGTGGCCAAGACCGACGCTTTCAAAGAGCTGTGCCATGACATCGCGCTGCAGATCGCGGCGTCCAACCCCCTGTATATCGCCAAGGAAGACGTGCCTCAGGCCGCCCTGGACAAGGAAAAGGAAATCCTGCGCGCCCAGGCCCTCAACGAAGGCAAGCCCGAGAAGATCGTGGACCGGATGGTGGAAGGCCGCATCGAAAAATATTATAAGGAAAACTGCCTGATGGAGCAGGCCTTCGTCAAGAATCCCGACATCACCATCGCCACCCGGGTCAACGAAGCCACCCTGGCTTCCGGCGAGAAGATCTCCATCCGCCGCTTCGTCCGCTTTGAGCGCGGCGAAGGCATCGAAAAGAAAGAAAGCAACCTGGCTGACGAGATCGCCGAAATGACCGGCAAGAAGGACTGATCACAATCAATCCCATTCCCCCGCTCCGCAGAGCGGGGGATTTTTCTGGACAGACATGGAGGAACGTATGAGCAAACGGATCATCATCAAACTGAGCGGTGAAGCCCTGGG
>CACYGB010000113.1 GCA_902773895.1 uncultured Eubacteriales bacterium
ACGGAAGAACCGCCCACGCCTGTTGATTTGAGGACCATGTTCAAGGTGGAAATCAAGGTGCCCGCCGATTGGACAAACGTCAAGGTGAAGAACATCCGCGTCAAGATCACGCCCCTGACCGGCAGTGCCTGGGACAAGGTGAAATACAGGCTGGACACAGGCGATTGGGTGGAGATCAAGGAGAAATTTACCCTGCTGGACGGCTATTACTACGTCGATCTGGAAGTGACTGACAATGCCGTTATGACCGTGCGCCTGCTGGACGCCGAGGGCAATTTCATGGATGAAAAGAAGGAAATCCGCATCTTTGACCGGCTGGCCCCGGTGGTGACGGCGGGCTTCAACGATAAGCTGCTCCATGTGGAAGCCCCGGACGATCTTTCCGGCGCGGCGGGCGTCCAGGTCAACGGCCTTTTATTCACTACGCTGGAAAACGGCCAATTAGACGTGCGCATGGAAGATCTGCTGCTGACCTATCCGCAGCTGGCAATCCGCGCATACGATTACGCGGGCAATTTCTCCGAGCCGATCATCCTGGACAATCCCTATTATGTGGCCCCGACGCCCACGCCCAAGGCCACAAGAAAACCCACCGCCAAGCCCATGGCGACGGCTGCGCCTACGGCTACCGCAAAACACACGAAAAAGCCCTCTGGCGGCACAGTCCAGGAAACGGACAAGCCTGTGGTTGTCACCAATGCGCCGGTGGTGACGCAGGAGCCTGCCGCCACCCAGGAACCTATCGTGATCGTGGTAACCCAAGCGCCGGTGGTCACGCCGGAACCCATCGTGAAAACGGAGTATGTGCCCATCGGCCCCGGCCAGCCCTTTACCGGTAACGGCAATATGCAGACCCTGGACGTGCTGTATTCCGCCGCCACCAACAAGCAGTTCATCACCGTGCAGAGCAAAAAGGGCAATACCTATTTCCTGGTGATTGACTACGACAAACCCATTGACGAGGAAAATGAAATCTATGAAACCTATTTCCTCAACATGGTGGATGACCGTGATTTGCTGAGCGTCCTCACCGACGAGGAGATCGTCGCCACGCCCACACCGCAGATCGTGTACGTTACCCCGGAGCCCATGGCGGTGCCCGCTGCCACGGCGGAGCCTGTGGCGCAGGCCGAGAAGCCCGCCGCCAATCAGTCCGGCCTGCTCCTGCTGCTCATCGTGCTGCTGGGCGGCGGCGGTGCCGCTTTCTGGTATTTCAAGAACAAGAAAAGCAGCGCACCCAAATCCCGCATGATGGATGAATCCGGCTTCGACGATGAGGACGAGGATGAATCCGAAAACAATAACGAGTAAAGGAGAATGATCCCCATGAATACCGTAACGCTTCCCATGATTTCTCACAAGCTGGTGATTGCTGAAAAGCCGTCCGTCGCCATGAGCATTGCCGCCGTCCTGGGTGCCAAGCAGCGCCGGGACGGTTTTTTGTTGGGCGCGGGCTGGATCGTTTTCTGGTGCGTCGGGCACCTGGTGGAGCCTGCCATGCCCCAGCAGTACGATGATCGCTATACAAAATGGCAGGGGGCCGATTTGCCCATCCTTCCCGCGCCCTGGCGCTATACCATCCTGGAAAAAAGCAAAAAGCAGTTTGACCTGCTCAACGCCCTGATGAATCATCCCCAGGTGGAGGAAATCGTCTGCGCCACCGACGCGGGCCGGGAGGGAGAACTCATCTTCCGCCTGGTGTACGAACAGTGCGCCTGCCATAAGCCCGTGAAGCGCCTGTGGATCTCTTCTCTGGAAGAATCTGCCATCCGTGAGGGCTTCCGGCACCTTCGCGCCGATAGTGACTACGACAGGCTGTACCTGGCGGCGCTGTGTCGGCAGAAAGCCGATTGGCTGGTGGGCATCAATGCCAGCCGCCTGTTCTCCCTGATCTACGGCACCACACTGAACGTGGGCCGCGTGATGACGCCCACCCTGGCCCTGATCGTGCAGCGGGAAGAAGCCATTGCCCATTTCCAGCCGGAATCCTTTTCCACCGTTCAGATCAGCTGCGGTTTCCTGGCCACCAGCGACCGCATTTCCGATCCTGCCGAAGCCCTGCGCATGGCGGCAGCCTGCTCCATGAAGGAAGCCTTTGTGCGGGACGTGGTGAAGAAGGAAAAACGGGAGCGCGCTCCTCGGCTGTACGATCTGACCACGCTCCAGCGGGACGCCAACCGCATTTTCGGCTTTACTGCCCAGCAGACCCTGGACTACGCCCAGGCGCTCTACGAAAAGAAGCTCATCACCTATCCCCGCACCGACAGCCAGTATTTGACCGAAGATATGGCGGAAAGCCTGATGGAATTGGTACGCAAGGCCATGAACTGCTTTCCCTACATCCAGGGGATGACCCTGACGGTCAATGCTTTGCAGGTGATCGACAACGGCAAAGTCACCGATCATCATGCCATCATTCCCACCGCCACCATGCCCACGCAGAACTGGACGAACCTGCCCGCCCAGGAACGGGCGCTGCTGGAGCTGATCTGCAACCGCCTGTTCTGCGCTGTGTCCGACGCCTGCGAATATGACGAAACCGCCGTGACGGTGGAGTGCCAGGGCTTCGTTTTCCACGGCAAGGGAAAAACCATGAAGCGGATCGGCTGGAAGCTGCCGCATGACCTGTTCATGCGCACCCTGAACAGCGCGGAACTGACCGAAAAGGAAGATAAGCCTTACAATATTCAGGATTTGCAGATCGGGCAGCGGCTCTATCCCATCATTTCTTCCGTTCACGAAGGAACCATGAGCCCGCCCCGGCACTACACCGAGGACAGCCTGCTGGCCGCTATGGAAACGGCGGGTGTGGAGGATATGCCCGAAGATGCTGAACGAAAGGGCCTGGGTACGCCCGCCACCCGCGCCGGTATCCTGGAAAAGCTGGTGCAGGCCGGGCTGGTGGTGCGGCAGGGCAGCGGCAAGGCGCGTTCCCTGATCCCCACGGATAAAGGCAAGGCACTGAT
>CACYGB010000114.1:0-2591 GCA_902773895.1 uncultured Eubacteriales bacterium
CCGGCTCTGGCCACCCATACCGCATACCGAGCAGAAAAGGCGTTCTTTGCCCTCGGCACCGCAGGTGGGCTCCGTTACGCGGCGCCATTCCCAGGTATGCTTTCCGGTGGGCCTGATAGTCTCTTTTTTTCCCTTGGCACCGCATACCTTACACACCTGCTGCCGGCTGCCGACTTCGCCGCAGGTGGCCTTCTTGGTTACTTTCCACTCGTAGGTATGCTGGCCGGTGGCCTTGATGGTTTCGGTTTTGCCCTTCGCACCGCACATCTTGCACACCTGCTGGCGGCTGCCGGCTGTGCCGCAGGTGGCCTTCTTGGTCTCCTTCCATTCGTAGGAATGGCCGGTGGCTTTCACAGTCTTCGTCTCGGATTTTTTGCAGCGGGTGCAGGTGTGGTAGCTGGTGCCGTTCTCCGTGCAGGTAGCCGCTTTTCGGACCTTCCATTCGCTCCAGCTGTGGCCCAGGGCGTCCACCCATTTTTCGTCCTTGACCGCATGGCACTTGGTGCACTGATAATAGGCGGAGCCGCCTGACGTACAGTCCGCGAAGTTGAAGTACTTCCAGTCGTGCTTGCCGTCATTGCTGCTGGGGCAGACGTCCGTAGCCGCCAGAGCGGGCAAGGCCAGCGCAAACAGCGCCGTCAGCACAGCGGCGGCCAGGAGCAGTTTCAGCAGGTTCCGTTTCATGATCTGTTTCCTCCTTTTGGTGGTCTGTTCTCGGTGCGGTCGTCCTCATGGACCACCACACCCAATGCTTTGGCATTCACCGCCAGGTCGATGCGGTTCCTGAAGCCGGTTTTCACCAGCAGGTTCTCAATATGGCGCTTCACGGTGTGAGGGGAGATATGCAGGCTTTCCGCGATTTCCTCGTTGGTCAGGTTGCGGGTCAGCCCCCGCAGCACGTCCAGCTCCCGGTCGCTCAGGTCAGTCTTTTCCGCGTCGCCGAAGTCCGGATTGGGCGGACTGTCCGGGAATACGCGCTCGCCGGCCATGGTGCGGTCCATCACCTGGGTCAGGGAAATGTCCGAATACTCCTTGAACCAGAAGCTGTCGATCCCCGCCTCCCAGGCCTCGTCGATCCACCGTGCTTCCGCTGTGGAGGTGGTCAGGATGATTCTGACGCCCGGGTTGTTGCGATGGATGGTCTTGGCGCAGGTGAGGCCGTCCAGCCCGTACTTCATCATCACATCCATGATCACCAGGTCCACCGGGTGCTCCAGGCAAAAGGCGATGGCCTGCTCCGCACCGGAGAGGGAGGCCGCCAGCACGTAGCCCTTGCTCATCCCCACATGAATTTCAAAGAAGCTCCGGGACACGTACTGGTCGTCCACCACGACCACGTTATATTTCTTTTCCAAACGCACCACCTCCGTGCGGGATATATATACTCTTCCACTTATATTATAGAGTATGAATAGCGGCATTGTCATGGGCCGAACGGCCCATTTTGAAAGCGAATTTCCATTTTTTCAACGCAAAAACGCCGTCCCGAAGGACGGCGAACAGGAGGCTGCCGTTAAGCCGGAAGCCGGATGGTGAGAAGGAAGCCGGGAGATAGGTCTATGTGCATGACGCCGTGATGGTTTTCCACCAGCGTCCGCAGGGAAAGAAGGCCGCCGGCTTCCCGGATGGGCGCGGAAGGAGGTTGCCCGTTGCTGCAAAGGGTAAAGGTATACCCTGATGAGCGCTGCGCGTCCGCAGTGAGCCGGTCCCCCTCCGCGTGCTTCACAGCGTTGGCAGCGCACTCGCGGATGGCGGCGGCAAAAATTTTCCGGGGCTTTTCCTCCACGGGCGGGAGGCCGGTCAGCTCCACCTTCACCCCAATGGCCTGCGCAATGCCGATGGCCTCCGTCAGGGGATCGACAGCGGTATCGTCGCCCTCGTATTCCCGCAGCAGGTAGGTGTTGGCGTTTTTCAGAGCTTGCAGCAGCAGTTCCTCGTCGATGGCGCCCGGGGCGCTCATGGCATGACGGCTCTCCAGCAGCACGCTGCCCAGCGCGTCATGCACCATCATCCGGGCGGTGAGCAGCTCCTGGGCGATGATGATCTGCTCCGCCTGGCGGCTGTAGATTTTCAGGCGCAGCTGAATATCCTTGAGCTTCCGGTTTTTCGCCTGAAGGGCGTTCAGGACCCCGGCCTGCTCGGTCATGTCCGTGGCAGTGATCTGCGTAAGCACGCTATCCGGCGTTTTCCAGCTGCGCAGCAGCCAGACCTTGCCCTCCACGGACACCTGATCCCCGCTCGCCGCCGCCTGAAAGACGTTCCAATCCGTGAACAGCTTGCCGGTGAGCGCCACAGAAAGATGATCCATCACCAGATTGCGGAAGCACACAGCCCCGTCCGGCTCGGCATAGGCAACGCCCATTGGCAGCAGATCCATGCCCTGCTTGACGCTGTCGGGCGTGACGTGATTCTTCCGATAGCGAAAGGTGTCCCAAACGGTAAAGGCCAGGAGCACGACCATCACCGCCTCAAAGCTCCAAAGCACCCAAACCGGACATGCGCAGAACGCCGCCAGGCCGGCCGGGGGTTCCGGGGTCCAGTCCGGGAAATTGATTTCCCAGGCGATCACAGATAAACAGAGCCAGAAAATG
>CACYGB010000114.1:2625-5494 GCA_902773895.1 uncultured Eubacteriales bacterium
GACGACGGCAGCCATCTGGGCGGTGATCAGCAGGAACAGCATCCCCAGCACCGGCAGCCGCACGGCGGATAGCAGGGCATTCTGTATCGTCATGCCTGTTCACCGCCTCTCTCTGCTTTCGCTTCGGCGAGGAGATCCATGTACAGCACGCCGTCCGCCTGCCGCGTCCGCGCGGTCACAGGGAGGCCGCTCAGGTCCGGCAGGTGCTTTGTCGTTGTCGCCAGAGACAGGGAAGTCCCGCGCCAGGAAACCATCAGAGACGAAGCATTGCCCATCAGCCGCTCGGCCACCGCTTCAAAGGCGTCGTAGAGGGCGATGACAGAGGCAGCGGGCAGCGCCTGCTCCACCTCCGGCTGCAGCGCGTCGGTTTGCAATCCGGCCAGGGACAAATAGATTGCGGACTCCTTGAGCGCCTGGAACAGCGCCTGGATGGTCAGGCTGTCCTGCTCCGATGCCAGCAGAAGCAGGTTCGTCTTCCGCTTGACATAGGCGTTGAGCACCGATACCTGCGCCAGCTGATCCCGGAAGGCCGGCGTGTTGGGTTCCATCCTGCCCAGCAGCCCTTCGATGCGCTTTTGGCAGGGGTACAGGATCTCCGCGATCTCGTGATAGATGCGGTGCCGGGATTGCAGCCAGGCGTCTTTTTCCCGCTGCTCCGTCTCCGCCTGGATCAGGCTGCTTTCCGATTCGATGAGCTCGTTGGCCTCGGAAAGCCGATCCTGCGCGCGATGCACTTCTGTCTCATCTTCCGCCCAGAATGCGAAGCCGCCATTTACTGCCTGACCGGAGAGCTTCAGGTCCGGCGTCAGATAGACCGGAGAAGCAAGCGCCGCCCGGAGTTGCTCACGATCCGCCTCAAGCACGTTTCCGGATCGGTAAATGGGCCGCAGCGCCCTGTCCGTCACCACGGCTGATGTTTGTAGCATCCGGAAGAATCCCGGATAGTTTCCGTTATGCGGAATCATCCGGCTGCGGATACAGGCCTCAAAGATTCCCAGCATGCCGAACAAGTGGATCTCCGGGATATTGTACATGCGCGGGAGCAGGGTCACATCTGCCACGAGGAAGTGATAGGCCCACAGGCCAAGCCACAGCCCTGCGACAGCAGCCATGTGCGTCAGCGCTTTCCGATAGCGCAGGCGTGCCTCCCGCAACAGCAGCAAAAGGCCGACGGCAAAGATCGAGATCATCCAGGCGTATAACGCATAGAAAACAGGGCCATGGGTATAGGTGCCGGTCACCACGGCAAACTCGCTGAGCGCCACCCGGGGCGCGTATACCAGCCCGTGGAGGTCGTTGGTCAGCGCCAGCAGAGTGAGCAGGCCCGATGGGATCAGGAGCAGCGCTTCATCCCAGCGTCCCGGTCGATTCCCCCGATGGATGCGCAGAGAGGTCATCAGGAAGAGCGTGGGAATCAGTGTCATGGGCGCAAAGTACAGATAAACCAGATGCCGGATCATGGCCGGTTCCGTCGCAAAACGATACTTGAACACCCGCAGCAGCTGATACAGCAGCATCATCAGCGCCGCGCCCATCACCCAAGTCTTAGACCGGGACGGCAGGAGCCTGGCCCGGACAGACTGGAACCAATAGAGCAGCAAACCGGTCAAGATCAGGTAATTGCAGCTCGCCATCAGGGCGTCCAGCCCCGGATTCCCGGTCCTGGAAAGCGCATACGCCACGCCTGACAGCAGGAGGAAGGCAAAGAAAAACCAGGTGCGGCGCGTGATCGTCCGGTCATTCATCGCTGTTCTCCCTCCTGCGGAAAGCATCTGTTCATCTTTGGCTGTCATCCCTGCGGCAGGCGATGCCATTCTTCCGTTTCCATGGTACAGCGTATTTCGCCGTTCTTTCGTTTTTTCCTGCCTTGCATACATCCAACTTCAAATTGGCTAAAAACATCTTCAAGTTCCGTGATATTGCCTGCGAAATCTGAAAGAGAAAAAAGTATACCATATATTGTGTCAAAACGGCTTATGAAAATACAATATACGGTGTACTTGCTGCGTATTTTGGCTTGTAATCGCCGCAAAAGCCGCTCATAGGCCAATCTTCCATCCGCCAGGATAAAAACGGCTCTCAGGGCCATTCAGCGATTATCTATCGGATTTCCCGCGTTTCCTCCAGGATTTCCGCTTCGCAGTTTTCCTCAATGAAGGATGAAATCTCATCCATCAGGCTGTCCGCCATGGCGTGATGGGGAACAATGGCCGCAATGCCGATCACGAGGATGGTGTGCGTATCCTGCTCGTCAATTTCTGCGGCTGATACGTGAAATCTGCCTTGCAGCTTTGCCACCAGGCTTTTTACGATCATCCGCTTCTCTTTCAGGCTGTGCACCCAGGGCGCATGCAGGCGAAAGGTCATAGATGCGATTCTCATTTTGTCATCTTTCATAATATCCAATATTCATGAATCCATAGATTCGTTTTGTGTTGTGTTGTCAGATGCATTTTGAGGTTTGATCCACCAGCCTCTACCGTCGATAAAACCAAATTCCTTCATGAAAGGCCGCAACACATCTATTTTCCTTGTTTTGGGTATAGTAACACCGCGTTCCGAAAGAATTAAATATATCCTTTCCTCCAGTTCATCCATCAGCGTTCCCCATGCATCCGTAATTTCACATACCCATGCATGCTGCTTTGATCCATATGGATAATCGTATTCATTATCTGCTACCCAGAAAAACTTGTTGCTTACCATAGCAAAGGCAAAAGCCAACGCCTGATGAGTCGTATGTGTTTTGAGCCAGTCCCGGATATCCGCCGGTGTACAATCAGGAATAGGTTCGCTGGTCATAATATAGGCTTTTCCCTTGAAAGACTTATCCATTTTTCTGCGTTTTCAAACGCTTACGGGCAGTCGA
>CACYGB010000115.1 GCA_902773895.1 uncultured Eubacteriales bacterium
TCCGAGTCTGATGCCCTAAAGCCCCGGCCAGGGGCGCAGACCGCGCGCGATCCCGCGCAAGAGCCCGGCTGGAAACGGCCCGGCTTTCCGCATTGAGAAGGAGACTGCGAAATTGAAAAAGCTTTCTGCCCGGCAGATCACGCTGATGGCGTTCTGCCTGCTGCTTGGCCTGTGTGCCAAGAAGATCGTGTCACCCGTCACCAATGTGCTGACGGACTTTTTCCGCATTCCCGGCGGCAGCGCAGCGGTGGGCTTTTCCCTTGCGTTTCTGGTGATCGGGCGGGAGCTGGTGCCCGTGATGGGGGCCGGCACCGCCATGGGATTCGTGCAGGCGCTGCTTGCAATCGCCCTGGGTTTTTCGGGGTATCAGGGGCCGCTGGCGCTGGTTACATACACGCTGCCCGGCCTGGTGATCGACCTGACCGCCTGGGGGATGAAAAAGCGGGGCCTGCTCTATTTTATTCTGGTCAGCGTGCTGGCCTGCCAAGCCAGTGCGCTCATGAGCAATCTGCTCGTTTTCCACCTGAGCGGGGTGGCCCTGCTGCTGTGGCAACTGGTGGCGGCCTGCTCCGGGGTGGTGGGCGGCGCATGCGCCCATATTCTGTACGGGCGCATGGCAAAAATCATTAAATCTGGAGGACCGAAGCAATGAAGAAGAAATGGATTGCCATTGTGCTGATCTGCGTGCTGGTGGCGGCGACGGTGGGCGTGGGCCTGTACGTGCGCGCCCGGCAGGTGGCCCAGGAGAAACAGAACGCCATCACCCTGAAGGCCGGGGGCAAGGAGATCGTGGTGGCCATCAAGGATCTGGACAAGGGCGCCTTTGAGGGCGAGACGGTGAACGGCAAGGGCGAGCGCAGCGCCCACGCTTATCGCGGGGTGGAGCTGCTGGCGCTTTTGCAGGAAAAGGGCATTGACGCCGCAAAAATCACGGGCGTGACCGCTGTTTCCGCCGACCAGTACACCGCCGAGCTGACGGGGGACGAGGTGCGCACCCCGGGCCGGGTATACCTGGCTGTGGAGATCGACAGCGTGAAGGTGAGCGGCATTGACGCGGGCGCCGACGGCGTGCAGATGATCGTATTCGGCGATGAGAATATGCGCCGCAGCGTACGCAACCTGGCTGTAATCGAGGCGGCGGAGTAAGGAGGCGGGATGTTAGGGCCTGCGCGGTCCTGAGTCCTGCCGCACGCAGCGGACAAACGGGGCGTGCCGAACGGACGATTTGCGCCTGTTACGCTGGTTCGCCAAGTGAGCTCCCGGATGCAATCGCCCTCCGCCGGCGCAGCCGGCGATACAAGCTGTCTGCAAAGCAGTTCTTTGAAAAACAATAAAATAGCAGGGTTGAAACCCGGACGTTTCAATCCGCAGCGGTGGCGCCTTCGCCCCGGGGAGAAGCTTTTCAGAGCGGAGGTTGTATTCGTGATGAAACTTTGTCGAATCCTCTGGCCGTGAGCCGATGGGCGGACAAAAGCTTGCAGCCCGTGAAAAGTGACCTTTCTCTTTTCCCGGAAGCATCCGCTCTGTCGATGCGCTCTTCCTCCGGCCCAGCCGGTGGTATTTGAACCCGTCCTGGAAATGGGGCTTTCCGATGAAGGGAAGCGGCTGATCCCGGGCGGCAGCCTGCGCCGTGCTTTGACGCTGTAACGCGCCATTTTGCGTAAAGAAGAAGGAACGTTATGAGAGATACCAGACCGAATGTTATCCTGTTTTTGACGGACGATCAAGGGTATTGGGCCTTGGGCTGTTCCGGAAATAAAGAGCTGCACACGCCCAATATAGACCGTCTGGCACGGGAAGGGGTGCGTTTTGAAAACTTTTTCTGCACTTCCCCGGTCTGCTCGCCTGCCCGGGCCTCCATACTGACTGGGCGCATCCCTTCTCAGCACGGCGTGCACGACTGGATCCGCGGCGGGAATGGCAATAAGCCAACGGATCCGCCCATCGAATATTTGCAAGGCATTCCCGGCTATACGGACTATATGGCCCGGCAGGGGTATACCTGCGGCATTTGCGGCAAGTGGCATCTCGGCGCCGCGGGAAAGCCCCAGAAGAGCTACAGCCATTGGTTCATTGCCCGGCAAGCCGGGGCCGGCACCTATATCGATTCGGAAATGTTCAGCGGCGAGGAGGTCACGAAAACCAAAGGATATCTGACCGATATCATCACCGATGACGCCCTCGGCTTCATTGAAAACTGCCATCAGGAGGGGAAGCCCTTTTACCTGAATCTTGCCTTCACCGCGCCCCACGGGCCTCTGGTGGATCAGCATAAAAAGGAATACGTGGATCACTACATGGCCTGCACCTTCGATGATATCCCCCAGGACAGCCGCCATCCATGGAGCCCTTCGCATCCCGTTGAAATCCAGTATAGTGAGTCCTTCATGCGCAAGGATCGCAGCCATCTCACCCTGAAAGATCTGCTGGCCGGTTACTATGCCGCTATCCAGGGGGTAGATGACAGCGTCGGTCGGGTCATGAAAAAGCTGGACGAGCTGGGCATCCGCGAGAATACGCTGGTTGTGTTCATGAGTGACAATGGCTTTAACTGCGGCCATCACGGCATCTGGGGAAAGGGCAATGCGACCAACCCGCTGAACATGTATGACACATCGGTGAAGGTACCCTGCATCTTTTTCATGCCGGGCACCATCCGGCAAAACGCCACCGAAGACGCACTGCTCAGCCAGTATGATTTCATGCCAACCCTGCTTGATTTCCTTAACATCGAAAACCCCGAAGCGGCATCCCTGCCCGGCAGAAGCTTTTTGTCCGCCCTGTTAACGGATGAAAACCATGAATACAGGGACAGCATTACTGTGTTTGATGAAT
>CACYGB010000116.1 GCA_902773895.1 uncultured Eubacteriales bacterium
CCGCCCAGAGAAAGGCCGCCAATCAGTAATACAGACCCGTAAAAATGTTCATCAATGAAAGAAATGATCTCAGATGCATTTTCTTCGATCGTTGTAAAAGGACGATCGCTTCCGGCATGTCCATCCAGGATTGGAAGGATGACATGGTACTCTTTCCGGAGATGCTCTGCCGCTTCCCGATAGTTCCACCATGACAATCCACCCCCGTGAAGCAAAAGGATCACGTTCTTTTGTTCCGGCCCGAATTCCTTAAACCGCATGGCTTCCACACCTTTCCCGGATTTCCCGCGATCAAAGAGCACAGAATTATATGACCGAACCCCTGTGCAAATCGGAGGCCGCGCTGCCGCTGAATCTTCCGTGTATGCTTAATGATCGTTAAGGTCTACGGCATTCCCGGCTCTGATCATCCTGTAGCCAATGCCCACGTGGGTCTGAATAAAGGCCTGACCGTCCTGTGACGCTTCCAGCTTTTTTCGCAGGGTGGCCATGAATACGCGAAGGGAAGCCACGTTGTTTTCCCAGGCCGTTCCCCACACCTGCTGCGTAATGAATTTATGGGTCAGCACTTTGCCGCAGTTGCGGGCCAGAACGCACAGCAGCTTATATTCGATGGGCGTCAAATGCAGCTCCTTTTCCGAGAGGAAAACGCAGCCTGCCGCATAGTCGATCCGGAGCGGGCCGTTGATAAATACGGATGTTTCCTGGCTGTCGTTTTGCGTTTGGTTCAGCCGCCTGATCGTGACGCGAAGCCGGGCCAGCAGCTCATCCACAGAAAAGGGCTTGGTCAGGTAATCGTCCGCTCCGGCGTCCAGCGCTTCGATCTTGTCGCTGTCGTCGCTGCGGGCGCTGATGACAATAATGGGCAGATTAGACCAGGAACGGATTTTCCGGATCACCTCCACGCCATCCAGATCGGGCAGGCCCAAATCCAGCAGCATAATGTCCGGGTTATGAGAGGAGGCTTCCATGATGGCCGTTCCGCCGCTGGAAGCGGAAAGAAAACGGTAATCATGGGTTTCCAGGGCTACGGAAATCAAATTGCGGATGGGCGGATCATCCTCCACGATCAGGATCAGCGGTTTATTCATCCAGGTTCACCTCCGCTTTGGGAAAAGTCAGCTCAAAAACAGCGCCGTGGGGCATGCTGTCATGGACGGTGATCGTGCCGTTGTGGGCCTTCATGATGGATTGGCACAGCGCAAGGCCCAGGCCCAGGCCTCTCCGGCTGTCGCCGGTAAGGTTGTTTCCGGAATAGAACAGATCGAAAACGTGCGGCTTCTGATCCTCCGGGATTCCCGGGCCTTCATCCGCAATGCGGACCAATACGTTTCCGTGCGCCTCCCGCGTGCTGATTTCAATGCCTGTTCCTGCCGGCGCGTATTTGATGGCGTTGTCCAAAAGGTTGATGATGACCTGCACGATCAGCCGGGCATCCGCCTGAATGAACAAAAGCGCTTCGGCCCTATGAATATCCAAATGGAAGCCGTCCAGCCGCCTGCCCATGTGCCGCACAGCTTCGGCGATCATATCATCCATGAGTTCGGTGTTCATGTTCAGCTTCAGGCTGCCATCCTCCATCCGGCTGGCGGATAAAAGGTTTTCCACCATGCCGGTCAGCCATTGGGCGTCCGTATAAATATCGGAATACAGCTGGCGCTGGGTATTGCGATCCATGCTTTCCCCGCTGGAAAGCAAATTATCCGCGTTTCCCATGATGGAGGTCAGCGGCGTGCGCAAGTCATGAGAAACAGCCCTGAGCAGATTAGCCCGCAGGCGCTCGTTTTCCGCCAGCACCATGGATTCCTCTTTTTCCCGCGCGTTGCGGGCGTTTTCCAGAGCCAGGGAACATTCGCCCACCACGGAGGCAAGCATGCTTTCTTCCGAGGCGTCCAGCGGAGAATCGTGCACCGCCACGCCGACGACGCCATATACATGCTCCTGCACCCGCATGCTGTAATACAAATAACTGCTTTGCGGATACCTGTTTGTGGTCGCACCGGCGCGCTTGCGCTGGGCAAACGCCCATTCCACCGCCTGCCGTTCCCGCTCCATGCGATAGGGCGTCGTATCCTCCGCGGCGGGATAGAATACGGGATCGCCCAAGCGGCCGTCCTCTGCCGGATATACCACCAGACTCCTTTTCAGAAGCTGCGTCAATTGCCCCGCCAGCACCGAAAGGATTTCCTCTTTTGATTTTGATTTGGAAAGCTGCCGGTCCGTTTCCAGCACCACGCTCACCCGGCGGGCCGTTTGGGCCGATTGCCTGGCATTCCGCTTCAGGCGGATCGCCAACGTGCTGATCAGGAAAGCGGCGGCAAACATGACCAGAAAGGTGACGGGATAGCCTGTGCCGTAAGCATAGAAGGTAAAGCGAGGCGTTGTAAATAGAAGATCGAACAGCAGCACGCTGACCACGGCCCAGATCAGGCTGAACGCCCGGTGCGCCGTGCTGATGGACACAGTCAGCAGCCCAAGCAGATAAACCATGATGATGTTGGCGTCGGTAAATCCCAAATGGGAAAACAAAAAACCGATCAGTGTGCAAAGGCCCAAAGCGGCCAAAGAAATCCCAGTATCTATAATGGCCCTTTTTCGATTGCTTTCCGGCGCTTTCCGGGCCACATACACCCTGGTTCCGTGATCGGGAATGATGAAATAATCCAGATCCGGCGCGTAATTGATCAAACGGTCTGTCAAAGACCGCTTCCTGCGGAGCAGGCCGCCCACCGTATTGGTCTGGCCGATCACGATACAGGAAACATCGGACAATCGGGCATATTCAGCAATTTGATAGGGGACATCGTCGCCAATCGC
>CACYGB010000117.1 GCA_902773895.1 uncultured Eubacteriales bacterium
ACGCTGGTGGGCGACGCGTGGCTGGCCGGCGTCATGTCCTATCCCGGCACCAAGGTGGTGGGCAAGGCCCGTCCCATGGATCGGCACAAGTCCATCCGCAGCATCGACCACTCTCTGACGGAACTGCGCGGAAAGCTGAACAGCACCGGCGTGGATTCCAAGCGGCTGGAGCTGGAGCAGCACATCCAAACGCTGAGCGAGCTGCTGGCCACGCTCCAGAACGACAATGAGTCGCTGATGGAGGTCAATATCTACATCACGGCTTATGATATCGTGCAGACGCGCAAGACCCCGGACATCGATCAGGTGGAAACCACCATTCTCCCCAATATTTCGGACATGAAAAAGAGCGTCCGCCGTGCGTGGCAGGAGAGCAGTTTCCGCCTGGCCAATCAGGACTTCTCCCAGGTGGAGGCGTTTATCGCCTCCCAGGTTTCCGGCCTGGATCCCCTTGCCAAGCAGGGAAGAGGCATTCCCAGCAATACGCTGGCCGCATGCTATCCCTGGATCTACGCCCATATCTCCGACCGGGGCGGCATCCTGCTGGATCAGAAAGGAATGCGCCGGTACGACAGCTACAAGGTGGAGGTCAAGGATTCCAACGGCTGCGGCGATACCTTTCACGGCGCTTTTGCGGCCGGGAAGATTTACGGCCTGAGCAATGACGACGCCTGCAAATACGCCAGCGCCGCGGCAGCCATCAAATGCACGCGGCTTGGGGCGCGCTACGCCATGGCAACGGATCAGGAATGCCGTGCTTTCCTGCGGGATCGCGGCACGGAGCTATAACAACGTTGGAGGAGTGAGCTACAGATGGAACGCAAGGCATTCATGGGCGATATGATCCTTAGTGAGCTGGAAGATGCGGTAGGGGTGGAGAACGTATCTGTTTCCGTCAGTGACCGCATGACCTATGGCGTGGATTATTTCTGGGTGGGCCGCATGTGGGCCGATCGGGGCCAGGTGCCGCCTATGCCGGACTGGATCGTCCGTCCCGGCAGCAGCGAAGAAGTGAGCAAGGTGCTCAAGATCGCCAATTACTATAAAATCCCCGTGCATATCTGGGGCGGCGGCAGCGGCTCCCAGGGCGGCGCGCTGCCCATGGCCGGCGGCATCATGATGGATATGAAGCGCATGAATCACCTGATCGAAATTGATGAGGTGAGCCGCACCATCACCGCCGAAGCGGGCATGATCTTCCAGCAGCTGGAATGGTACGCCAATGAAAAGGGCTATTCCTGCCAGCATATCCCCTCCTGCCTCACCTGCGGTACCATCGGCGGCGCCCTGGGACACCGGGGTATCGGCATCATGAGCACCAAGTACGGCAAGATCGACGATATGTGCGTCTCCATGGAAGTGGTGCTGCCCAACGGCGATATCATCAACACCCTGCCCGTGCCCAAGCATGCCGCCGGGCCGGACCTGAACCAGATCTTCATCGGCTCCGAGGGCACCCTGGGCGTCATCACCAAGGCCACCTTCAAGCTCTTTGAGCAGCCGGAAAGCCGTCAGTTCCGCGCGTTCCTGTTCCCGGATATGCACTCGGGCTACATGGCGGGCCGCGACCTGATGCAGAAGGTAAAGCCCTCCATCCTGCGCTTCTTCGACGAGGCGGAGACGGTGTCCATCATCAAAAAGATCCTGGGCTTCGAGAAAAAGGGCTGCTTCATGAACCTGGCCGTCGAGGGCATCAAGAAGATCGTGGATATCGAGATGGAAACCATCCTGGAAATCGCCGAGAAATGGGGCGGCCAGGACCTGGGCAGCGAATACGGCGAAAAATGGTATGAAAACCGGATCACCTTCTTCTATCCCGGCCACATCATGGATATCCCCCAGATGTTCGGCACCATGGACACCGTGGCCACCTACGCCAATATCGAAAAGATTTACTGGGCCATGAAGAAGGCCGTGAACGAAAACTTCCCCTTCGTGCGCTATATTTCCCACTCCAGCCACTGGTACGAATGGGGCTGCATGAACTATACCCGCTTCATCGTGGACCCCAAGGACGTGCCCCAGGATCCCGAGGAGGCCATTCGGCTGCATAACCAGATTTGGAACGTGGGCGTGCGCGCGGCCATGGAAAACGGCGGCGTGATCAACGACCATCATGGCATCGGCCTGAAGCTGTCCCGCCTGATGAAGGAGCAGTACGGCCCCGCCATGCAGGTCTTTGAAGGATTGAAAAAATCCCTGGATCCCAACGGCATCATGAACCCCTATAAGCTGGGCCTGTAAAAGGAGGAAAGGGAAAATGTTTAGTGAAAAAGCCAAAAAACACGCGGACGCCTGCCGCTTTTGCTGGATGTGCCGCCATCTGTGCCCGGTGCAGCTGGTCACCGGCAAGGAAACCAATACCCCCCGCGCCAAGGGGCTGCACGTATCCATGGTGGAGCGGGGCTACCCCATGGACAAGGCCCTGTGCGCCAATATGTATGAATGTATGCTCTGCGGCGCCTGCACCAACGACTGCGTCACCGGCTTTGACCCGCTGATCTTCATCCGGGAGGGCAGGACCCAGGCCGTGGTGAACGACATGGTGCCTCCCTATGTGCAGAAGGTCATCGACACCATCCAGGAAACGGGCAATATGTACGGCGCTAAGGAATGCACGGTCTCCTTCGCCGGCATTCCCCAGAAGGGTGAAACCCTCCTGTGGCTGGGCGAAACGGCCCGGTATTCCGTGCCCGAAACGGCCCAGGCGCTGATCAAGATCCTGAAAAAGGCGAAGGTCAAGTTCGCCGCCCTCAAGGATGAGCCCGCTTCCGGCAGCGCCCTGGGCGATCTGATGGGCTTTGTGGAGGACGT
>CACYGB010000118.1 GCA_902773895.1 uncultured Eubacteriales bacterium
TCCCGGGCGTACCAGCCGGGCACCACGCCCCGGCCGCCCTCCAACAGGCACTGGGCTACCCTGTGCAGATCCCGCAGGCTCATGCACAGGCCCGTGCCCCCCTGGCAGCAGCCGGAGGGGTCCCGCAGCCAGAAACGCTCATCCTGGCAGCCCAAGGGCGAAAACAGCTTTTCTTCCAGAAAATCCATCACTTCCAGCCCGCTGAGCCGTTTCACCAGCGCCGCCAGCACCTGAGAGCAGCCGGTATCATAATAAAACACCGTGCCCGGCTCATGATCCGGTACAGAAGTGAAAAAGGGTTTGGCCCAGTTTTCATCTACGCCTTCCCGGTATGCCGTAAAGCGATAGCAGGTAGCCATGCGCAGCATATCCCCGATGGTCAGGCGCAGCAGCCGTTCATCGGGATTTTGGGGCAGCCAATCCCGGAAATAATCCGCGATATGGCTGCTTAGCGCCAGCTTGCCTTCGTCGATCAGCATCCCGATGGCGATGCCCGTCATGGTTTTGCTGACGGAATACATCCGGTGGGGCTGCCCCTCCTGGAACGGCGCGTAATAAGCCTTGGCTTTTTCCTGCCCGTTCACGGACAGAAGGAAGCCGTGCATGTTCACATCCTCTTTTTCCAGCCGGCGCACGAACGCCAGCACCCCCGCGTCTGCCTGCGATGCCGTCATTTTGCTTCCTCCTTTTCCCACGGCTTCCAGCCGTCTTCCCCGCCCAGCACGCCGGGCAGCGTAATGGCCTGCGCTTCCGCGTCCGTCAGCCGCTTTTGCCGGCTGTGCCGCATTGCCTGGTCTGCCCTGGCCCCGGACGTGCGCCATTCGCCGCAGCGATCCGTGATGGGCTTGGCTTCATTCCAATCGGCGAAGCCCTGGGGCGATACGTGTTCATCCATGGCACAATCCAGGAACAGGGTCCGGGCATATTGCCGCCAGGGCCGGCCCAGGTACGCTTCCCCCTCGGCGCACGCGCCGGTCAGTCGACAGCGATGCAGGATCAGGCCGTGGGGCTGCCCTTCAGGCGTATTGGCCGCCGTATACCAGCCGCCCCGCTCGTTCATGAACAGGGTGCAGCCTTCAAACCAGCACCGGTAGGGCCCAAAGATGAAATCCACGTCGCCCTGAATGAAGCAATCCTCAAAATATTCCCGGCTGTGCGTCAGCGGACAGTCGCCCACGAAGTCCACGCATTCCGCCCGGCTGGTATAGGGCAGGATCTCCCGTTCCACCTTGGCCATCATGGGCCCGCAAAAGAGGGTATCCTGATGGGCGATCAGCCGGCAGCGCAAAAAGCGGCCCCGATCCCCCGCGGCATACAGGGCCACGGCCTGCCCCACCACGCGCCCGTCGCCGGCGTCGTTCCGGATGGTCAGGTTTTCCAGCGTCACATCCTTGCCGGTAACGATCACGGTGAAGGACAGGAAGGTGCCCTTTTCCTGGCCGTTTTCATCCGGGTCCTTGGCGCAGGCGCTGTGGGTGATCACGGTGTTTTCCGCGTCCTCCCCCACGATCCTGACGCCGCTTGGATGCACCACCACCCGCTCCCGGTACACCCCCGGCCGGACCAGCACCGTGCGGTCCTGCCCGCCGGACGCGGCCAGCGCATCGATGGCCGCCTGAATGCCGGTGTGGGTGCCGCTTCCATCCTGCGCTACGATATACATGTTTTTCTCCTCCTGATGCGAACAATTCGTCCGTGCTTTTCCAGGCCGGCAAAGACCGTTTCGTTATGTTTCTTCGTTTGGATGCTTGTACCGGAAATAATTACTCGGAGTCGTTCCATACATCTTTTTGAAATTGGCGGAGAAATAGGAAGAAGAACTGAAGCCGCACTTTTGCGCCAGATCGGAAATGGACAGGTTGGCGTTTTGCGACAGCTGTTCCTCTGCGTACTCCAGCCGGATCTTCTGCAGCAGTTCAGGGAACGCACAGCCCAGGGATTTATTGATGACCCGGCTTAGATGGGATACGGACACCCCCATTTCCTCCGCCACCTGGGCCGCCGACAGGGAGGGGTCCTGGAAATGCGCCTTCACATAGCGCACGATCTGCTCCGCCAGGGGATTGCTTTCCCCTGTTTTTCTGCTGATGATGCTCACCTGCGCCCCACGATGAAGGTTTTTCATGTAATCCATCAGGGCTTCATAATCCCGCAGGGCGAACAGCGTATGCTGGACCGTCCGGTAAGAGTCCAGCCGATCGGTGATGTTTTGGTTGTGATGGGAGGCAGCTTCCGAAATCCGCATGCAAAGGGTGGCCAGCTGATGATACGCCTCCCGCGCCGGGATCAGCCGGCAAGCAGCCAGGAAGGCGTTCATTTCCGCCAGAAATTCCCCTTCGTCCGGCTGGAGCGCCGCCCGGCAGGCCCGCTGTACGGTATCGGATGGGAAGGCCGCGTCGCTCTGCGCATCCTCCAGCAGCGTGCTGGCGGAACAAAACACGCTGCTTCTCATCCGTTCCGTCATTTGCGCGCAAGCATTGGGCAGCGCGTCCACGGAATCCTGAATTTCCTTCATGATCACGATCACCTTGCCCGCGCCCTGGCTTTCCATGAGCCGGAGCACCTGCTGCACATTCTGACGGATCAGCCCGTAAGGATTCCCCTGGGCGGAGGACAGATGAATCAAGCTCAGCAGGCACGCATCCGGCATATCCAGTGTCAGCACTTTGGCATCGCTGCTCAGCGCGCCCTGCAAAACGTCGGCGGCCATGTGCACGTCTTCCGGGGCGTCGGCCTTAA
>CACYGB010000119.1 GCA_902773895.1 uncultured Eubacteriales bacterium
ATCTATCGAACAGCTCTTGTGCCATATGATCATCAAATGTATACCCGGAATAGCCAATGACATTCATCCGGGTTGTCAGGTTATATTCCCGCTATCCATTCGATAAACCCAATCGGTATACTGCAAAGCGTCGTTTTCATGCGTGACAATGAAAACGGCTTTTTCCTTTTCGTGCGCGTAAGCATACAATGCGGATAATACCAGGCGCGTGTTTTCGTCGTCCAGATCGCCGGTGGGTTCGTCTGCAAAAAGAATATCGGGGCTTTGCGCCAAGGCGCGGGCAATGGCCATGCGGCGCAATTCGCCCCCGGAAAGTTCGGCGGGGCGGGCGTCCCCGAGCTGCAAGATGCCCAGCCTTTCCATCCATTGCAGCGCGGCTTCAACAGGAAGGGGCTTGCCGTACAGCCCCGCTGGGAGCAGGATATTTTCCGGCACGGTGAGGGTGTCTATGGCGCTGCGGCCCTGGGGCACCACGCCGATTTTTTCGCTCCGCAGACGGGAAAGAACCTTGTCATCCAAGCTGTACAGATCTATGCCGTCCATCCATACCTTGCCCTCGGTAGGGGACAGCAGCCCGGAGAGCATGTTCAGCAGCGTGGTTTTTCCGCTGCCACTGCGGCCCATAAGTACGGCCGCTTCGCCGCTTTTTATTTCCAGGTTCACGGGATTCACGGCATAAAAATTATTTGCGACGCCTGTTTTGCGAAAATACCGCTTGGAGATGTTTTCAGCTTTCAGGATCATATCAGTTTCCCTCCCGCAAGGCTGTGCCGGGATCGATGCGGCTTAAGCGGTACGCGGCCATCACACTGGACAGCGCGGCCACGGTCACGGACAGAAGAACAGTGCCGGCTGCCAGCAGCAGGGTTTTTCCCGTATCCGGCATGAGATAGGGCAGGTTTAAGGTACTTTCAATAAGCCCAGAGAAGGGAAACAGCAGCAGCGCCGCAAGCCCCACGCCAAGCAGGCCGCCCAGCAGCCCGCACAGAGCGGATTCCAGCAGCACCATACGCGAAAGCATTCCTCTGGATGCGCCTACCAGCCGCAGCACGGCAAATTCCCGCGCCCGCTCCCGGATAATCAGCACAAAAGCCAACAGCAGGATCATAAACGCCAGCGCCCATACCGCCGCGATCAGGATCGTGACCGTGCGGCTGACGCCCGCCAGGCTGTCGGATACGCCGGTCAGCATGCTGCGGGTGCGCACAGCGGTGACCTTGCGGATATGGCCGTTCAATCGACTGTTGACGGTATCAATATCGCATCCGTCCTTCACCTTCACATACACGGCGGAAATCAACTGATCGCCGCTTTCGATCTTATGGCTGACGCCTTTATCCTCAGCGGCCGCGAGCAAAGCGTTCATGGTGTCCATGTTGCAATACACCGCCGTATCCAGACCGGTTCCGGTGGCCTCCAACCGGGCCACCACCTTGCATCGCTGATCATAAATGCGGATGATTTCGCCTACGCCCGCTTCCACCTTGCAGCCCACGGCTACGTCCATGTCGCCCAATCCACGGGATAAGCTGCGGGCAATCCAGGGCTGCACGGTGAAGTCCCGCTCGGGGTCAATGCCGATCACCTGGATTTTGATGGAGCAGCAGTCCGCTTTCAGGGAGGCCAGGAAGGTCTGGGGGGCGGCTTTTTCCACGCCCTCCACCTCCAGGGCTTTGTCCAGGGCGGAGGCGTCCATATAAAACGCGCCGGTGGTGCCTTGCAGGAACATGTTCTGGAAGCTCACCTTGCTTTGGGCTTCGGAGGGGACCAGAATGATGTCCGCGCCCAGACGCGCTTCCAGACTGTTCAGGCCGCTGCGAAGGGATAAAACGACCACAGATCCGCCGAATACGGCCAGGGCCAGAAAAGCGGTAAGCAGCGTCAAAACCGTTGTGCGTCCGGGCTTGCGAACCAGGTTTTTGATGGTCAAGGAAAAACTTCTCATCGTCGTTTTTACTTTCTCGCGCTTAGAATCGCGCCGGTCAAAGCGCACAAAAGCGCCGCGGAAAACAGGATGATCATGGCGGGCTGCATCACCATCCGGCAGCGCATGGTGCTCATGCCGCACAGCGATACCAACGGGCCGGGCACCAGCAGGCCCAGCACCGAGGTCAGCGCCATGGCAAGGCAGAGGCCCTCCCGGCACCGGGGCAGCAGCAGCGCCAGCAACGCCAGCACCGCCAGCAGCCCGCCCACGCCCAGCAGCGCCCGGCCCGCCCAGTGGCACGCGCCGAAGCTGCCGTCCTCGTGGACGCAGGGACCCAGGAAGCTCTGGCTGCCGATGGCGGCGATCAGGGCGAGTATGAGGACGATCATAGCGGGTACAGATGTCTTTTTCATAGGCTCTCCTTCATTCACGCTGATAACAATGTCAGTCCACAAAGTTCTCGTTCACGACTTCCCTTGCGATCCTGCCGTGCTCCAGCACGATGGTGCGCTGGGCGGCCTCGGCGACCTCGGGGTCGTGGGTGACCACGATCAGCGTCGTGCCCTCCCGGTGCAGCTGGCGGAACAGGTCCAGCACGATGTTCTCGTTGGCCTCGTCCAGGTTGCCGGTGGGCTCGTCGGCCAGGAT
>CACYGB010000120.1 GCA_902773895.1 uncultured Eubacteriales bacterium
GGAAACCGACGCCATCGCGGCCTGCGTGGTGGGCGGCGTTTCCTTCAAGGGCGGCATCGGCAAGATCCAGGGCATCGTGGTGGGCGTGCTGATCTTCACCGCGCTGACCTATTCCCTCACCATCCTGGGCGTGGACACCAATTTGCAGTTCGTTTTCTCCGGCATCATCATTCTGGCGGCCGTGACCATTGACTGCCTCAAGTACGTTCAGAAAAAGTAACCGGCAAAAAAATGCAAGGGCGCGGAACTGCCGCTGCAGGGTCGCGCCCTTGTTTCCTGTTTTCGTTCATTACAGGCTGAATGGGGGCAAGAAGAATTGAAGGATCAGGTAACGGAATGGGCAAAGGAACTGCAAAGCCTGGCCCAAGCGGGGCTTTGGTATGGCAAGGACGATTTTGATAAGGAAAGATACCGCCGGATCCGGCAAATCGCCGCGGAGATGATGGCGGAAAGGACGGGATTGCCGCTTGAGAAGGTGACGGGGCTCTTTTGCGGCGAGCAGGGTTATCAGACGCCTAAGGTGGATACCCGGGCGGCCATCTTCCGGGAAGGCAAAATTCTGCTGGTGCGGGAGCGCAGCGGCAAATGGTCCCTGCCGGGCGGATGGTGCGACTTTGATCTGTCCCCGGCGGAAAACACGGTGAAGGAGGCCAAGGAAGAGGCCGGGCTGGACGTGGAGCCTGTGCGGCTGATCGCGGTGCAGGACCGGGCCAAGCACAACGATCCGCCCTACGCCTATGGCGTGGTGAAAATCTTTTATCTGTGCAGGATATTGAGCGGACAGTTTGAAGCCAATCTGGAAACCTCCGCAAGCGCTTACTTCTCCGAAAACGATCTGCCGCCCCTGGCGGAGGAAGAATGCAGCGCCCAGCAGATCGGGATGTGCTTCCAGGCGCATCAGGATGAGACATGGACGGCGCAGTTTGATTGACGAGCCCCGGCATGTATCGGCATTGGATCGCCGTCTTTACTTTAGCAGGATTGCCGAGCATTTGATTGGATGCGGCAAAACCATGGGAAATCAGGAGAATGCGATATGAGCGGCGAAATCGCAAGCGTGAATATCAAGCAAGGCACGGCATCGGACAAACGGTTTTCCACCGGGAACACGCTGCCGCTTGTCGCCGCGCCTTTTGGCATGAATCACTTTTGCCTGCAAACCCAGGGCGGCCATGGGAATTGGTTTTATCACCCGTCCCATCGGCAATGCGAGGGCGTGCGCCTGACCCACCAGCCCAGCCCCTGGATGGGCGATTGGGGGCAAATGGTATTCATGCCCCAAAGCGGCGACGTCTTCGTTTCAGAAGATCAAAGGGCGTCCGGCTTCCGGGAAATCGAAATGTCGCCCGCCTGCCTGGAAACGGAGTTCCGGCGTTATCACGCCCGGATGCGGCTGACGCCCACCAAGCGCTGCGCCGTCATGGAAATGACCTGGGATACGGATGATACGCCGCGCTTTTGCGTGCTCCCTTTTTCTTTTCAGACGGAGATCCATCTCCATGCGGAAACCGGCGCGCTGACGGGCTGGACGAATGCCGCGGGAGACGGGACCCGTCGGGACTTTCGCCTGTATTTTGAGCTGCGTTTTGACAAGCCTGTTGATATTGAAAAAACAGTAATAACCAACAAGGATGGGAAGACTTTGGCGGGCTTGGAAGGCGCAGGCGTTGGCACGGGCATCAGCGTGGCCTTTCGGATGCGGCGGGGCGAAACGCTGACGGCGCGGCTGGGCACGTCTTTTCTTTCGCCGGAATTTGCGTCCATCGCCTTGGATCGGGAGCTGGGGAACGCGCCGCTTTCTGTGATTCGGCAGAAAACGGAGAAGCAATGGCAGACGCTGCTATCCAAAATCGAAATGGACGGCGAGGAGGAACGGCAGCGCACCTTGTATTCCTGCCTGTACTTCTGCTTCCTGTTTCCGCGCATATTCTATGAATTGGACGCGCAGGGAAGACCGTTTCATCCCTGCACCCGCACAGGGGAAACGAAGCCCGGCGTTCTATACACGGATAACGGCTTCTGGGATACCTACCGCACCACGTTCCCGCTGTTTTCCCTCCTGATCCCGGATCGGATGCAGGAAATGCTGGAAGGATTTTTGAATTTCTATCGGGAGGAAGGCTGGCTGCCTAAATGGGTATCGCCGGGCGAACCGCACAGATGAACGTTCAGAAGGAAAGCCTGGTGATAGCGCTGTCCGACGTTGGCTTCGGGCAGGAGGTCATCGAGATGGCAGAGCGGCTTTGGGAGGCGGGTCTCACCAAGGATCTGATACGGCACCTCCGCGTCTGCCGGTGCGAGCTGATGGACATTCTGCACGAAAGCCAGAAGCGCGTGGATCGCGTGGACACCCTGATTCGACAAACCGAGAAAGCAATGGAGACAAAATAGAGAAAGGAAGACATCGACCATGATCCACTCCCTGGGCCTCTCCAACTGGTATG
>CACYGB010000121.1 GCA_902773895.1 uncultured Eubacteriales bacterium
TAGCATGCGTTTCCGATAAGCCGTTTTCACGACTGGGAGCCATTTTTGGCAGAGAATATTTTATAATGCGGTTGCCCTGGAAGAATTATTAAAATCAGAGCATAAATCTGCGGCTTCAAGCAATTTTTTTGTATACGGATGTTCTGGATTTCTTAGCAATTCTGATGTTGATTTTTCTTCCACGATTTTGCCTTTGTACATCACACCGATTCGGTCAGCCAGACGCGCCGGGTGCCCTCCGCCTCCCGGCGATGGGTGTAGCCATAGCCGGGGTATTCCTCCGTTTCCACCGAGAATTCGCTCACCAGGTAGCGGTCCGGCGCCCCGGCCCACTCGATTTCCTGCTTCTCCGCCATCCGGCTGTCCTTTCCATACCCGGTGCCGCTACTGCACCAAGGCGTGTGAGGAATGCAAGCCCGAGCTGACAGAGATTGCCCCCAACCACTTTGCCGCCTGCCATCATGTGAACGACATATGATGGGGCCGCATGAAAAAAACGCCGGTTATCCGGCGTTTTCTTTTTGCGCTTTGTTTGTCAGTGAATGGCGGCGATCAGGTTTTTGTAAAAATCCACCGCGCCGGGCAGGCAGCTGTATTCGATGTTTTCGTTCAGGCCGTGCATGCCCTTCATTTGCTCCGGCCCGTAAATCACCGGGGCGAACCGCACCACATTGTCGCAGATTTTCTGGTAAAACCGGGCGTCGGTGGCGCCGGTCATCACGTAGGGACTGCCGGCGCAGCCGGGGAAGGTTTCGCTGACGACGCGCTGCACCGTCCGGAACGCCTCGCCGTGAATGTCCACGGGCTTGGTGTAGTCGCTGGCGCGGCGCACCTCCATGGTCAGACGGTGCTTCTGGGCCAGCTTTTCCACGACGGCCAGGCTTTCCTGCATGCCCTGATGGGGAATGAAGCGCATATTGGCGCCCAGGGTGGCCTTTTGCGGCATCACGTTGCACGCGTCGGAACCGGATTGCATGGTAAACGCCATGGTGGTGCGGATCATGGCGCCGGCCTGGGCGCTGATGGCGGGCAGCAGGCGCAGCAGCAGGGGCCGGAACAGCCACAGGTTGGTGAACACCAGCTTCAGCGGGAAGGAAGCGTAGGGCGCCAGGGTTTCAAACATAGCGGATACTTCCCGGGGCATACGGCGCTTGAACACGGGCCGCGTTTCGATTTCATGCACAAAGTCGGCCAGCCGGGCGATAGGGGAATGGGCTGTCGGCGTGCTGGCGTGGCCGCCGTTGGAAGCGGCGGAAAAGAACACGTCCGCGGATCCCTTTTCAAAGACGCCGATCATGGCGTAATTCCCGTGGATGCCGCCGATGGGCTCGGTGATGATGCCGCCGCCTTCATCGCAAACCAGGTACGGCTTCACGCCGCGCCTTTCCAATTCCGCCACCAGCTTGGGGCAGCCGTCGCCGGAGCATTCCTCCGTGCAGGAGGAGGACAGGTACACGTCGTTTTCCGGAACGACGCCTTCCTTCAGCAGCTCTTCCACCGCCTGGAAAAAGGCCATCAGGGAGCATTTGGTGTCCGACGTGCCGCGGCCCCATACCTTGCCGTCCGCCAGATCCCCGGAAAAGGGCGCGTGCAGCCATTCACCTTCAGCGGGCACCACGTCCTGATGGCTCATCAGCACCAGGGGCCTGGCGCTGGATTTTCCTTTCCAGTAAAACAGCAGGTTGCCGTCGATTTCCGTTTTTTCCAGCTGCTGGTGCACCAGGGGGAACAGCTCCGCCAGCAGCGCGTGAAAGCGCAGGAATTTGTCCCGCTGGGGGACGCCCGGCGCCGACACCGTTTCGCACTGCACCATCCGGGACAGCTTGCCGGCATATTCCTCCGCCCGCTTGGGATCCGGCGAGGGGACGTAGGTGGAGCGCTTTGACGGGATGCAAAGCGTGTGCGCCACGGCGATCAGCAGCAGCAGCGCAGCCAGGGCCAGAAGGCCCAGGATAATCCACAGGGCGATCATCACTGTTCTCCCTTCCGGCGGTAGGCCCAGTAGCTCAGGCCGATGGCCAGCGCGCCGCTGGGGATGATCATGAAGCTGGTGGAGGACGTCAGCGACGGCACCAGCATGAACAGCACCGCCATCACGCACAGCGGCACCAGCGACAGGCGGATATTCTTCCGGTAATACTTGTAAGCCATGGCGCCGAAAAGCGCGGGCACCACGTTGGCAAAGGCCGGCTGAAGCGCGGGGCTTTGCAGCACGGGCTGCAGCGGCAGGATCAGCATCACGCCCAGCGCCAGCACCAAGATGGTGACCAGGGAAGACGTGGCGATGGACAGGGTGGAAATCACTTCGTTTTCCGCCGTGCCGGATTTGGCATTCACCAGTTCTTTGGCGTTCATGGCGCAGGGAATTTTCATGTTGATCAGGTTGCCCGTAATGAAGGCCAGATAGCTGCCGCCGCTGCCCAGCATGG
>CACYGB010000122.1 GCA_902773895.1 uncultured Eubacteriales bacterium
CCGCCGAACAGCTCATCCGCCTGTTCCAGGGCTACCTGGCCGCCCGGGATGGCTATATTCCGGGCGCGTCCGGCCAGCTCTGGACCCGGGAAAAGCAGCAAAAGAGCGACGTCCCCACGGTGCAAAAGTACGGGGACCAGTGGATCGGCCATCATGTGGAGGATTGCAGCGGGGCCTTCGTGCGGGCCTACAAGAGCGCCGGGCTCAGCATCTACCACGGCTCCAACCGCATTGCCCGGGTATCTGTGCGGCAGCTGCTCCCGCCGGATCAGGCCCGCCCGGGCATGGCGGCCTTCAAGGGCCGGGGCCCCGGCGAAAAGGGCTATGATCTGCCCGGCGAGTACCGGCCCGGCGGCCAGGGAATGCAGCATTTCACCGTTCATCAGGTTCTGGGCGAATCCCGCCGTTTCCGGCCGGCACTGCTGATCGCAAAACAGCATGGGCGCCTGCCGGACAGCCCATTGCAAATCTACATAGTGGCCGCTTTCGTTGGCCGGATCTGCGTGCACCATCCCGATCCAGCGGCAATCCGGACCGCCCCACTGCCGCGTTGTTGCGTCAAAGCGCTGCCACAGCCGGCGGCGCAGGTCATAATTCCACCGCACATACCGCCGAAAAACCGGATCGCTCCAATCCGCCCGGCGCGGCAGGGGACAGCCGCAATCCGCCAAAAAACGCTCGGCGCACCGGGCGCAGTAGCAGATTTTATCCTGTCTGAGACCGCTCCAGCTGTTGTCGGTAAAGCCGTCCGGATGATATTTTTCAATGATTTCCCGCAGCAGAGCGGGAATAAAATCCGTGTAATAGACGCTGTTCACGCAGGTGAAGTAACGGCCCTGGGACAGATACGGCTTTCCTTCCCCATCTACGCAGAACCAATCCGGATGGGCAGCATAAAAATCCGGGCCCGCACGGTTGCAGTCCATGCGGGCCACCACCGCCAGGCCGTCCTGACGGGCCAGGCGCACGATCCGGCCGAACAAATCCCCACCGCCCAGGGAAAAGGCGCGGTACTGCAGCGGCTGATCGCTGGGAAAATAGGCCACAATCCCGGCCGCGTTCACGATCACTCCGCCAATGTTCATGGTTTTCCAGTACCGGCGCCAGAAATCCTCCGGATAACGGGACGGATCCTGCTCCGTCAGATTGGTTTGTCCCCAGCGCAGGACCTCCTGATACCAAGCCATGGAATCTTCCTTCCTCCGTCCGTCAGCGGCGGGTGTACACGTCCCGGGGCGTCAATTGGTTCAGCAGCGGCTCATCCGCCCGATACCGGCGGATGTTTTCGCAGATGATGTCCAGGGAATTCTGCAGCCTGTCGGGCACCGTGGGCGTGGTATGCGGCGTGATCAGCACGTTCCTGGCGTCCCACAGCGGGCTGTACGCCGGCAGCGGCTCCACTTCCGTGGTATCCACGCCGGCGCCGGCGATAATACCGGCGTTCAGGGCGCGCACCAGCGCCTGTTCGTCCACCACGCTGCCGCGGCACAGGTTGATCAGGCAGGCGGTTGGTTTCATTTTCCGCAATTCCTTTTCCCCGATCAGGTGGTAGGTTTCGTCGCTGAGCTGCACCGTCAGGATCAGGTAATCGCTTCTTTCCAGCAGCGCGTCGATGGTGTCGCCGCGGTCGGCACAGTACATTTCGTCAATGCCCTCCACCGCTTCCGCCTTCCGCCGGTAGCCCAGGGTAGTCATGCCCATGGTTTTCAGGTACCGGGCCAGCACTGCGCCGGTGTGGCCCACGCCGATAATGCCCGCCGTATGGCCCACCAGGCCGCGCCGGTCCTGGTACCCGGGGATGCCGCCCCATTGGTGCTTTTTCTGGCATTCCAGCAGCGCCGGCATATCGTACGCCAGCGCCAGCATGAACAGCAGCACATGCTCCGACAGCGCCGGAGCCGTGCGGCCAGCCGAGCCGGTCACCCGAAGGCCCCGGTCAAACACCTCCTGCCGGGCGGAATTGGTCAGGCCCGACAAATCGCAGTGCACCCATTCCAGGCGCTCTCCGGTGAGAATCAAATCGTTCACGTCGCCGGCCAAGATGGCCGCGTCCGCCTCCCGGAGCGCGTTCCCGATTCCTTCCCGGTCGTTTCTGTCCGCATAGATCACCCGGGCCGGCCCCAGCGCCTGCTCCAGCTGGCGCTTTTTTTCATCCGGGAACGGCACGGTCACCAGCACCTGATGCAATTCTGCCATGATGCACTCTTCCTTTCCTTACACGCTGAACAGCAGCGCCTCGTCCGCTTTCCCCTGTTCATCCAGCAGGCGCAGGCTGAAGCCGATTTCCCGGCCGCTGCGCTGCTCCGGGTAATCCACGAAGCATTTGACCAGGATCACATTTTCCCCTTTTCGCAGCGGCAGCACCGCATCCGGCACCGTTTTCAGCAGCATACCTTCTTTTTCA
>CACYGB010000123.1 GCA_902773895.1 uncultured Eubacteriales bacterium
TCCGGAAAAGGTGAAGGTACTGGCGGTGCGCGTTGAGGATGGCCAGGTTTATCTGATTCAGGACGGTAAGAGCGAAAAGATCATATAAAAGAGAGGATGTCGAAAGATGGCAAGGTTTGTCACAGAGGCAGAGGTGGCGCGCCTTCGCGGCGCCAAGCCGGACAGCTTCCAGGCGAAAATGTATGCCGCGCTTCGGGAGCGCACCTATCGCAACACCCAGCATCCGGGCTTTTTGCAGCCGGGAGACACCCAGGAATGGTGGCATCTTTGCTGGGAGCGCGCCAGCGACGCTGCCTTTATCTGGCACATGGAAAAGGATGAAAAGCTGGGCGAATGGATTCGCGGCGTGGCGTTCTGGATGCGGGATCTGGAGGATACCGAATGGATCGGTCCCTGGTATCGCAGCCATGTACGGCCCTTGAAGGGGCATCTGGAAACGGCCCATGTGAGCCTGGCCATGTGCGAGATCCTGGACCTGTGCGAAGGGCTGTTCACCCAGGAAGAAAAGAAGAGCCTGGAGGAAGCGCTGCGGGTAAAGGGCATGGGGCCCTGCCTGCGCTTCTGCGAAATTGTCCGCGGGAACCATACCAGCATCAGCAACTGGTATAACGTGCTGCTGATGGGCTACGGCACCTGCGCCCTGTATTTTGAGGATCAGGAAGCTATCGACAAGACCATGATCCTCATCCGGGATTCGTATTCTCTGTATAACGCGGACAGCTACGGCGAATCCGTGCAGTATTCCAACTACGCCTCCCTGACCCTGGCCCACCTGAACGAGCTGATCCTGCGCCTGCGGCCTGACCTTGCCAATCAGGTGGATATGTTCTGCTATGCCAACCTGATGGTCTGGTACGCTGCCAGCTTCCTGTATATGAAGCCCTGGACGGGAGACGCCGTGTATCCCCGGACGCTGAACTTTGCCGACAGCGCGGCCATATTCCGTCCTACCGGCGACGTGCTGGCGCAGGTAGCCGTGCGTCTCAAGGACAAAATGCCCCGGCAGGCCGCGCTGGCATCCTGGCTGATGCAGACCACGTACGCCGATCCCTTCCTGGGCCCGGACGAGCTGGCGACGTTCGGCTTCTTCAATCAGTTCCGGTATCACGCGGTGCTGATGCAGCCCGACATGGCCGCGCCCAAGAGTCCGGCGGAAGCGGGGCTGAGCGAAAAGATGTGCTTTGAAAACGGCCAGGTGATCCTGCGGGATCGGTGGAGCGAGCCCCGGTCCGTGCTGGCCGTGCAGGCGGGCTACGCGCCGCTGAACGTGACGGCTCACCGTCATCAGGACCACGGCTCCTTCCAGTTCGTGCAGGGGAAGGAACGCATGATCGTGGACGGCGGCCACTGCACCTACCGTCTGAACGCCTACCGTTATTCCTGCTCCAGCAGCCAGCATGCCACCATTGATTTCGCCCCCGATTCCAACGTCAAAAACTTCGGCATGACTGCCAATCCCTATTTCAGCGTCATCGGCCAAAAGCTGGCGGATGGCAACTTCTACCAGCGCAAGCCTCCCCGGGTCAGGAACATCATTAATCAGTATATGGGCGCGGCCCACGTGCTGACCATGGATATGACCGACGCTTACGGGGATCAGGTGGTATCCGCCCAGCGCGCCTTCATCACCGCTTTGCCGGGCGCCGTCTTTATCGTGGACAAGGCGGAAACGGCGGAGCCCCTGCGGATGCGCACCCACTTCCCCATGAACAACCGGGACGGCGCTTTGAAAACCCACCGGGCGGACGAGCATCGCTACGTATTCCGCCGCAACGGCGAAGCCATGAAGGTGTTTGAGTGCGAAGCCTACGTGGATGGAGAAAAGCTGCCCTCCAAGATGCAGTTTGAATGGGGTTACGTCCATCGGAATTATCATCCCCTGGCGAACCAGGAAGGGCAGGGCAAGGAAGGCTCCGCCGAAATCTTCAACTGGGTGGACGCCCAGGCGGGCAAGACCCATCTGCGGCTGTGCGCCCTGGCCTCTGACCGGGACGAAAGGATCAAGGGCTGGCACATCAAGCCCGATGCGGAAGGCAACTGGTACATCGAATCTCCGGAAAAGGTGAAGGTGCTGGTGGTGCGCATTGAGGATGGGCAGGTGTACCTGATTCAGAATGGGGAAAAAGTGGCGGTGATCTGATGGAACACAGAAAAAAGCTGCTGTTGTCCGATGCGGATGTGCAAAGGCTGAAAAAGCACATCGCGGACCCGAAATTTTCCTTCATTTGGCAAAATACTCTGTCCACCGCGGACAGGATCGTGGAAAACGGCAGCATCGCCTTCCCCGAGGATACCATGGAAATCTGGTATGTTTACCGGAACCGTTCCATCGAGGAGA
>CACYGB010000124.1 GCA_902773895.1 uncultured Eubacteriales bacterium
ACCCAGGCCCGATACCGTCAGCCAAAAGGCGCACGGCTTTTCGGATAACAGCTCCGCTATACGCCCGCCAACGTGCAGAAACAGCGCAAACAGCAACGTTTCAATCACAAACACGCCCAGAAAGCTGTGTTCAGAAATCAGCGCAGCCAGCGCATAGATATCATACAGCAGGGGGCCCTTCTGGTCGTACAAATCCCGGTACGGCACAAGACCGTGGGTAATTCCCCGTCCTACCGTAAAAAAGCAGTTCACATCCACCCAGTCGTTCATGGGATAAAGGAACGAGTTTTTTGAGCATACTGTGAGGACGGCAAAGGATACCAGAAGGGCAAAGCCCATCCGCAGAAGCATTTGATTCTTTTCCTGTTTGCTGAGCGTTTTCATGGTCATTTTCTCCATTCAACTGAATTTTGCCTCATGATCCGCAATTTTTCGTCGTACAGACGATCCAAGGGAAGTGTCCGATAAATGGGTCTTCCCATCAATTGATAACAACCTGATAATCTGCTCTGAATGATTGGCTCTGATGCCTGGAAAGTGTATACTGGCCGGGAGAGGAGCGTCCCTGATGAGAAAAGGATTTATCTTTCTGGCTGTTCTGGTTCTGCTTTTCACCTGCGCTTCCGTCTGCGCGCAGTCCGCTTCTTCGGAAACGGTATGGACCGCAAAGCTCACTGCCCACTGCGCCACTGTGGAGGAGGGACGCGGAACCGCACGCAGTTCCATCAGCAGATTAACGCCCTGTCGCTGGATTATCTCCTGCAGAAAAAAGGCGGAACGGTGGAAGAATATATGGAGTACTCCGTCCAGCAGGTGCTGCCCTTTGCCCCGGAGGAAGAGCAGCGGGTCAGCGACGCCATGGAATGGCTGAATCAGCTGCTGGAATCCCATGGCCTGAAGCTTCCGGATTCATTCTGCTTTACATATACCACCTCCTCTTCATAACGCATCATATCACAATATTTTAAAATGGAAAACCGATTTTCGTCATGATTGTTATGGTTCTTCAGGATAAAACAAAGGTTCCCCATTCTGACTGAGCCGGTCACCCTGGAAGCATCCTCAAAGCAAAGGAAAACCGCGTAGCCACATCGACTACGCAGCATCCCCAAAGATTAGTTCCTTATGAACAGAAACCCTTGAAAAATCAAGGGTTCTGTGGTGCGGGAAACAGGACTTGAAGCCGGGCCGGGCTGTTCATAACGGTCCTTTATTGATAACGGGATGTTGTCAGCGTACTGCAGGAGGAACAAGGTGAAGTGTCTGCATGGAATCCCTTCCTGACCCGTTGCCCCGGCCGCCGTTCCTTCATACCCGGACAGAAGCGCGGGCAAGCGAGATCCAGCGGAAAAAGAAAACAGTCTCAAAAGAAGACGAAAGGACGATGAATCTGGCGCGTTAGAGCGCGCCGGACACCGGATGGGGGCGGTAGGGCGCTTCCAGGGCGGCCATTTCCTCGTCCGACAGCTGAAGATCCAGCGCCTTCAGCGCGTCATCAAAATGGCTGACTTTGGTGGCGCCCACAATGGGCGCAGCCACGCCCCTGCGCAGCAGCCAGGCCAGCGCCACGGCGCACATGGGCACTTGATGCTCCCGGGCAATATCGGCCGTTTTATCAATGATGGGCGCGTAATCTGCCAGTGTTCGGTCGTACCGCCTGGCGGCAATACGGTCGGTGCTGCTGCGGGCGGTGGCGTCGGACGACAGGGGCCGGGCCAGGTGCCCGCTGGCCAGGGGGCTGTACGGGATCAGCGAAACGCCATACTGCCGGCACACGGGGATCAATTCCCGTTCATCCTCCCGATACAGCAGGTTGTAGTGATTCTGCATCGTGCAAAAAGGCGCAAATCCGTTCCGCTCCGCCGCCAGCATCATGTTGTGGAACTGGTAGCCGTACATGCTGGACGCGCCCAGATACCGCACTTTGCCTTCGCGCACCAGCGTATCCAGCGCCTCCATGGTTTCCTCGATGGGCGTGGCGGAATCGAACCGGTGGATCTGGTACAGATCGATATAATCCGTTTGAAGCCTGCGCAGGGAGCCCTCCACTTCCGCCAGAATGGCTTTTTTCGTCAGGTGCTCTTCCGTGGTCAGATTGTAATAGACCTTGGTGGCCAGCACAACCCGCTCCCTGGGCACATGCAAAGCGCGCAAAGCGCGGCCGATAAACAGTTCGCTGGTGCCGGCGGCGTATTTGTTGGCCGTGTCGATAAAATTGACGCCCCGATCCAGCACGTGGGCGATCATGCCGGTGCTCGCCGCCTGATCCAGCAGCCAGGGATGGCCGCCTGCGATGATTTCCCCGAAGGACAGTCCGCCCAGGCACAGGCGGG
>CACYGB010000125.1 GCA_902773895.1 uncultured Eubacteriales bacterium
ACCGCCGAAATCGATATTCTGCGGGACGAGGGCGAAGCCTTTGGGCAAAAGCTGCGGGCAGCGGGCATACCCGTGGAAGCGCGCCGGATCGCCGACGCCTGTCACGGCTTTGATACCGAAATCGATCATCCCGATGTGCGGCACACCCTGCAAATGAGAGCCCAGTTTATCAGCAATGCTTTAGGAGGTTGAAAACGCAATGACGGTGGAACAGCAAATCAACCAGGCCAACGCCCAGGTGATGGACATCCTGCTGAAGGGTCAGCCCGTTTGGGTGGATGTGAAGCCCGCCATCGAGGCCATCCCCGGCATGACGAAAAACACGGTGTTTCATCCCGGCCCGCCCTATGAAAGCGCCGACGAGATCCCCACGCCCATCCGTACTTCCATCTGCGGCGCGCTGATGCACGAAAAGCTGGCCGCCAGCATGGAGGAAGCCTGGCAGCTGGTGAAGGCGGGCAAGGTGAACCTTTGCTCCTCCCAGAATTACGGCGTTGCCAACGCCGCCAGCATGGTCACCAGCGCCAGCATGCCGGTGATCGTGGCGGAGGACAAGGTGTTTGGTGGCCGGGGCTATGCGCCCATTCATCCCGGCAGCAACCCCAAATGCCTGCGCTGGGGCCTGTACGATGAAGAAGTAGAAGCCGATCTGACCTGGTTCGATCAGGTGTACGGCCCGGCCCTGGGCAAAGCCGTGCGCGCCGCCGGGGGCATCGACCTCAAATCCATCCTGGCCAAAACCGCCGGCATGGGCGATGAAAACCACAACCGCCAGCCCGCCGCCTCTATGGCCCAGGCCCTGGCGCTGATCCCCTGGCTGGCGGAAGCGGACATTGCCGAAAAGGAAAAGGTCATCCGCCATTTCGCCGCCAATGACCGCTTTTTCCTGCATCCCATGATGGCGGGGGTGGAAAGCCTGACCGTCAATTGCAAAAAGATCCCGCTGTCCACGGTGATGGTGGGCATGGGGGCCAACGGTGTGCGTTTCGGCATCCAGATCGCCGCCACAGGCAACACCTGGCATACCGACAGAGCCCCCATGATCGACGGCGTGTTTCTGAAACCCACCACCACCAAGGACGATGTGCTGGGCTATCTGGGCGACAGCTGCGTCACCGAGGTGTATGGCCTGGGCGGCATGTCCGCCATCGCCGGGCCCGCCTATCTGCGCATGACCGGCGCGGGCTATGACGAGGCGCTGGCCCGCACTGAAAAAGCCCGGGCGGTTTCCCTGGGCGAGCATACCTTCGCGCCGGTGCCCTGGAACGATTTCAAGGGCTTCCCGGTGGGCGTGGACGCCCGCAAGGTGGTGGGCAAAAACATCCGCCCCGTCAGCCACGGCGGCTCCGCCCTGAAAACCGGCGGCCAGGCCGGGGCGGGCGCCTGCGATATCCCCATGGAACCCTTCAAAAAATCTCTCATTGCCCTGTACGAGCAGATCACCGGAGAAAAAGCATAAAGGAGGCTGATCCTCTTGGTTTTTACCCATATTGAACGCGACCGATACGCCGATTCGCTGGAGATCCTGTTCGCCGCCACGGTCCTGAACGATCAGCCGGGTGTCAGCCAGGGCTATATCGGCATGGCGGGCGACAGCTTCCGGGAGACTCTTCGGGAAGCGGGCATTGACGAAGCGGCGCTGGGCAGCGCCTCCTCCTCCGATTTGGTGCTCTTAGCTGAAGCTGAGGATAAAGCGGCGTTTGAATCCGCCATTCAGGAAACGCTGAAGGCCATGGCGCCAGTGACCAGCGCCAGCCAGGAAAAGAGCTTTCTGACCCTGTCCGCCGCCATGCAGGCGCATCCCGAAATTAACCTGTGCCATATCGCCGTGCCCGGCGAATACGCCCTGAGCGAAGTGAAAAAGGCCCTGAATATGGGGCTGCATTGCTGCGTTTTTTCCAACAACGTGCCCCTGAGCGACGAGCGGGAAATGAAGCTGCTGGCCCGGGAAAAGGGCTTGCTCTGCATGGGGCCGGACTGCGGCGTGGCCAATATCAACGGTGCGGCCCTGGTGCTCTCGTCCATCACCAACCGGGGGCCCTTTGGCATCGTGGGCGCGTCCGGCTGCGGCATCCAGCACGTGGGCGCGATCCTGCATGAGGCGGGCAGCGGCGCGGCGCAGATCATCGGCACCGGCGGCAACGACTTGAAGGATCAGGTAGGCGGCCTGATGATGGAAATGGGCATCGCCGCCCTGGAGGCGGATGCAGATGTGAAGTACATCGCCATCGTATCCCGCAAGCCCGGCGACGCGGTGCTCAAAAACCTGCTCTCCTGGATCAGCGCCTGCAAAAAGCCCGTGGTGGCTCTGCTGATG
>CACYGB010000126.1 GCA_902773895.1 uncultured Eubacteriales bacterium
TTCCGGGAAAGGGGCGGTCAGCAGCAGCCGCTCCAAGGCTTCCTTTTCCTGGCCCTGATACAGCAAATCATTCCATTCGGGGATCAGGTTGTGCAAGGGGCACCCGAAATCCGACTGGCAGAAGGGCACGCCGCAGTCCATGCAGCGCCCCGCCTGGCAGCGCCGAGCGTCTGCAGGCTGAGATATGTGCAGATCGTCAAAATCCTGAAGCCTTTCCCGCGCGTCCCGGTACGGGTTTTCCGTCCGGGGATATTCCATAAATCCTGTTGTCTTGCCCATACCGTCACGCCCCTTTCAGGAAGGATAAGTATTCGTCGGAGATCACCGCTTTGAATTTGGGCAGATACGAATCAAAATGGGTGAGGATCTCTTTGGCTTTTTTGGAGCCCGTGGCCCGCTCATGCAGCTGCAACAGACGCTGCAATTCACCCGCCTGATTGGACGTGACGGCGTAGATTTTCACGTGGCCCGGGTTCATATGATCCTTTAATGTATCCTTTTCATCCAGCACCCAGGCGATGCCGCCGCTCATGCCTGCGGCAAAGTTATCGCCCACGGTTCCCAGCACCGCCACCCGGCCTCCGGTCATGTATTCGCAGCCGTGATCGCCCACGCCCTCCACCACGGCCCAGGCCCCGGAATTGCGCACGGCGAAGCGTTCGCCCGCCATCCCGGCAATGAAGGCCTGGCCCGAAGTGGCACCGTACAACGCCACATTGCCGATCAGGGTATCTTCCGGCTTCCACACGCTGTCCACCGGGGGACACACAGCAATCGTGCCGCCGGACAAGCCCTTGCCCAGGTAATCGTTGGCCACGCCGTACAGGGTGATCTGCTGGCCTTGCGGCAAAAACGCCCCGAAGGATTGCCCGCCGCAGCCTTGGGCCTGGATGTGCCGGTCGCCCTTCAGCATCGTGCCGAAGGCCCGGTCGGTGGTCATGAGGTGCACGTGATCCTGGAAAAGCCGGGCGTCTGTGCGCTCACTCAAATGAAAATCATGCTTTGCGTCTGGCTGATAATGCGTGTTCCGGGCAAAGCCAATGAGGTCGCTCAAATCCATTTTCGCGTCCGGCTTCATTTTCAGCAGATCACTGCGGCCCACCAGCTCATTCACTGTGCGCGCGCCCAGCTTTGCCATGATGCGCCGCAGCTGCTCCGCGATGAACAGCATGAACCGCTCGACGTATTCCGGCTTGCCGATAAAGCGTTTTCTCAGTTCCGGGTTCTGTGTGGCAATGCCAAAGGGGCAGGTGCCCAGATGGCACACCCGCATCATCCGGCAGCCCATGGTGATCAGCGGCGCGGTGGCAAAGCCAAATTCCTCTGCCCCCAGCAGCAGCGCTACCATCACGTCGTGGCCGGTCATCAGCTTGCCGTCCGTTTCCAGCGTCACCTTCTGGCGAAGGCGGTTTCGGCACAGCACCTGATGGGCTTCGGCCAGGCCGATTTCCCAGGGCAGGCCAGCGTGATGCACGCTGCTCATGGGCGCGGCCCCGGTGCCGCCCTCGCCGCCGGAAATCAGGATGCCGCCGGCCCCGGCCTTGGCCACGCCGCTGGCAATGGTACCAACACCCGCGGAGGAAACCAATTTCACGGTGATCTTGGCCTGCTCGTTTGCGCATTGCAGGTCGTAGATCAGCTCGGCCAGATCCTCGATGGAGTAAATATCATGGTGCGGCGGGGGAGAGATCAGGGAAATGCCCGGGGTGGAGCAGCGGGTTTTCGCCACGCTGTCGGTCACTTTAGCCCCCGGCAGGTGGCCGCCCTCGCCGGGTTTCGCGCCTTGGACCATTTTGATCTGGATCTCCTGGGCGGAAAGCAGGTATTCCCTTGTAACACCAAAGCGGCCGGAGGCTACCTGCTTGATGGCGGAATTAAGATTCGTTCCGTAGCGCTCCGGCAATTCGCCGCCCTCGCCGCTGTTGCTCTTGCCGCCCAAATGGTTCATGGCCTGGGCCATGCATTCGTGGGCTTCCTGGGAAATGGAGCCGTAGCTCATGGCCCCGGTGCGGAAGCGCCGAACGATTTCAGCGGCGCTTTCCACTTCCTCCAGGGAAATTGCCCGGCAAGCGTCAAAATCAAAGGTCAGCATGGAGCGGATGGTGCGGGGCCCTTCGTTTTCCACGCACTGGGCGTATTGCTCGAACAGTGTTTCATCATTTGTCCACACTGCCTGCTGCAGCAGATGGATGGTTTCGGGAGAATAAAGATGCTCCTCCGCACCTTCTCCCGTGCGCAGCTTGTGCACGCCAATGCTGGGAAGGCCCCTTTCCATTCCGGCAAAGGCGGCGGCATGA
>CACYGB010000127.1 GCA_902773895.1 uncultured Eubacteriales bacterium
CGGAACAAAAGGACGGGGAATGGACTTCCCTGTCCTTTTTTTGAACGGCGTGGAAAGAAAATTTTCTGCAAAGCACGGCAAAATATTGACAGAAAAATGGCAATTTCATATAATAGCTAAAAAAACCAAGGGGAGGATTAAACGTATGAAGAAACTGATGAAGAAACTGTCCGTGCTGCTGGTGCTGTGCACCCTGCTGACCGGCGCTGTGGGCTATGCGCCTGCTGCCCAGGCTGCCACCGCTCCCAGCAAAAAGGTGTCCATCACCACCATCAAGCTGGGCAAGAAGGGCAAAGCTGTCACTTACAATTACCGCAAGTGGAAGCCTGCCAAGAACATGAAGATCCTGCTGGCGAAGATCACCAACAAGACGTCCAAGAAACTCAGCAAGGTGAAATACACCGTCACCCTGTACAGCGGTTCCAAGAAGCTGGTGGCTTCCAAGTGGTATTGCACCAACCTGAAGAAGAAGACATCCTACATCCTGGCCTGGCAGGTGTCTTCCAAGGTCACCAAGGCCAAGTACAAGGTCACCTACGCCAAGTAATCGCATGCATGCTCCCCGGAATTCCATTTCGGGGAGTTTTTTTGCAGGGGCTTGTATTTTCCGCAGAAATCCTGTATAATGCCCTTGTTTCCACAGCCGATACACGGAAACAGGCAGGCCGAATGAAAGAGAGCGCGTCCAGGCTGAAAGCGCGCAGGGCCGCCGTCCCATCCGTGTGGCAGCGGCCAATCCCCGCCGGGCGCTCCCGTTACAGGGCAAAAAAGCCGGGCGCTTTTATCCGCGCCAAGCAAGGTGGTACCGCGAAGCATCCCTTCGTCCCTGCGTTGGACGAAGGGCTCATTTTTGGAGGAGGGAATCTTTCATGGCCAAGGAAAAGAAACAGGAATTTGTGCAGCACATTACGCCCCGGGACGAGAATTTCTCCCAGTGGTATACCGACGTGGTGACCCAGACCGACCTGATGGACTATACCCCCGTGCGGGGCTGCATGGCGCTCAAGCCCTACGGCAACCGCATCTGGGAACTGATCCATGAACAGCTGGACGCCATGTTCAAGGAAACGGGCCATGAAAACGTTTCGATGCCCATGCTGATCCCCGAATCCCTGCTGCTCAAGGAAGCGGATCACGTGGAGGGCTTCGCTCCCGAGGTGGCGTGGGTCACCCAGGGCGGCACCGAAAAGCTGCAGGAGCGGCTGGCCGTTCGTCCCACCAGCGAAACCATTTTCTGCACCATGTTTTCCAAGTGGGTGCAGTCCTACCGGGACCTGCCGCTGAAATACAACCAGTGGTGCTCTGTGATGCGCTGGGAAAAGACCACCCGTCCGTTCCTGCGCACCGCCGAATTCTGGTGGCAGGAAGGCCATACTGTGCACGCCACCGCCGAGGAAGCGGCAGAAGAAACCCAGATGATGCTGAACGTGTACAAGACCTTCTGCGAAAAGAACCTGGCCATCCCGGTGTTCGCGGGCCAGAAATCCGATAAGGAAAAATTTGCCGGCGCCCGGGCCACCTATTCCGTGGAAGCCATGATGCAGGACGGCAAGGCGCTGCAGGCCGGCACCAGCCACAATTTCGGCACCAACTTCGCCGTGCCCTTTGAAATCCAGTACCTGAGCAAGGAAGGCAAGCTGGAATACTGCCACGAAACCAGCTGGGGCGTATCCACCCGGCTGATCGGCGCCATCATCATGACCCACGGTGACGAACGCGGCCTGAAGCTGCCGCCCATGATCGCCCCGTTCCAGGCGGTGATCCTGCCGATCGCGGCCCATAAGGGCGGCGTGATGGAAAAGTGCGAAGAGGTGTTCGCCCAATTGAAGGCGGCCGGCATCCGGGTGAAGCTGGACGACCGGGACAATGTGTCCCCCGGCTGGAAATTCAACGAGTGGGAGCTCAAGGGCGTGCCCGTGCGCATCGAAATGGGCCCCCGGGACATCGAAAACGGCGTGGTCACCGTGATGCGTCGGGATACCTTTGAAAAATTCACCCTGCCCCTTGACAACCTGGCGGAAGAAATCCAGAAACTGCTGGCCGATATTCAGCAGAATATGTACAAAATCGCCGATGAATTCCGCCTGGCCCATACCAAGGACGTGCATTCCTACGACGAACTGAAGCAGCAGGTGGAAGGCGGCTACGCCCGGGCCATGTGGTGCGGCGACCGGGCCTGCGAGGACAAGATCAAGGAAGAAACCAACGCCACGTCCCGCAACATGCCCTTTGACCAGAC
>CACYGB010000128.1 GCA_902773895.1 uncultured Eubacteriales bacterium
CCACCCGCTGCTGCTCGCCGCCGGAGAGGTAGGTTCCCTCCGTGCCAATCACGGTGTCGATGCCGTCCGGAAGCTTGGCGATAATATCATCGCACTGGGCGGCGGACAGCGCTTCTTCGACTTCCTGCCGGGTGGCGTCTGGACGGGAGACGCGCACATTTTCCAGGATGCTGGCTTTGAACAGCCGGTTGTTCTGGAACACGAAGGCCACCTGATCCATCAGCACATGGGGATCGGTGTCCCGCACATCCACGCCGCCCACCTTCACCGCGCCGGAGGAAACGTCCCAGAACCGGGGAATCAGGCTGGCCGCGGTGGTCTTGCCGCCGCCGGAGGGCCCCACCAGCGCCACGGTCTGGCCGGGCTTTACAGTGAAGGACACGTGATCCAGCGCGGGCAGCTCCGCCCCGTCGTAGGTGAAGGATACGTCGTCAAAGGCCACACTGTTGTCCCTGGGGGCTTGCGGATGGTCGGTGATTTTCAGCGTCGGTGCGCTCATCACCTGGTTGATCCGGCCTAAAGCGGTCCTGGCCAGCATCATGCCGCTGGCGGCGAACATGATCCGGGCCAGGGCGGTGGAGATGATGGCCGAGAACACGGCGTAGAACGCAAAGTTGGTCACAAAGCCCGCAAAGGTTCCGGCGCTTAGGGCGGCAGGCGCCAGCAGCAGGGCAACGGGAACCAGGAACACGAAAGCCCCTTCCGTGGCGGTCAGATTGATCGCCTGGGGCACCTTGCACACATCGGCCTGATAATGTTCTGCCTTTTCGCTGTAATCCTCGATGGCCTGCTTGAAGGCCTTGAAGGAATACACCGTCTGCTGGAACACCTTCACCACCGGAATGCCCCGCACATACTCGGTCCCTGCCTTGCTCATCACGTCCTGGGCGGCCTGATATTCCGCCATCAGACCGGCGTTTTTGCCGCCCATCATGGTGCCCAGCGCCCCGATGGACACCACCGCCGCCAGCAGGCAGGCTGCGCCCATCCGCCAGTCGAACACAAACATCAGCACCAGCATCGCAATGAACATGGCGGCGGTGCCCACGATGTCAGCCAGGTTATGGGCCAGCAGGGTTTCGGTTTCGGCAGCCGCGCCGTCCAGGCGGTTGCGCAAAAGGCCCGAGGCGTTGCTGTCAAAGAAGCCCAGGGGCGCTTTCATCAGATGTGCCATGCCCTGCTTGCGGATGTTGGACGCCGTGCGGAAGGCCGCCAGATGCGTGCACATCAGGGCGCAGAAATAGACGACGATGCCCGCCAGGGCAAATGCGAAGGCCATCCAACCGTACCGGGCGATTCCCGCCGCCTCCGTCCAGTTGGGGGCTACGGCGATCAAATCCCGGGCCACAAGCCAGATGCAGATGTAAGGAAGCATCCCCAGTACCATGGCCACAGCCGACAGGCCCAGCCCCAGGAAGGTGAGCCCCTTGTGCCTGCCGGCATACCCCAGCAGCACCTGCAGGTCATTTGGTTTCTTGCTCTTCATTTTCCAAGCCTCCTTTTGCTTTTTTCATCATGGCCAGCAGCCCGCCGAACATCCACAGATTCCCGACGCTGATCCAGCCGGCCGTCAGGGCGTTGCGCAGCGGCGTCTCCGGGAAAAGCTTCAGCAGCATGGTCAGCGCCATGCCCACCGCCGGGCAGAAGACCCAGCATCCCTTCGGGTAAGGTGTCAGCCCTTTTGAAAGGGCGGCAATATGCGCGATCTGGTGCACCAGCCAGAAGACGAAGAACAGGATCATCCCGGGCAGCAGAAAGTACAACCCGAAGCGGAAGGTGATGTCCAAGGCGGTCTCCGGGCTGGCCGCAGTCATGTACTTGTAGAAGAACACACAGGCCAGGCATGGAACGTGCACGCCACAGCCGCCAAAGGCAAGTACGCCCAGAATCCCACTGCGGTATGCGTGAGCCAGGCGCTGGGAGTACGGCACAATCAGCCGGTACACGGCGAAATAGCACAGCGCTTCCAGCGGAATCCCGAGCAGCCCCAGCAGCGCGGACCAGAAGATCCTGCCGTCGGACAGGTTCAGATAAGCGGAAAGGAAGCCCTCCATGCCGACCTTTGCCGCGTCATGCATGCCCCAGCCCAGCAGCATGTCCCCCGCCAGCACCATCAGGGCCGCGATGATGCCGATCTTCATCAGATGGGCAATCCTTGGCCAGTCCAATTCCTTATTCATCCGGCATTGCCTCCTTCATCAGCCGCACCATCATCTCCCAGCCCTCCCTGG
>CACYGB010000129.1 GCA_902773895.1 uncultured Eubacteriales bacterium
GGAAGCACAGAAAAGCATGTGAGCCTTTCAGGGCGCCTGACTCTTTGCCAGCGCTGTTTCCGCACCCGGCAGGCAGCTTTTCGGACGATGAATTCCGGTTCTTCACGTTTTCTTAGGGTATTTTGCTCATAGGCTGCTTCATCCGCCAGAGGGGAAGCTCCGCCGCAGGCGGTATGCCGGAACATATCCCCTGGCTTTCCGTGAAGAACCGGAATCTCGTCCTTTTTTGCATCTTTGACGCCGCGTCGTGTTTCCTTCTTGACAGATTGAAAAGTTTGCCTATAATTAACTATTGTTTTTGTAGGTTAATTGGAGGTGACGGCCATGACGCTGCAGCAGCTGAATTATGTGATCCGTATTTCGGAAACGGGGTCCTTCAACAAGGCCGCGGAGCTGTTGTTTGTTACCCAGCCGTCCCTGACCAATGCGGTGAAGGAACTGGAAAAGGAACTAGGCATCACCGTTTTCAACCGCACCGGCCGCGGCGTGACCCTGACGGCGGAAGGCGCCCATTTCCTGCCCTACGCCCGGCAGGTGTACGGCCAGTATCAGAACCTGCTGGATGTTTACGGCAAGGGGAATACCCGCCGGCGGCAGTTTGCCGTGTCCGCCCAGCACTATTCCTTCGCGGTGAAGGCGTTTGTGGAAATGACCAAAACCTTCGACGTGGCGGAATATGAATTCGCCATCCGGGAAACCCGCACCCGGAACGTGATCGACGACGTGGCGGCCGCCCGCAGCGAAATCGGGATCCTGTACCTGAACGACTTCAATCGGAAAGCCATTTTGAAGATCCTGTCCGCCAGCCAATTGCAGTTTACCCCGCTGATCGCCTGCCAGGCGTATGTATACCTGTGGAAGCATCATCCCCTGGCCCAAAGGGAAAGCATTTCGCTGGCCGACCTGCTGCCGTATCCCTGCCTGTCTTTTGAACAGGGGGACAACAGCAATTTCTATCTGGCGGAAGAACTGCTGTCCACCAACGATTATCCGCGCATCATCAAGTGCTGTGACCGGGCCACCGTGCTGAATCTGATGGTGGGGCTCAATGGCTACACCATTTGCTCCAACATCATTTGCGAGGAGCTTAACGGCGGTGATTACATCGCCTTGCCGTACCGGGACAGGGAAGACACGCCGGACAGCACCATGGAGCTGGGCCTGATCACCCGGAAGAACCAGGTGCTCAGCGCGGCGGGCGTCCGCTACATCGCCGAGCTGAAGCGGTATCTGCATCTGCCCGCGGACGAATGATACACAAAGGAGAAGCGCAGCCATGAGCCGGAATTTTACCCCATGCCAGCTGGTGGAACAGACCATCGTCCGCCGGTATCACGAGGAGCTGTGGAGCCCTTTTTGCAAGGCTATTAAAAGGTATCAGCTGATCCAGCCGGGGGACAAAATCGCTGTGTGCATCTCCGGCGGGAAGGACAGCATGCTGATGGCCAAAATGATGCAGATGCTGCACCGCCATACGGCGATCCCGTTTGACGTGGAGTATCTGATCATGGACCCCGGGTACAACGCGGAAAACCGGAAAAAGGTGATCAGCAACGCAGAATTTCTGGAGATCCCGTATACCTTGTTTGAAAGCGATATTTTTGAGGTGGCCAACGCGCAGGATAAAAACGCCTGCTTCCTGTGCGCGCGGATGCGCCGGGGCTGCCTGTACGGAAAAGCGCAGGAACTGGGCTGCAACAAAATCGCCCTGGGCCACCACTTTGACGACGTGATCGGCACCACGGTGCTGGGCATGTTTTACGGGGGACAGCTGCAGGCTATGATCCCCAAATTAAAAGCCAAGAATTTTCCCGGCATGGAATTGATCCGGCCGCTGTACCTGGTGCACGAGGAGGACATCGTCACCTGGGCCCGGGCCAACGGCCTGGAATTCATTCAGTGCGCCTGCCGCTTTACGGAAAACGCCGCCCCGGACGCCGGGGGACACAGCAATTCCAAACGGCTGGAAATCAAAAACCTGATCAAGCAGCTGAAAAAAGACAACCCTACCATCGAAGATAATATTTTCGCCAGCATTCATACAGTGCAGCTGGACACCATGGTGGGCTGGAAATACAAGGGGAAAGAGATTTCTTTCCTGGATCAGTACGACGAGTGACGGGGAAGGACGCCGGGGGCTTCTTCAGCCCCCGGACCCCCGAACCAGGGACCAT
>CACYGB010000130.1 GCA_902773895.1 uncultured Eubacteriales bacterium
CCCTGGAACAGCTGGCCGTTCTGGATCACCACGCCGATGTGCTTGCGCAGAGAACGGGGATCGATGCTGTTCAGGTCGTGCCGGTCGTAGAATATCCCACCCTTTTCCGGCTTTTCAAAGCCCAGCAGCAGCCGCACCAGCGTGGATTTGCCGCAGCCCGTGCGGCCCACGATGGCCACATATTCCCCGGCCTTGATATCCAGGGAAAGATCATTCAGCACATAGGGCGTGTTTTCCTCATACCGGAAGGAAACATGGCTCATTTCAATGTGCCCCGTCACGCGGTCAACGGGCTGCTTGTCTGCGGCTACTTCAGGTTCGGCTTTCAGGATAGGCTCGGCCATTTCCAGCACCGGACGGATGGAGGCCACCGAGACGGCGATGCCGGCCAGCGCGGAGAACGCGCCCATGACCCGGCCATAGGCAGCCGTGAAAGCGTAATACTGGCTGACGCCCACATTCGTTTGAATCGCCAGATAATACAGCACGATGGTGCCGATCAGCGAAATCGCCGTGGTGATGACGGTGTTGATTTTGAGAAACAGCGGCGGGTTGTATTCCAGCTGTGCACCTTTGGCGTACAGCCGTCCCCACCGGGCAAAGACCCGCTTTTCGGAGCCGGAAAGCCGGATCTTCTGGATGCCGTTCATCACGGCGTAGCTCATGCCCTGCTCCTCGGCGCTCAGCTTCATCCGCTTCCTCGAAATGCCGATTTGCACAAAAGACACCGCCAGGCTCATCACCACCGTGGCCAGGATGATCAGCAGCGACGGCCACACCAGCGCCGGGGCGAAGCTGAAGATCTGCGCCACATAGAGCAGGGACAGGAGGCTGCTCAGGCCGATGGACAGAATGTTATTCAGCATCATGCTGCACAGGGAATTGACGCTGCCCGCCCGGCTGGACAGCTCGCCGGAGGAATACCTGCGGAAAAAGCTCACCGGCAGGGACAGAATGCGCATCATCACCGAGGCCTGCACCGCCTGGGAGGTTTTGGTGTTGATCCGCTGCATCAAAAGGCTGCGCACCAGGCCGATCAGCTGGGCGGCAAAGGCGCTGGTCAGGAGAAACACCCCTACGCCCGCCATCAGGTTCATATTGTGGCCTTCCAGGATCTTGCCCGTCACCAGGCTGTACACCCGGGGCTCGATCATCCCCACCAGCTGCACGGCCAGGGTGGCCAGCACGATCACCACCAGGTCCCCGTAGGTGATGCTGTTTTTCATGTACTTTAGCAGATCGGGAATGCCCAGCTTTTTCATGGGCAGGGGCTGATAAAAACACAGCGCTTCTCGGGAAAACAGCCTGGCGGTTTTCCGGGTAATGCGGGTTCTCTTGCCTGTGGCAGGGTCTTTGAAATAATAACCGTAAATCGTTCCCGGCAACAGGGCTACCGCGGTTCCCGCTTCCTTGAGATAGCCCAGCATGGGGCCGTAGGCGTCGTTCTGCCAGCCCTCCTCCAGTTCCACTTCCCGGGTCATCAGGCCCGTGGGCCGCAGCACATATTCCAGCTGGTCGTTCACGTCCCGGATGGTATCCGGGATCTCGACGGGCTTTTGATGATAGAATTTCAGGATGTCGTCGATAGCTTCCTTGGCGATCAGGCGCTCGTCCTCCAAACGATTCGCGTCCCACTTGTCCATAACCACGCTGGCCATGCGGAAAAAGGAGTCTTCCAATACGTTCTGGTCATTTTCCGTTCGCTGCCTGATCTGTTCGGTAAACCAACCCATAACAGAAGTCCTCCTTTCTTATTCGCTGGTCACAAGTTCGGCGTAAGCGCCGCCCTTGGCGTAAAGCTCCTCGTGCGTGCCGCGTTCCACAATACGGCCCTTATCCAGCACGATGATCTCGTCGCAGTCCCGGATGGTAGAAAGCCGATGGGCCACCACGATGCAGGAAATGCCGCGATCCTTGATGGCCTTCACCAGCTCATATTCCGTTTTGGCGTCCAAGGCGCTGGTGGCCTCGTCCAAGATAATAATAGAGGGGTCTTGGGCCAGCACCCGGGCGATCTCGATGCGCTGCCGCTGGCCGCCGGACAGATCCTTGCCGTTCTCCGTCAGCCTGCCCTGATATCCGCCGGGCCGCTGCAAAATATCCTCGTGGATCTGGGCGTCCCGGGCGATGTTGTTGGCAATGGTATCCTCAAACAGCACGATGTCCTGATCCACCATGGCCACGGAGCCGGTAAAAACGTTGCGGGGGATCTGGGAAATGGGCTTGCCGTCAAAGAGAATCTCGCCCGCCCAGGGCTGGTACAGCCCGGTGATCAGCTTGCTGACGGTGGATTTGCCGCAGCCGCTGGCCCCCACGATGGCGATACGCTGGCCTTGTTTCAGGTGCATGGAAAAATCGGACACGGTGGGATTGCCCAGCCGGGAATAGCCGAAGCTGACGTGCTTCAGCTCCACATCGCCGCTGAGCTTGGCATAGTCTTCCGATGCGCAATCCGCGCCGTATTGCAATGCCGGGTCGTCCGGGTTTTCCATCACGTCCTCCACCCGCTCCATCTCGGTGCGCATTTCCTGGATGGTCTGGCCCGCTTCCACCAGCGTCATGGCCGGGCCCATAAAGGAGGAGAGCAGGCCCTGGAAGGTGACGATCATGCCGATGGTGAAGCTGCCCTGCATCGCCAGGCTGACGCCCAGGAACAACACCAGGTAATTGCTGGCCGAGCTGATGAGCTGAGGAATCAGACCGATGTGGGCGTTGAGGGTGGCAAACTTGACCTGCTGGGTGTTCACCGACGCCTGGTAGCCGCTCCACTTGCGGAAGAAGCCGCCCTCTGCCCCGGAGGATTTGATGGTCTCCGTCATGCTGATGCCGGCCAGCGTGGCGGAAGCCAGCTTGCCCGCGTCCCGCATTTCCACCCGCATCAGATTGATGCGCTTGTTGGACAGATACCGGGCCACGGCGAGGTTCAGGGCCAGGGAAGCCACGCCCACCAGGGTCATCACGGCGCTGTAGCGCAGCATGACCACCAGGTAAAAAAGCATCATCACCGTGTTCAGCGCCAGCGGGGCCACGGTGTTCACCAGCGTGCCCGCAATGGAGGCGTTGGTGCCCTGCCGCTGCAGAATATCGCCAGTCATGCGCTGGGAGAAAAACTCCATGGGCAATTTCAATACCTTCCACATAAAGGAGGCGTTGCCCTCGATGGCCATTTTGCCGTTGAT
>CACYGB010000131.1 GCA_902773895.1 uncultured Eubacteriales bacterium
AAGGGCACCCGAAAGCGCCGCAGCACCTTGCCGGTGGCGAAAAGCCCGCACTGGCTGTCCCGCAGGCGCATGCCGTTTTCGTCTGGCCGCTCGTCCCGGGGGCCCCACAGAAGAACAGGCACGTTCAGAGCCTTGGCCAGCCGGGCGCACTCATATTCGGTGCCGAAATTGGCATGGGGCAGGAACAGCCCGTCGACCTTTTCCCGCCGGAATTTTTCAATGATCTTTTCCAGGCCGGCGTCGTCGTAAAGCAGTCCTTCCTCGTTCACGTCGTCTATATCCACAAAGTCAATGTTCAGTTCCCGAAGCCGGTCAGCGGTCAGCCTGCGGTATTCCACAGCCGCCGGCGCGCTGAAAATAGCCCGGCGGGTGGGAGCAAATCCTAGTTTGATCTGAGCAGTCATATTTTCCCCTCCTGCGTTGATTTCTGTCTGCATCATAATAAAAGCCCAACTAAATTTCAATAAATTATTGAGTAATAATTGACTAAATTCACTCAATCCTGTAGGATGGGAACGGGGTGAACAGCATGGCCATCACGGCAAAGGCATTGGCGGAAATGCTTGGGCTTTCGGAATCCGCCGTTTCCCTGGCGCTCAACAACAAGCCCGGCGTCAGCCGCGAAACACGGAAGCGCGTGATCGAAACTGCCAAGGAACACGGATATGATTTTTCAAAAAAACACAACAGCCAAAAGAAAGGAACGGTTTGTTTTGCGGTATATAAAAGGAGCGGCGCCGTAGTGGACGATACGCCGTTCTTTTCCTCTCTGACAGATGGGGTCAGCACCTCCTGCCGCCGGAAGGGCTATGAATGCGTGATTCGCTATTTGTATGAAGACGACGATCTGGACGACCAGATCTATTCCCTCGGCAGGGCGCGGTTTTCCGGCGTCATCGTATTGGCTACCGAGATGGAGGAGGCCACCCTCTCCCGCTTTGACCGGCTGGAAATCCCGCTGGTATTTCTGGACGCGTACTTTGAAAAACCGCAATACAATTTCATTCTCATCAATAACGTGCAGGGCGCGTTTACCGCGGCTCAGTATCTGATCCGCAAGCGCCGCGTCCAGCCGGGTTATCTGCGTTCCGCCTACCCCATCAGCAATTTTGAACAGCGGGCGGATGGATTCTATAAGGCCATCCGTGCCGCCGGAATGTCCGCGGCGGCCTCCCAGGTGCTGCGCCTGGCGCCTTCCCAGGAAGGGGCATATGAGGATATGAAGGGGTTGCTCGCCTCCGGCGAAAAGCCTGTTTCCTCTTATTTCGCCGATAACGATCTGATCGCCATCGGTGCTATGAAAGCGCTGAAAGATGCGGGTTATCGCGTCCCCGGGGATGTAGCCGTCGTGGGTTTTGATGATCTGCCCGCCTGCGAATACATGAACCCGCCGCTGACAACGGTCAGGGTGCCAAAGTTTTTCATGGGCGAGACAGCCGCCGCGCGAATCATTCAGCTGATCGAGGAAAAGAACCAGCAGCCCTTGAAAATCGAAGTGTTTACACAGCTTGTGCGCCGCAAAAGCATATGAAAAAGAAGCAGCCGGTGAATCCGCGTTTAATGCGTCAGTCACCGGCTTTTTATTTGTTTTTTGCATCCGCGGCCATGGATACAGCTGTGCCTGTCAGAGTCACAGATCCTTCTCCATTCGGATGCAGCGGAAGGTTTCTCCGTCCACAGCCTCGCCGCGGACTTCGTAGAGCATCTGTTCATAGAACGCGACCTTGTTTTCCCGGCTCTCGACGACAGCCTTGCTGTATCCCAGCTCCTCGGCCCATGTTTCGCATGCTTTGACTACCATGGTTCCGATTCCAAGGTGTCTGTATTCCGGCAGCACGACCACCCGCCCGATCATCACGCTTTGAGGATCCAGCGGGTACATCCGGGCCGTGGCGATCGGGAAATCGTGATCTGTCACGACGATGTATCTTGTATCCGGGCCGTCATGTTCGTCAAATTCCTGGCGCAGGGGGATATGATGCTTTTTTGCCATGGCCTGGATGCGGACATAATAGGCTCCTGCCTGCTGCCAGGTCTCCGTGGCCCGGATGACGGAGAAGCTGGAAAGCTCCCTGATCTGCGCAATATCAGATTCAAACAGCTGATAGTCATTGATCTTAACG
>CACYGB010000132.1 GCA_902773895.1 uncultured Eubacteriales bacterium
CGATCTCCTGGGCAATATCCTGCTGCAGTTCCTGGAGCTGTGCCTGAACGTGCTGATGATCGTGACCATCGCCCTGTCCGTGCAAAGGCTGTATGACTGCACATGGATGCTGCAAAACCTGCCGCTGCCCCTGCTGCTCATTCTGTGCACGGTGATTCTGCGCTTCTTTACCACCCGGTACGCGGTGCGGATGAGCTATCTGGCCTCCCGCACGGTGAAGCGGGTGATGCGGGAAAAGATTTACGGAAAGCTGCTGCGTCTGGGCACCTCCTACCGGGAGCACGTGACCACGGCGGAGCTGGTGCAGGAGGCCGTGGAGGGCGTGGACCAGCTGGAAAGCTACTTCGGCCAGTATGTACCCCAGTTCTTCTATGCCTTCATGGCCCCCATTGCCCTGTTTTTCCTGTTCGGCTTTGGCGGCAGCTGGAAGGTGGCGGCGGTGCTGCTGATCTGCGTGCCGCTGATCCCCGGGGCCATCATGATGGTGCAGAAGATCGCCAAGAAGATATTGGCGAAATACTGGGGTCAGTACACGCAATTGGGCAGCACCTTCCTGGAAAATCTGCAGGGCATGACCACCCTGAAAACCTACCAGGCAGACGGATATAAAAATGTGGAAATGAACAAGGAATCCGAGCATTTCCGCAAGGTGACCATGGCTGTTTTGACCATGCAGCTCAACTCAGTCACCATCATGGATTTCGTGGCCTACGGCGGCGCGGCCCTGGGCATTTTGCTGGCGGCGCAGGCCTTTATCAGCGGCAGCATCGGCCTTGCCAACGTGATCTTCATGATCCTGCTTTCCGCCGATTTCTTCCTGCCCATGCGCAGGCTGGGCAGCTATTTCCACGTGGCCATGAACGGCATGGGGGCCAGCGATAAAATTTTCAAGTTCCTGGGCGAGAAAGAACCCAAGGAAAAGAAAGAAACGGTTCAGCGCGGCGGCATCGAACTGAAAAATGTTCGTTTCGCCTACGAAAAGGAGCGGGAGATCCTGCACGGCGTCAGCCTGACGATCCCAGAAAAAAGCTTTATCGGCATTGTGGGCGAAAGCGGCAGCGGCAAATCCACCATCGCTTCCCTGATCATGGGAAGGCACACCATCAATGACGGATCGCTGACAATCGGCGGCAAAGAAATCAATACCCTGTCTGAGGATAGCCTGATGAAGGCAATAACTTATGTAGGCACCGGCTCCGTGTTCTTCAAGGGCACGGTGCGGGAAAACCTGCTGCTGGCAGCGCCTCATGCCGACGACGCGGCGCTGTGGAAGGCGCTGGACGACTGCGCGCTGTCCGATTATCTGAAAACGCAAAACGGCTTGGACACGCTCTTGCTGGAAAACGCGGGCAACCTGTCCGGCGGGCAAAAGCAGCGGCTGGCCCTGGCCCGGGCCATGCTGCACGATTCGCCGGTGTACATCTTTGACGAGGCCACCTCCAACATCGACATCGAGAGCGAGGAAACCATCCTTTCCCTGATTCGCAGCCTGACGAAAACCAAAACGGTCATTATGATCTCCCACCGCCTGGCCAACGTGACAGACACCGACTGCATCTACGTGATGCAAAACGGCGCGGTGGCGGAAAGCGGCAAGCATAAGGAACTGCTGGACGAGAACGGCGTATATGCGAACCTGTGGCGCGTTCAGGCCGCCCTGGAAGCCTACGGAAAGGAGGCGGTGTAAGGTGAAAAAGCAGAGCAAAATTACGGTGCTGCTGCGCATGGTGAAGCTGGTCAAGCCCCTGACGGGCTTTATGCTGCTGGCGATTCTCATGGGAACGCTGGGCTTCCTGTGCGCCCAGTTCATCCCGATTCTGGGCGGCTATGCCGTGCTGCATGGGCTGAAAATCAACATTCCTCTCTCTATTAACTTCCTGTGGATCGCGCTGATCGGCATCGCCCTGCTGCGCGCTGTGCTGAAATACGCGGAACAGCGCACCAATCATTACATCGCCTTCACCCTGCTGGCCATCATCCGGGACCGCGTATTCCAGGCCCTGCGCCGTCTGTGCCCGGCCAGGCTGGAGGGCCGGGACAAGGGCGATCTGATCTCCCTGATCACCTCCGACGTGGAGCTGCTGCTTTTCTCTGACATTTCT
>CACYGB010000133.1 GCA_902773895.1 uncultured Eubacteriales bacterium
CAGGATTTCAGGGTGCGCCATGGTAAACGCCATGGTCATTTGATCCCCGTTGGACATCCCCTGCATGTAGATCCTGCTTTCGTCAATGGCATACTTTTGGCGGAGCAGTTGAATCAGATCGTAAAGATACTGAATATCCCGTTTTTGGCAGGTCCAGCACTCGTAATCCGGGGAATTGGGATATACGATGATCATGCCTTTTCGTTCCGCCAGTTCATGCCAAACGGTGTAATCCGCCCATCGTCTGCCATCGTTACCGCCGCCATGAAGCTGAATGACCAAAGGAAGCGGCTTGTCCCGCCGATAACAGTCCGGGATATATTCATACCAGATGTTTTCCATTCCCGGAACGATTTCGCCCTTCGCCTCCTGAAGCTTTGCAGGCGGCGGCACCCGGTTCATGTCTTCAAAGTTCACCACGGATACAGCCTGACGGCCCATTTTTCGGATCATGGATTTCATGCCGATCTCTCCTTCCTGCTATATGCGCTGCCGCCCCGCGTTCAGGCGAGGCGGCTTTATTGCTTTTTTATTCCACAGCGATCTCAACGGTCACAGGACTCAGCCCCTCTGTTTCCGCTTTCACCCGGATGCTGCCTTTTTCTCTTGGCGCACGGATCACAGCGAAAGCCAGGCCGCGGTAGGTGTTTCTTTCGCCGGAGCGGTACAGGGTACGGTCATTGGCAAGGCCGTTGTCCATGCCCAGCAGTTCCCCGTTTTCTATTGTCAGCCGTACAGGAACATCCTGATCGGGAACTATGCTTCCGTTCGCATCCAGAAGAGTGATTTCCAGCTGCGCCACGCTGCGGCCATCCGCCCGAATCGCGGCTTTATCACTGCATACGGAAAGCGCCGCCGCGGGCCCCACAGGCCGGATCACCTGCCGGGCGATTTCTTTTCCAGCCAGGTCGCGCCCGATGGCGATGATTTCTTTTGCGCCGGAGGGTACATCCCAGGATAAGTGCAAATCATTGGTGGTGATCGGCGCGAGGGGATGATCGAAGTGCGGCCATTCCTTCGACATGCCCTGGTTGGGGAATTCATACGCTTTGACGCCATAGCTGACGCCGTCCACCATCAGCTCCACCGTGGGACAGTTGGTGTAGGCGACGACGGGATAAATGATTCCCTTTTCTAATCCCAAATTCAGATGCGGGAATACATGCAAAACCGGAATATCCTTCCGCCAGACGGACTGGTAGAAATAATATCCATCCTTGGGATAGCCGCAGGTGTCCAGCACCCCGGCGCTGGCTCCTTTATCCGGCCAGAAGCATTCGCCCAGATAGTCGATGCCCGTCCACATAAAGCTGCCCATAACGTAAGGGCGAGTCCGGATGAATTTCCACAGCTTTTCCGCTTTCAGGGATTTGGCATAATAAGGCGTGCGGCCCCACACGCTGTCCGGCGTTTTCAGGCGGTAATCACCCCGGGAGCCGTTGACGGATATATCCTCCGTGCCCAGCAGCAGCCAATCCGGATGCTCGATCTTTTCTTCTTCATAGAAGGTCTCCGTCCGCTCCCGCCAGCGGTCGGTATAATTCACGCCAACGATGTCCAATTGCTGAAGGAATTCGGTGGAAGCGGGCACCGGCTCGGCTTTCACCAAATCGCAGGCCTGGGTGATGGGCCGCGTGGGGTCCAAGCTGTGGCAAAGCCCCGCCAGCATTTGCGCGTATTTCCAGCCGTCCGACACCACCTGCTCCCGCACCTCGTTGCCAATGGACCACATCACGACGGAAGGATGGTTGCGGTCCCTTTCCACCATGGCGGTCATATCGGCCCGGGCGCAGGTATCGAACCATTCGGAATAGCCCCGACTTTCATGGGTATTGGAGCCGAATTCTTTGCCCTTCATGGTGTGCCATTCATCAAAGGCTTCGTCCAGCACGCAGAAGCCCATTTCATCCGCCAAATTCAGCAGCGCAGGATCAGGTGGATTATGGCTCATGCGCAGCGCGTTGCACCCCATGTCCTTCAACTTTTGAAGCCGCCGCCGCCAAACCTCCGGGGGAACCGCCGCGCCCAGACAGCCTGCGTCGTGATGCAGACAGACACCCTGCAAAATGACCTTTCGTCCATTGAGGGAAAACC
>CACYGB010000134.1 GCA_902773895.1 uncultured Eubacteriales bacterium
GGCGTTCTGGCAGGGGCGCTTGCGGTTGACGATGGCGCTGTAGGGGCACACCTTGGCGCACTGGCCGCACTCCACGCACTTGGTTTTGTCGATGTGCGCTTCATGGTTGTGGTCAAAGGAAATCGCGCCGCGCCTGCAGACATCCTCGCACCGGTGGGCCAGGCAGCCCCGGCAGGAATCGGTCACCTGATAACCCACGGCAGGGCAGTCGTCACAGGCAATATCGATCACGTTGATGACATTGCCGGTGTTGCCGCCGCCCATGGCCAATTTTACGCGCTCGGCCAGGATGGCCCTTTCCTTGTACACGCAGCAGCGCATGGTGGGCACCTTGCCGGGCCCTTTCCTTGTACACGCAGCAGCGCATGGTGGGCACCTTGCCGGGCACGATCATTTTGGGAATATCCAGCACGTTTTCCAGCAGCGTATCATTCCAGGCCTGGCGTGCCACTTCCCGCAGCACCTTGTATTTCAGATATTGTACCTTGGTATCGAATTTACGCATGGTCTCTCCTTAGAAATAGCTGACTTTGATGCGCTTGCCCATCTTTTTGAGCGCCTCCGACAGTTCCTTCACCAAATTCATTTTGATGTTGAAATTGATGGGCAGATCAGGGTTCTGATGCGCCGGGTTAACAGCCTTGCCTACGTAGAAATTGATATCCGTAGCCTCGTCAAACAGCAAACGGCTAATCATTGATGCGCCGTCATTACCGTCGTTCCAGTCCTCGTAGCGCTTGTTTTCGCCGATGTAATCCTTGGCGTATTCCACCACGCGGTTCACAGTGATCACGCCCTCGGTGACCAGATCGACGCCGTCCAGATAGGCGATGGGCGGAATATCACCGGTAAAATCCAGGGAGGCGCGCAGGGGCTTGTTCAGCCATTTGGCGGCGATGGAGGAGGTGGTGCCGCCGCAGATGATGTGCTTGCCCTCCTTGGCAAAAAACAGGTTCATCATCCGGTCGCCGTCATCCCGATTGCTGGGCGGGCCGAAGAGCATGTTCATGGGTACGCGCTTGCGGATGCGCACCACACAGGAGGTGGCGTCGTCCCCGGGCTTCCCGCCGTAGAGCTTGTTGCACTCGTCCACCAGCAGGGTGGACAGGTTTTTTGCGGTGTAGCCGCACAGGTTCATGGCCTCCATGAAGGTAATGATGTCTTCCCGCTTCCAGCCAAAATTATAGGCTGTTCCGATGCCGGCGTGGGGGCAGCCGTCGCTCATGGCAATGAACACATCGTCCTCCTGGAGACGGATGAGGGAGCGAAAGATCCGTTTCCCGTCGATGGTGGTTTCCGTGCGGGGATATTCCCAGTTATCGCCGTTGCGCAACACGATCACCTGGGGATTGTCATACTGGATCAGCTCCGCCGTCTGGTTGCGGATCAGGCGGATGATGGTGAAGGTGGAATAAGCCACGCCCCGCATGGAATCCACCGGCAGAGTGGCGGCAATGGTTTCCACGCACTCCTCGATGGAAAGACCGGCGGCAAGCATGGTAGAAATAATCTTGCTGGTGAGGGTGGACAGGATGCTGGCTTTCACTCCGCTGCCCAGCCCGTCCGCCAGCACGATCACTGTGGAGCCGTCCTCCTGCTCCACCACCTCCACGTGGTCACCGCATAGCTGTTCGCCCACATGGTTGATGCTTTTATAGCCGATATCACAGGTCAGATCATTCATTGGTGATGGACTCCTTCAGCTTGGATAGGGCGATCTTGGTTTCCGCGGCCGTTTCGCCAAGCAGGCTGGCGATCTCCTGCACGATGCGCATCTGCTTGTCCACCACCTTGTCTGCTACTTCTACGGTCTGACGGCTGATCTCCTCCCGCTGGCGGCGGGCATCCTCTTCTTCACTCACGTCGCGCATGATACACAGCAGCATGCGGCCATCCTCGGCGGGCACGATGGTCTGCTGGATGGTGCAGCCGTATTCAGCCAGATAGGACCGCTGGTGGAAAATGCCGCGGCCGGTGGTTTTCACCTTCAGGAAGGGCGCGGGGTCCAGAATGCGGATCACCTGGTCGCCCAGCACGGCGTTTTCGGAGCGCAGCTTCAGGATCTTGAGGGCGGCAGGATTGATCTGCTGAACTTCCAGTTGATCGTTCAGCATGATGATGCCGTTGGGGCTGTTACGGGCAATGGTATCGTTGACGTTTTCGGCTTTCTCCATCAGATACGGCAGGCACATGGAAATCTCCGCCTTGCCCTGGTAAATGGCGATGGCTTTTTCCCTGCAT
>CACYGB010000135.1 GCA_902773895.1 uncultured Eubacteriales bacterium
TGGCGGGTGTGTTGAAAACTCCACCATGGGCAGCCAGAATATGCCCGCCGATTTCCGCACGGAAATCAAGGAGGGCGGCGGCTGGGATATGTGGCGGCGCATCGCGGCCCAGGATCCCGCCTTTGGCCATCCCGATAAATTCTGCTTTGATCCTGAGCAGACCAACTGGATGAGCGCCACCGTGACCACCCTGGATGACCGCATCATCCCCTACATTGAGCGTATCTGCAAGCGTGATCCTTTCTCCGGCGGCGTGGTCACCGGCGGCATCGTGACGGTGAAGGATTCCGGCTGGCTCATGAGTTGGACCATCAACCGTCAGCCCCAGTTCAGAAACCAGCCCAAGAATCAGTGCCTCGTGTGGGTGTACGGCCTGTTCACTGACAAACCCGGCAATTACATCCAAAAGCCTATGAGGGAATGCACCGGCAAGGAAATCTGCATGGAATGGCTGTACCACATCGGCGTTCCGGAAAAGGACATCCCGAAGCTGGCGGAAGAAAGCGCTAACACCGTGCCCGTCATGATGCCGTACATCACCGCCTTCTTTATGCCCCGTGAAAAGGGTGATCGGCCTGACGTGGTGCCGGAAGGCGCTGCCAACTTCGCCTTCCTGGGCCAGTTTGCTGAAACCAAACGGGATACCATCTTCACCACCGAATACTCTATGCGCACCGGGATGGAGGCAGTATACACGCTACTGAACGTTGATCGGGGCGTGCCTGAAGTATGGGGCAGCACCTATGATGTGCGCGACCTTTTGAACGCCTCCGTCATGCTGCGTGATGGCCGACCCCTTACCGATATGAAGCTGTGTATGAAGGAAAAAGCTGCCGTGCATGAACTGCTCAAACATATCCACGGCACCGATATCGAGAAGCTGCTGGCCGAATACCATGTGATCGGCTGATCAGGGGGAAGGCGAATGTAGAATGAATCCGCTCGTCCGGGTTGGATGATTAGTTCCTTATAAACATGAATTCAATCGGCATACGGCTTTGCCTGCTATGCCGATTTCTTTTATTTTCTCAGCTTTTCGGTATACTGCGATAAAGTATCCTGCAAGTTCTTCTCTCTCAATTCCAGCGCCGTTTTGGCTCTGGCTTTTGTTTCATTGATTTCCATTTCCAGCCGCTTCCTTCTTTCCTTCATGGCGGCAATCACCCGCCGGTTATAAATGCTGGCATCCGGGAACGCCCGCAGGATGCGCCGGAACAGGACGGGCTGGGCGGAGAGTGCGCTGCGTACCGCACGGGTGATGGCTTCGGTGCTGTCGCCGTCCAAAGAGGCGGCATGACGGCGAAGGCGCAGCAGTGTAAAGCTGGAGATCACCGTATCCGTGAGGAACGGGATCAGAAGCGCGATGCAAACGGCCCGCATGGCCGTTTCGCTCATCAAACCGTAGAGGCGAAAGAAAAAAGGCTTAATAAAGTAAATCATGCCCAGCCCCAGCAGGCCAAAGGGAATGAGCGTATCGGCGCATATCCGGCCGTTCAGGTTAAATTTCTTAGTGGAATAATCCCACCACCTTGCGTGAAACGCCTTCTCCATGATATAGCTCGTCAGGTATTCCAGCGTGCCGCACAGCAACATCGCTAGGGCGAAAACAGCCAGCGGATCATCGGTGAACTTGCTCAAAAGCAGCGTGATCAGCACCGTTCCAAACCCGTAGATCGGACACCAGGGGCCGATCAGGAATCCCCGGTTGATAAACCGCCCAAACTGGATCAGTTTGCAAATCACTTCCATGCACCAGCCCAGGAAGGACGCCGTAAAGAATAAGAGAAGATAGGACGCGGGGAGAGATAAATCCAAAATCATTTCCTCCTTTGCATTGTGGCGTTTTATACGCCCGACAGGCTGCCGCGGAGGATCATGCCATATGCCATTTCCGCCATTTTTTCGGCGGATTCCTGGCAGTTTCGATTGACCCACGCGCGGATGACCCCCGCGCAGCCGAACACCACGAAGCTGTAATGGTAATCAAAATCCGCTTCGCCCTTTTCCTTTCTGATGTCGGG
>CACYGB010000136.1 GCA_902773895.1 uncultured Eubacteriales bacterium
AATATCTTCTTCATAGCGGTTGTAGTGGTCGCAGGCAATCCCGCTGGGCTCCACAAAGCTGGAATGGGTCATCTGTTCCTGCGCCCAGTTGTCGCTGTTCGTATTGTTGCCTTCCACCTGATGGGCCGCGGTGGCCGCACCCAGCAGGAAATCCTTTTTAAACCGTGTCATGGTTTCCTTCTCCTTTTCATGAATTCAGGGAAGCGATCAGTTCTTTGAGCTGTTTCCGGGTCATACGGCCATAGCTCACCAGTGCGCCTAATTGAATGCCCATCATCATGCCCTGCATCATGCGCTCGCTGCCCTCGCCCATGGTCTCGGTCTGGTCCACATGGCTCATGGCAGAGGAGCGCATCATGTTCCCGATGATCTCCTTACCCTTTGGGTGCTTGAGGAGCTGTCCGATAGTGGTGTTGACTGTGACCGTAAAGGGCAGCGAAACGGTGCCCTCCACTTGGACGGGGATGCTTTGGCGAATATCTCGGCTGCTCTCGCCGATTTCGATCACAAATTCCCCGCTCTCCACAAAGAAATCATGGCATTTTGGCTCCCAATAGGCAAAGGCCCGTTTGTCCAGCGTGAAGGTAACGGTTTGGGTTTCGCCGGGCTGGAGAGCGATTTTCTCAAAGGCCCGCAGTTCCCGGAGGGGACGGCGCACGGTGCTTTCCAAATCGCGTACATAAAGCTGCACAGCGGCCTTTCCGGCGACGGCACCGACATTCTTTACGTCCACGGATACGGTCAGGATATCCTGGTCGGTCAGGCTTTCTTTATCCAGCTTCAAATTTCCGTATTCAAATTTCGTATAGCTCAGCCCATGGCCGAAGCAGAAGTTCACGGGCATTTCCTTTTTATCATAATACCGATAGCCCACGAAGATGCCCTCGGCATAGGAGACCACGCCTTCCTCGCCGGGGAAGTTCAGGTAGGAAGGATTATCCTGCAGGCGGATGGGCCAGGTTTCAGCTAAATGTCCACTGGGATTCACCTTGCCGTACAGCAGATCCACCGCAGCCGCGCCCACCTGTTCGCCGCCCAGGTACACGCACAGCACGGCGGGAACATCCTGAAGCCAGGGCAGTTCCACCGGAGAGCCGCCATGAAGCACCACCACGGTATTCGGGTTGGCCTCCGTTACGGCTTTGATCAGTTCGTTCTGATTGCCCGGCAGTCGCATATGATCCCGATCCGCCCCTTCGGTTTCAAAGGCGTCCGGCAGGCCCGCAAAGATCACGGCGACCTCCGCTTTTTTCGCTGCTTCGATCGCTTCCTTCAGCAGCGCTTCATCCGTGGTATCACTGTGGGCGTCGTAACCCCGGGCATAAAGAACAGCGTCGCCCGCCGTTTCCAGGGCGCTGATGGCGTGGGGCACGTTGATGTGGCTGGAGCCTGCGCCCTGATAGCGGGGCTTATCTCATCAGCACGGCGCATTCGCCCGCCAGCTTCCGGGCCAATTTGCGGCAGGCTTCCCGGTCGATCTTTGCGTCGGGCCTGCGCTGCTCCACACTGTCCTTTACGAATTGCAGCAGCCGCAAAACGACTTTGTCCAGATCGGCCTCATCCAGCGTGCCATTCTGTACCGCTTCCACGATTTCCTCGCCGGTGGCGTTGGGTCCGCCGGGCATTTCCAGATCCAGGCCCGCGGCCACGCCCTTGGCCTGGTCCTTGATGGCGCCCCAGTCGGTGACAACAAAGGCGTCGGAATGCCACTCGTCCCGCAGGATGCCAGAGAGCAGCATTTTGTTTTCGGAGCAGAAGGTGCCGTTGATGGCGTTGTAGGCGCACATGAGGCTGCGGGTCTTGCCCTTTTTGACCACCGTTTCAAAGGCGGGCAGGTAGATTTCCCGCAGGGTGCGTTCGTCCAGGTTGCTGGAGCCGCTCATGCGCAGGGTCTCCTGATCGTTGCAGGCAAAGTGCTTGGCGCAGGCGGCAATGCCCTTGCTTTGCAGCGCCTGCACATAGGCAGCTCCCATTTCGCCCGCCAGGTACGGGTCTTCGGAAAAGTATTCAAAGTTCCGGCCGCACAGGGGGCTGCGCTTGATGTTCAGGCCGGGCCCCAGCAGCATGGCCACGTTTTCCGCCTGGCATTCCTGGCCCAGGGCTTCGCCCAATTGCTTCATCACATCCCGGTCAAAGGAGGAGGCCAGGGCTGCTGCGGTGGGATAGCAGACTGTCTCAATGCTCTTGTTGATGCCCAGGTGGTCGCCCTCGCCCTCCTGCTTGCGCAGGCCGTGGGGGCCGTCACACATCATAACAGAAGGAACGCCCAGCCGGCCGATTGCCTTGGTGTGCCAGAAATCATGGCCGGAGCAGAAAGCGGCCTTTTCTTCCAGTGTCATTTGCTTCAAAATATCCTGTACATTCATGATGCTTACTCCTTCCTTACCAATCCTTTATATCTTTCAGTTCCTTCCGGTAATTTTGATTTTTTCGTATTCTCCCTTGCCAAGCGAAAGAGAGATGGCGGTGCAGCCGCCGTTGCCCAGCAGCACGCCCAGACTGGACAGAATGGAAAACAAAGGGGACGCCAGGGTCACGGCGGCCACTTTGTTGGCATCGCCGGTCTGGCCGATGAAGAACACGTCCGCCATGTGGTAAAGCACCATGACCAGCATGATCAGAATGGCGGGGACACACAGTTTTCTTGCCAGCGTCCAAAAACTGCCGGAACGGAGCATTTCTTCATTGGCGGTGGCGCCGGATGAAGCGGGCTTCTGCTGCATGACTCTTTCCTCCTTGCTTAGAATACAGACTTCCATTCAACAATACTTATTTTAAGCAATCCCTCCTTTTCTGTCTTTTTGATTTCCGATGCTTTTTTTCACAAATCCGACATGCGCGCGCATCCGGGGCACAATGTCGGTTTTCAAGCCCTGTTTCCCGCACACAAGGAGCCCTTGATTTTCAAGGGCACTGAAAAAGTCAGTTCTGAAACACGAACTGACTTTTTCATGTGGAAATTGGGACTTAGGTAGTTGCGAAAAAGCAGCCATTTCAGCAACCGCAGAAGTGACTGGAA
>CACYGB010000137.1 GCA_902773895.1 uncultured Eubacteriales bacterium
AGAAGACAGAGAAAGGCGAATACTGCATCGTGCTGGATTTCCGCGCGGTGCCCAAGGAAGAAAACAAGCCCGCTTGCGACCTGTGCCTGGAAGCTCGGCTGCTGGATCGGATGCTGACCGGCAGCGGAAGCCTGCGTGAGGCGCAAAAGGCAATCATCGCGGCAGGGGAAAAGAAGAACGCCGTCTATGCGGCTGCCCTTCGGTTGAAGTCAATGCTGCGCGAAGAGGAAGAATAACCCCTTTTTGACAGAACAATCAAAGGATGCTATAATCTCTTTGTCAACACCGAGCGATCGGGTTGAACATATGGAACACCAAAACCAAATGCGTCAGGTATCCCAAGGAACTTGAACGGAGGAATGAAAAAATGAAAACTGCTGCCCGCGGCAAAAGAGTTGCCCAACTGACCCTGCTTGCCTTGCTTGTGGCCATTCTGGTGGTGCTGGCCTTTGTGAATATTCCCCAGCCGGCCGGCCTGTCCATTACCTTCAATATGATCCCCGTGGCCATTGCTGCCATCGCCATGGGTGTGCCTGGCGGGGCAATCATCGGCGGGACATTTGGCCTCATCAGCTTTCTGCAATGCTTTGGCATTTTCGGCTTTAGCGCCATGGGCGCGGCACTGGTCAGCGTGAGCCCGCTGCTCATGTTCGTGCAGCGTTTCTGTTCCCGGGTGCTGGTTGGCGTGATCTGCGGCCTGATTTACCGCATCCTGCAGAAGCGCGACGTACGCGCTCAGATCAGCTGTACGGTTACGGGCTTTGCTGCCGCTTTTTTTAATACCCTGTTTTTCATGGCGTTGCTGGTGCTGCTCTTCGGGCGCACAGAATACATGCAGAACCTGATGGCAGGCCGCAGCGTGATTGCTTTTATCATCGCATCTGTTGGCATCAATGCGGTGGTGGAGATGGCCGTGGCGGCGTTGGTCACCGGCGCGGTGGCCACCGCCCTGCAAAAAGCGCACCTGATTTGAAGGAGTCTACTATGATCTTTACCATGGACGTGGGCAATACCAATATCAAGATGGGCCTCTTTAACGGAAAAGAGCTGATCCATTATTGGCGTCTGTCCACCAATACTTCCAGCACCAGCGACGAGTACGGCACGCTGGTGACCAGCCTGTTCACCAGCAACGGCCTGAGCCGCGATCAGGTTACGGGGATTATGATCTCCAGCGTGGTGCCTTCCATCAACTTTACCATTGAGCACATGTGCAACGATTACTTCAGCATCGTGACGATAATCCGCAGGCCCTGGGCAGCGACCGCATCTGCAATGCGGTGGCAGCGCAGGCCTATTACGGCGCTCCCTGCATCTTCATCGATTTCGGTACCGCTACCACCTTCGGCGTGGTGGACGAAAAGGGCTGCTTTGTGGGGGGCTGCATCTGCCCGGGCATCAAGATCGCCAGCGAGGCGTTGGTGCGCGGCACCTCCAAGCTCCCGAACTTTGAACTGGTCAAGCCGGAAACGGTGATCGGCCGCAATACCATTACCAACTTGCAGTCGGGCATGTTCTACGGCTATGTGGGGCAGGTGGAGTACCTGATCCGTAAAATGAAGGATGAAATGAACCGGCCGGATGCCTTTGTGGTGGCGACTGGCGGTATGGCGCGGATGATCGCATCTGAAACCCGGGCCATCAATCAGATTGACGGCCGGCTGACGCTGAAGGGCCTGCGCCTGATTTACGAACGCAATCTCGAGGAGTAAACGGAGGAACGCCATGCGCCGAAGAGGTTGGAGCGCGGGGACGATCGCCATGATGATTTTCACGGCGGTCGTTTTGTGCTGTACCGCCTGGGCAATATTGAACATTCGCGGGGGCAAGGGAAACCTGACCATGGACGCCGAGCGCCTCAGCGGCTCCGTCGGCGCGCTGGTGGCTTCCTTGCAGAGCACAGAAGCACCTGCTGTGACGGCGATCGCCTTCACCCAGGCGCCTGCCGTGATGGATGAAACAGCGCCTATGATTACCGCTCCGCCAATGACGGCGCAGCCGGCGGCTACCCAGGCGCCCGGTGTGCGGCGTACGCTTACGCTGACGGTGGGCGGGGCCTTTGTGCCCACAACTCGCATCTATAACGGGGCGATGAAGGGCGGCGAATACCGGCCGGGGCTGCCCTTTGGCGGCATTGCAGACGTGCTGCATGCCGATATGAACATTGCCATGCTGGATGTATCCGCCATCAGCGGCGACAACGCCTGGTGGGCGCAGGCCATGAAGAGCGCTGGCTTTGATTGCGTGGTTCCTCTGCGGGAGAACGCCCG